>JBATTW010000232.1:0-4286 GCA_049670805.1 Bacteroidota bacterium
GATGCTCTCGTTGAACTCCGGGCGTTGCTCGAGCGAATTCCAGTGGACCGAGGTTACGATTTTGTTGTTGTAGACATTCTGGATATCTAGATAGGCGATAAGTGCCCACCCGGTGAAATTCCATCGGCGATCAGCCCTGAGATCCAGGGAATGGATGTTCATGAGTCTGAGGGAGTTGTAGTCGGCCACGCTCTGCGTGCCGTCGGGATTGTACGGCGTATATGGTCGGCCGGTGGCAAATCGAAATCGGAAACTGGCCTCCCACCGCTCATCAAACCGGTACCCCCCGCTCAGGTTGATAATCGCCCGCTGGTCATATGTCCCGCTCCGCTCCACCCCGTCCAGTGCGCTGAAGCGCGTGTCGCTGACCGTGACGCTAATGAGGCCGTAAAGAGGGATTTCAGAAAGCTTTTTCTGCACAAGGAACTCCACTCCGTACGACCTTCCGCTTCCCATGCTCACCAGCGGATCCAGACCGAATGACGAAAAATCATCCTCTGTCCCCTGATACCCCCCACCCGTGTTTGCCATGACAAGATATGGTCGAGCGACGCTTGTAGGATAATCGCTGTAACGCTTCGCAAAGGTTTCAACCCTGAGTTTCACATCGGCCAGCGGGAGATGTTCAATTCCCAGAATGTACTGTTCCACATTGATCGCGTCGAGGCTGGTGTTGCCCGGGGTGCCGACCAACCAGACATACGACGGGAACTGGTGGTAGAGTCCCGCACTCAGTGTCACGGTCGTCTGTGCCGACAGGGCGTGGCTGAGCGACCCCCGCGGTGAGAAGTAGAACTTTCTGTCGATCACACCAAAATAGTCGACCCTTCCACCCAGGTTGAGCTGAAATCTCAGAGGCAGTCGTTGGACGACTTGAGCATAGAGTGAGCCTTTGTATCCGGAACCACCCGCGTCGTCGAGATCCGCCGAAATCGTGTCACCAAATGAAGTGACAAATGGAGGGAGCTTCATGGTATAATCCCCGCGGACCCTCTTGACCTGCGACCCAAATGTGAACTCTGTGTTCCCTTCGAACGCCTTGAGGACCACGTCAGCCCTCAAATCGGTTTCGCTCTCTTTGGACAGATTCAGAAAAATCGGATTGAGGAAGATGTCCTTCTGCTGGCCCTCGTACTCCACGTACCACCGGCCAAGCGTCACGGTGGAGAAACCGTTCTTGAAAAGGTGCCGCCAGCTAAGACCCACAGAATACTGCGACTGCTTGGTCCCGTAGATACGTGCGTTGTCGTACCGGTCCTCAAGGGTCTCGGACGAGAAATTCACGTCGTCAAGGGCGCCTATTCCCAAGATTGTCAATGTGTTGGCTTCGTCCAGACTGTAGTCGAACCGGGCAAGGAAATCCCAGTATTCGGGCACGAAGCTGAAGCCTGAGGCCTTGAATATGAAGTCCAGATAGCTCCTGCGGGCGGAGAGAACGAACGAGCCTTTGTCCTGTAGAGGCCCCTCGAGATTCAGTCCAAACATCGTCGCTGACACGGTCGCTTTGCCACCGAGCTGGTCACGTCGACCGCTCCTGAGATCGATATTCAAAACGGACGATAGCTTGTCTCCGTACCGCACCCCAAAGCCGCCTGTGGAAAAGGATGTCTCCCGAACGAAGTCCAGGTTGATGAAGCTCAGCGGACCACCGGTTGCCCCCTGCGTGCCGAAATGGTTGATGTTCGGTATCTCAATGTTGTCGATGACAAAGAGGTTCTCCGAAGGAGCTCCACCACGAACCACGAGGTCGTTGCGGCCTGGTTCCACCTGTGCGACTCCAGGGAAAACGGATATCGCGCGAACAACATCCTCAAAACCACCCGGCGACCGACGTATCTCTTCGTATGAGAGACGCTGCACACTGAGGGGTACATCAGGGTCATTCTGGAAATAGGAAGCGGTCACCTCGATTGTTTCCAGATCCACTGGCATCTGCCCCAGCTCGATCACCATTTCGGTTGGCTTCCCAGCATTGACCACTATGTCGGCAAGCACCAGCGGCTCGTACCCGACCAGGGAGGCACGAACCTCGTAGGTTCCGAAGGCCACACCCGTGATGGTGAACCTGCCTTCCAAATTCGAGGATGCGCCCAGCGTAGTTCCAAGAACCTGAACGTTCACCACGGGCAGTCGCTCTTGGGAAACTCTGTCGACTACAACACCCACAATGACTCCTGTCTGGCCGTCGGATCTACCCGGGAGAACGAGAAGAAGGAGTAGTAATGTAGCAGTAGCTCTCAATACTCACCCGAAGTATACTCATGTACGATTTGTCCGTTATGGCTTCTTAACAGCCCCGTCCGGACTCCGGTTCCCTATTCCTCTGGACCGGATCTCATTTTCTTTACCTGTCCACGGCGCTTCTTCTGCTCCAGACGTTTCTCCCGGGCCTTCTTCGATGGTCTGGTCGGGAGACGTCGTTTTCGAACCTTCAAGCCCATCCTGAGCATCTCTACGAGCTTCGTGGCGGCCCGTTTCCGGTTTGACCACTGGCTACGCGAGCCCTCCTCGACGATCCGGATTGTCCCGTCGGCATCCAGCCAACGCCCGAGGGCCCTGGTCAACCTCGTCTTCTCCCCTTCTGTGAGAGAGTTGCTTTCCGTCAGATTGAACATCAGCTCCACCCGGGTGGAGGCCTTGTTGACATGCTGGCCTCCCGGGCCGGAACTGCGTGAGAAGCGGAAACGCAATTCGCTTTCGGGGATGGCCACACGCGAAGTAACACGGAGAATTCTTGCCATGCATCCAATATACGGAAACCTCCTTGAATCCCCAAGTTTGGAATTCAGAACTCTTATCCGTATTTTCTGTCCGTTGTTATCCGTGCTCCCAATACACCTGTCACTGATGGCTGATACCAATCAAGGCGGATACCAGGTCGAAGTTGTCCGGATTGCGGGCCAGGGATCCAACTGGATCGTCCGTGTGTACAAGAAGCTCTTTTTCTACAGGAGAAGGGTGAGTTCAGACTGGTTCCTCGACGGAGCTCAGGCCGAGCGCTTTGCACAGCAGCTCAGAAAAGATCTCGCCCTCAAGGAGACTGTCCAGAAGCTGAAGGAGCGCAGACCAGGGTGGACACTTCATCGACCCGACCGGTAGATGAAGAAACACATCCCGCCGGCCACATCGAGTTTCACTCTCTTTGCTTTCCCGAATCCCCAAGCATGCCCCGCTAACCGCTGGCCAGGTGCACAATGACAGAAGACAAGAAACCAGGACTGGTGCGCTCATATCCAAAAGTGTTCTGGGTCGCTAATGTTATGGAGCTCTTTGAACGGGCGGCCTATTACGGTTTGAATTCGGTCCTTGCCATCTACCTCACAAACTCGCTCATGGAGGGCGGCCTGGGATTTACCGAGCAGTCTGTCGGTTTCCTCCAGGGTCTCATCTACGCATGCACGTACATTCTCCCTATCCTGGGCGGGGCCCTGGCCGATCGGTACGGCTACCGACGCATGTTACTCGTCGCTTTTTCGCTCCTGGCAGCCGGCTATTTCGCCAGCGGTCATATGACCGCCTACGGGACCATATTTGTCGCTCTGCTGGTAATGGCCACCGGTTCCGGGCTCTTCAAACCGATCATCTCAGGGACGATTGCCCGCACCACCACTGAGGAGAACTCAGGGTTCGGATTTGGCATCTACTATTGGATGATCAACCTTGGCGCATTCCTGGCCCCACTCGCTGTCAGTTACTTCAAAGGATTCTCCTGGAATCTCGTCTTCACCGCCTCCTCCATCTACTGCGCGCTCATGATCCTCCCGACGATCTTCCTGTATCGTGACCCGCCCAAACCTGAAAGCACGAAGTCCCTGAAGGAGGTTCTCTCCGGAGCAGCAATGGTCCTGGGCGACTCTCGATTCATGTTGATGATCTTCGTCTACTCCGGCTTCTGGATCCTCTACTTCCAGAACTTTGGATCCGTCCTCTGGTTCCTCCGCGATTTCATCGATCCCACACCGGTGAACGATGCGTTTGCGTCAATTGGGATTCCGTTCAGCTTTGACGTCGAACACGTGACGGTTATCAATGCAGGAACGATAATTCTGCTACAGGTACTCGTCAGTCGAATAGTAAAAACGTTCAAGCCGCTGCCAACTATGGTCGGCGGGATCACCATCGGCGTCCTGGGATTCGTGTTCCTGGCGTTCGCCTCCACCCCATGGATTTTTATCCTGGGCATCGCCGTTTTCTCCATCGGTGAAATGACAGCCCACCCGAAGTACTACAGTTACATCGGTCTGGTCGCGCCACAGGATAAGAAAGCTGTCTACATGGGATACGCC
>JBATTW010000233.1:0-5358 GCA_049670805.1 Bacteroidota bacterium
GTACAAGAGAAGGGACATCCACGCCAGCATCGGTGGGCAGGCTCAGGGTGGCATCAGTACGCCGGTTCGCGCAAATGTGGTACTCATCTTCACGGGCGATACCGGTAAGCATCACGGGTACAGTGATAGTTGGACCCCGGATGGTGTCTTCCTGTACACTGGCGAGGGCCAGGTCGGCGATATGGAATTCGTAAGGGGGAATGCTGCCATCAGGGACCATGTAGGAGATGGAAAGGATCTACACCTCTTTGAGGCCACCAGGCGTGGGTTCGTTCGATACAGTAGCCAGATGGTGTGTATCGGACACCAATTCGGATCGGGGCCGGATAGCAAAGGAAAGACGCGCCGGACGATCGTTTTTCAGCTCTGCCCTGTACAAGAACTGGTAAGCCAGACATCAGCCAAGCAAGCCGTCAACGAATCACTGCCGCTTTCCATACTGCGTAAGAAAGCCCTTGAGGGAGCAGGCAATCGTGAAGCGATAAGAGACCGAAAGACGTCGTACTATGTACGAAGTGAAGCAATCAAGCTGTACGCCCTCAAACGTGCTGCAGGGGTGTGCGAAGGTTGCGGCAAGGAGGCCCCCTTCAGGACCTCAGCCGGCCAACCGTATCTTGAAGTTCACCACATACGCCGACTCTCGGACGGTGGCCCCGACGATCCGAGATGGGTGGCTGCCATTTGCCCCAATTGCCATCGGAGATCCCACTTCAGCGCAGATGCCCAGCGCTTCAACGACAATCTCCGAACACTGGTAATAGACAGAGAAAAGAATCTCGATAGATGACATGGATTGACTTGTGCCATGTCCAGCCTGTCCCGGTCAACCCACCATCCTGTTGCCATTCAACCCGTTGGCCTTGTAGCGGCCGTGTTCGACCTTCTCCACAAGCCCATCTGAAATCCATCTCTCCAAGAGTCTCTGGGTTGTCTTCCCACTATACCCGAGCGATCTCACGCGAGCCACAATTTCCTTCGCTTGCAGTACCCCGTTACCCCGGAACACGTCCTGTGTGGAGATCCGCTCGATGGCCCGAGCGGGCTGCTTCGGGGGTTGTTGATCCCCCTCGGCGATCTCACCTTCGTCAGTGAACCAGAGCGTCTCAGCGTCAAATCCGAGCTGCCGACAAACTCGAGCAAGGTCGGAACTATGACGAAGCTTCGTCGGCTTCAGATATCGCTTCGTGTCGTCCGATCCTGATCTCTTCATCTGCAGAACCGTGTCTGGCATCGCACCAAACACGCTCGAGCCTCTCATCTGTTCATTGTGCATCTTGGAGAAATGTGACCCTTTCTTTGTATGATGAATCAGGAGGACGGCCATCTTGTACTCATCCCTGAGCGCAAGGAATTTCTTCAGGATTGGTTTCATGTCTGAGCTGTCATTCTCTTCAGCCTGATGTAGCATGTAGAAAGTGTCCACCACCAACAGGGCTGGGCGTTCTTCGGATACCACCTCATCCAGATGGTGCCAAAACTGCTCTCCCTCAGGAAGAACCTTTGGAAAGATGAGATTCTTGAGTGCTTCCTTTGGGTCTATCTCTGACGCCATAGCTTTGATCCGCCAGATGAAATCCTCAAGCGCGACCTCGTTGTTGACGTACAAGACCTTCCCCTGCTTGTTGAGCTTATAGGCAAGCCAATCTTGGGCTCCGGTCGCAACTGCAAGCGACAAGTTGAGTGCCAGCATGCTCTTCCCACATTCGGGTTCTCCGAACAGCATGTTGAGCGATGTTTCTCGGATCAGATCTTCTACGAGGAATGCGGGGCTCTCAATCTGCATGTCCAAGGCCTCAAGGCCATTGCACAGTTCAAATCCCGGCACCGCGTCAGACGCGAGTGATTTGTAGAGGGACCGGATTGTTGACTCAACCTCTTCCACTGGGAGCGGATTGCGAAGTCGCTTGTTCCACAGATTCGCCAGCATCAATGTCTCTTCCTGACAGATCGAGCGGCGCTTCCAGTGGCCAACAATGCGTGTGAGCGAATCGTGCCTTTGCCCCTCAAGAATCTCGTCAGCCCTCAGCAGCTCCACCACATGTGGTTTCCGAGTGGACGCATCAACGGCCTGCGGCGCGATTCTATCGAGATTGCCATCACCCCCATTGGCCTTTTGTAGTTCATTCACAAGTGCCTCAAAGTGCTCCAGAGAATTCTGTCGTACTTCCACAACAGAGCGGGTCCCGCCTGGTTCCAAGAACACAGTTCTATCGCCTCCCTCATCTCGTCCAAAATACGGTAGCCAGATGAAATTCCCGATTCTCCCATTCAGCTGGTCCTGCTTTGGAAAGATTTCGATGCCAGAGTTGCCATTGACATTGCCCACCCTCTGCACGAGAACCTGCATAGCCATTCTCACTCGAGCGGCAGGAAGCGGCCTCTCAAACGGAATCCAGATGTGATAGTTCCCACGCCCGCTTTTTGAAATCTCCCGATAGCATGAGATGTGGCGCTCTCGGAGGAACGACTGATAGCGGATAGAGAGCTTCTCCATTGCTTCGAGCGTGATGGGGTCGCTCGCACCGTGACTATCAAAATCGAGGACCGCAAATCGGACAGTATCATCGGGAAGCACGTTGTAGATGCCACAGCGTTCGATTCCCCGAGTGTGGTTGTCGAGATGAACAAAGAGTTTCTTTGGATCAATAGTTCTGGAGATTGGCCCTGCCTCGGTCATCAATCCAATTCGGTCGGTCCTTCCGGGAAAGAGCGTAGCAAGAACGGTGCAGTCAGCGCGATTGGACATTGTGCCGCACCTCCTCTCTGCTTGCTACCTTGCGTCTCAGCGCCCACTTCTCGAGATCCTCGCGTCTGAAGTAGATTGTCTTCCCATTGGGCTTGTAGTGGGGTATCTCGGATTTTGATGTGAGCTTGTACAGATAGCTCTTTGAAACGCCGAGATACTCTGCAGCCTCCTCCAGCCTGATGGGCCGCTGCATGTACGCCGCAATAAGGGTCTGAAGATCGGGTTGGGTTTGGTTTGATTGGTCCACGGCTTCTCCACGGATCATTGTGACTGTATGTGATCGGGAACGTCTTGACACGAACTGCGTGTCATCCTCGGTCAGTGCAGTCCAAAAATACGGAGAAACATTTTCCGTGAAGAGTTCCGGGAAAATCGTGCGGGTGGGGTACGATGTGTTGTACTACCGCAGGAGTAGATTATTTCCGGGATTTATATCATCAGGTACTCCCTTTCCTTTCTGTCTTTCCCGGTTTTGACGGGAAATCTCTGCCTCAGGGCTTCTTGGTAAAGATCTTTTACCTGCTCAATGGTCGCCCCCAACTCCTCTGCCAAGTCTTTGAAACTGGCGGGCCGATCAAAGGTTTTTAAGGCTTTTATGAACCGGAGTATTTCCTTCCGGGAAACCGCCGGCCGGCGCACCTTCCGAAGAATATCGCTGGGGAGCGGGTGGTGCTTCTTCAAAAACTCCTGCATTTCTTGGTCGAATTTCGCGAGAGCTTCGCTTTTCCTGTTTCGCTCCTTAAGAGCCTCTCTTCGGATGGCTTCCTTCGTAGCGTTGAGCGTCAAGCCATTCTTCTCAATCATCTCGGAGAGCATTTCTGGAGCCAACCATCTCTGGAAGACCTCGACTGCGAACCTCATCCCATCCGAGAAGCCAACTCGATAGTTCGGACCGCTGACGGGGACCCGGATTCTGTAAGCGAGTCTACCATCGTCCAAGATGTGTTTCTTATCAAGTGCGGTGTCGTCGCGGAGCCACAGGTCATAGTCAGCAAGATGACCAAAGATGTGGTCAACTGAGCTCTCAAGGCTCGATAGGATGGTCTTGAGTGTGTACTCCTCGAGGCTTGGGTTGCTGCGGGGTCTCCCTCGCCCCTTTTTCTCGTACTTTTTGGCCCAGACCTCTTGTTCCTGAAACGTGGCAGGGAGCTCGAGTTCTGCCCAACCGTGTTCGGCATTTTTCTCTTCGGAGAGGGGCTCTCTTTCAGAAGGTGTCATTTGGCTTCTCTTGCTATCCTTTGAGTGTAGTGGCAATGGGCATTGTCCCACGAAGCGTCATCTCCCTTTTGGACATGGTCAGACTCCACAGGAGAGAATGACCAGATGACCAAAACGGCATTCGATGGTCAGATAATTTCGTTTCTGCGGGTTGAAACGCGATAAAACGGCCCGAAACCGGTAATTTATGACCATTAACAGGGGTGACCAGAATGTTAAGTTGCTGTTGCATAAGGGTTTCGAGTAAATAAACTCATTTGACAGGGGGACGTCGGGCAGGTGAGAGCCATGAGTCCCCGGTTGGGACATAGTCACTCATCCACAGGTTGCGTGACCAGAGTCTCCCGCCCACCAGCTATGCGCAACTCTTCGAGGTTCCTCGTTTTCGCCAATGATTTTGATAAAATATCAGTATTTATCCGACGGGCTCACCTCGGCGTAATCAGCCCCCCGCCACAAAACAGGTTGATTCCCCTGAGGTTTTCACTAAGTGCGATCATTTGTGAAGCGACGGCAAGTTCTCCACAGCTCGCTTTTTCCCTTCGTCAAGGACATGCGTGTAGATCTGGGTCGTGGCCAAGTTGCGGTGACCCAAGAGCTTTGAGACCGTGTAGATGTCAATCCCACTGGCCAAGCCGAGGGTGGCAAAACTGTGCCGCGCCTTATGCATCGATAGGCGCTTCTCGATCTTGGCCTTCTCAGCCCATTTCTTCAGAATCTTGTCAACGACAGACTGACACGGCAGGTAGAAGACCACGTTTTCGGGAAGTACCTGCCTGATCCGTTCGCTCCGAGGTGCACCCTTCTGGGCTTTCAGTATCTCTCTTGCTTGTTTTGAGAGAGGGAGTCGCTCAGGATGCCCGGTCTTCTTCTGGCGGAACTCCAGAAAGCCGTCCTTGATCTTGTCCCACGTGAGTGCACAGATGTCTGAGTAGCGCAAGCCTGTGAAGCAGCCAAAGAGGAATGCCACCTTCACGGTGGCGTTTGAGCATGGGGTCTCGTCAAGCTTCCGAATCTCGTCAAGTGTGAGGAAGACGGGGAGGTGCTGCTCCTTTCTGATGCTGACAAGACTGGCCGGATTCTGGCTGACGATGTTGTCTTTAACAGCTTGGTTCAAAGCTGTCTTGATCCGGGAAAAGTAGATTTGCGCCGAGTTCGTGGAGATCTGTTTCTCCCGCCGCGTCTTCGTCTTCAAGAGATGAGCCTTGAAGTCTTCAAAGAACTCTCGGTTCATTCGAGCAAAGGTGAGTGGCTCGCCAGCGAACTCAAGCAAGTGGTGGAGCGCATCCTTCCAAGACTGCCGAGTGTTGGATGAGAGTTTTGTTTCACGGAGCCGCTCGTAGTACTCCACAAAATTCTGTTTGCGCTTACTTGTGAGCGTCACCTCGTGGCTC
>JBATTW010000234.1:0-10502 GCA_049670805.1 Bacteroidota bacterium
GCACGTATCATCAGACTCAGACCCTCAGTCGTCAAACAGTATCTCGATCTCATACCACTTGACTCCTGAGGAGCTGAAATCTAACTTAATTAACCACCCACACCTGGTATCATTTGATACTATTTCACCAACGCCAATTTATTCACGTTCACAAACGTGCCGGCCTCCATGCGACAGAAGTAGATGCCCGCGGCAACGGGTATAGCGCTGTCATCCGTAGCATCCCATACTGTCCGATACTGTCCTGGATGATGGTGCCTGTCGACCACTGTCTTCACATGCCTTCCGAGTATATCCAGGATGGTGATCCGGACATGTGAGGAGTGTGGCACGTCGTATTGCAGTGTTGTGATGGGGTTGAAGGGATTGGGATAGTTCTGATACAATGCAAACCGCTCGGGTGAAACGGACAACTCATCTTCAACGTCGCTGACAGAGCCAATGATCACTCTGGCATTTCGGCTTGATGACAGTATCTGGCCTCCATTGACAAGAACACGCTCCAGGACGATATGGGATGTGTCGCCAACTGTTGCGTCCGGTTCAATCACGAGGCTCATGTTCAAGAGCGTCTCGTCCTTCGTCAGGGGTGTCCCGGCCTTGGCTACGATATTCACGCGACCAGTCAAGGTCGTGTCCAGCTCGCCGATGAGCCAGTCTGCACCAATGGTATTGACGAAAGAGAAACCAGTGAGATGCAGTATTGTTGGGTCATAGGACAGGGTCAATTCCAGAGAATCAATATCCGAATCAGCCATGTTTGAGAGCATCAGGGGGACGGATAACGATGCGCCTGGCAGGCCATACTCGTCTTCAGGCAATCTGAAAGCCACCTGGTGGGGGCTCTCGAGATAGCTCGCTTTTGCACGAATGAACGCCGTGAGCGGCAACGCCTCCCACGTTCCTATCGAATCATCCCACAAAAAGGTCCGAGCGTCATCTGTCGAGTCTATGCCCAGGACGGGGGTGTTCACGCCGTCATAACCGACCCCAACAAAAAAGTCGGCCTCCAGGGCAATGTCCTTGTCCGAGAGATCCACGGCAAACCAGCTCCCTGCAGCCGCCGGTGCATCCGTTCCGGGTGGCGTAACCTTGAAGGGATCGGTTTTGGTGCCGTAGTAATCCGCCAGCCAGACATAGAACGACCCATCACCGCCGCTCCCCGCACCATCAGTGGAGTTGAGGAAGAACGATACCTCCTCCAGCTTCATAGGATAGGTTGGTGCTCGGAAATTGGCGCCAAGCACTTCGCCCGCAACATCTGAATAGCGTCCCCCGGCTGGCTCTCCGTCGTCAAAGGAGATGGGGATCTGACCCATGCGGCTTCCTTCATATGCAAGTTCGAGTGTATATGGCTGCTCAAAGAAATTGTTGTTGGTGACGATCTCAATGTAGTAGGTTCCTGGCTGCAGATTGGCGATGGCCACGGAATCCACCTCCTGATCCAGATTCGATGAATCTATGGTCTGCTGGTTTGCATCCATCACCCTCAGATCGTAGTTGATCCCCTTGGGGCTAGTCAACTTCACCGAGGCGTTCGTCGAGAGTCCGGTGGTGAAGAAGTAGAAATCCTCATCTCCGGCATAGGGGATATAGGAGAGATACAACTCTTCCGGCAACAGCGGGCCAAAGGCCTGGGTAAACGAGTCGTTGACCTCGTAGGTATCGATCACCGGCCCCTCAACACCCGGAGGCAGCTTCTTCCTGTTAAGGTAGAGCAGGAGAAACTCGTCCCACAGCGTCTCTTCCGCAAACTCAATGTTGCCCGGCTTGTGATACTGTTCATCATAGGCCGCCAGACTCGTCGGGAAGAAGATGGAGAGCCCGGATGCATTTCCTACCGGCTGGCTGGCATAGTTCGCCACGGTACAATCATACAGCGTGCCCATGATTCTATCGCACTGAAGTCTGACGTCCGGGTCCAGGGATTCCGCCTTCAGGTTCCAGGCGAAATCGTAGAGATCCCTATACGGAAACGGGGGGAACCAACAGCTGTTCGCCAGCGCCGAATCAATCTCCGCCCATGGTTCTTTATCAATCAACACTCCGGCAAGACCGTCCACCTCGTTCACAACCTCATCCACCCTGCTCATTTGTATTGCAGATTGAGTGATGTGCTGGTGATCGGGGGAATACGCGTTGCCGTACGACTGAACAATCCACGTAGCAACTTCACGAGGAGTCATATCAGGATGTTCCCTGATCAGCTCAAAGAACGTCTGATTGTTCCATCCTCTGGACGGTGCCACATCCTGAGAGGCAGTATAGTATTCGGCTGCATTGCGATACTGGAACGCATTCTCGACCATTCCATTGAGACAGGTGCAGATCCACAAAATATCGGACTTTGGCAATCTGCTGAGAGCCCTCTGAATCTCCAGACTCATCAATCGATCGCCGTTGGTTTCATCCGAACCGACATCCAGGTACGGTTCGAATCCATCCACAGCCCCGGGAGGGAGGAGCGGAAATCGCGGAGCCGACTCAGAACTGATTACGCTTGAAGCCTGTTGCGCCATCCATCCCCCGCCATGATCCCACAGAACCAGCGCATAGTGGTCGGCCGGAAAGTTTTGCCTGGCCCACAGGACAAAATTCACTAGCGTGAGCGGGTTCCCCACGTTCAGTTCCCCCATCTGCCTCACCTTATTCTCCCCATTGGGCAGGAGGACAAAATAGCGGGATTCAGACCAGTCATCCGGGACGGTCTGAGCGTATCCGGGGTGCCGATCCAGAAGCCCGACAATTGCGAGACTATCATTCGATCCTACCACATTCATCTCTGCGATATCGGCGAGAGCCGCCCCCTCAAGGTTGTTGTCCCCATCCATGTAGAACATGAACGTCCATTTGTGCACCACGATCTTGTATGCGAAGACAGATGAATCTATGGGCTGAGCGTGACCTTCCGGCGTGAGATACGCTTTCACAAAGAGCGAATCACTCTCCTGGACATCAGGGACCGTGATCTTGGTCAAATCAATGTTATTGTATTGCCAGTCGTTTGCGGCGGGAACATTCGGTATGGTACGGCTGGTCAGCTCATTTCCCCTGTCATCTTCGATCGTGATCTCAATAGTACCCCTGTTCGAGGCAAACAACCCGTACCGCAACGAGCATCTGAACTCCCACTCCTCCCCCGGACGAAGGGTGTACGGAAGCCATAGTTTCTTCGTGGGACCTGGATAGATGGATGTGAGTTTTATGTAGTCCTTTCCAGTCCGGGCGATGTAGAGATCCGAACCGCCTGCCAGGTTCGCTTGAATCGGAGTAATCGTGGGTAGATCCGCTCTCGTGGGAGAAAACGCAAAGAACACGTTTCCTTTGTCATCTAAAGCAAATGCCCGGTAGCTGCCCATATTCAAAAAATCCAGACCCGTAATTTCGTCTACCTTCAAGATCCTGGATCCCGTTCTCTCCAGTGTGTTGACAACCCAATGCCAGACTGAGTTCGCATAGTAGGTGGCCGGAAAGTAGACGTTCTTCTGTTCATCTATTGCGAGCGTGAGAGGTGGCCCATAGGGGAAAAGAAAGGTTGAAAACTCCAGCGTTGTGCCACCCGGGTCAATCTTGAACAGCATCGATCCCCCGTATCCCGCATACCCCGTATCGTTATAGACGTCTGCTGTGGTAGGAAAACCATCAGAACCATTACCGGCGATGTAGGCAAACCCATCGCTGTCAATCTTCACCACCATGGCATTATCAGTGCCGTCACCACCGATGTACGTAGAATAGACTGCATAGGAACCGGCGGCGGCCAGCTTTGTCACAAACGCGTCGGTGCTTCCTTTCCTGGTAGCAAACAGTGGGTTCACCCGTGGAAAATCGTCAGCTTCGGTTGTACCAACTATGACGGCATTACTAGCTCCGTCTACGGCAATATCGCTCGGTGTGTCCGTGTTCTGCCCGCCCAGGTATGTTGAATACATCAGGGACGCATCACCCATCACATTCGGATTGAATTTGGTCACGAACCCATCGATGCCATAGCTCCCGGCATTGGGTTGAAAGGCATTGCGGATGGGAAAACGGGGCACATCAAGCGAGGGATAAGTGGTCCCTGTTACGTACATATTCCCTGATTGATCCACAGCAATCGCCTTTGCCTCATCTTGATCGTTGTTAGCTCCCAGATAGGATGAGTACAACAGGTTTCCCGTCGTGCCGAGCTTCGCCACAACGACATCCTGCCCATAGTCTCCCGCAAGACCTGTCTGGTATCCATTGACAATGGGAAATGACTCGTCAATACCGGGTGTCTGATCATCGTCATAGGAGGCTGACGTACCGCAGATGTAGGCGTTACCCTCGGTGTCAACGTCAATATCAACACCGTAATCTACCCTGCCTCCTCCCATCACCGTGGAGTAGAGCAGTGACGAGCCATCGGTCGATATCTTTGCCACCACGATGTCCAGGTTCCCTCCAGCTCCGATCACCGGGTTTGTCGTGGGGAAATCTGCCGACGAGGTCGACGCAACTATATAGATGTTCCTGTCTGTGTCAACGGTGATCGCTCCAATACGCTCCGCTGCCGTACCACCAAGATACGTCGCATAGGTCAAGATGGGGTCAATCACGAGATCGAACTGCGGATCATATGTACCCAGTGTAAAGCCAACCTGGTTCTCCCCCGCCAGGGAAAATGCTCCTGCAATGAGATTTTTCTTTCCCTCGATCTCCTGGTATATGACAGGGGACTCGAACTTCATTGTTTCCGATCCGACCTGCATCACGAGGTTACCTTTCCTGTCCAGCTCTATACGGTCGGGTCCGTCCAGCTCAAATCTGATATCATCCGGATCGGCGCCAGGCGACACGACAAAATCATACTCGATCCGCTGTTGAGTGCCATAGTAGACAAGGTCGATCCCCGGATATATATCTCCGTATTGTACACCTGCAAAATTGGGGATGTCTTCTCTCCACCTGGACCTGTCGTTCCCCACGTAGTAGTTTGTTGTTCCTTCTTGCCTGTTCTTTCCACAGACAGTTGCAGCCGGGTTCGCATTGACCAACATCATACTGATCGGGCGATGCTCCGGAGCTCTCTGATCCGTGGAGGATTTCAGATTGAACCGGGCTTTGCCTCTCAACAGAAAGAGATCGTACTCCTGAGCTCGCGCAATGAACCTGACCTGCTCGTGTATCTGTCCCTGGTTCTGCTCAAATGTCAATGGTCTTGACAGGAGTACGCTGTACGGACCATGGTGCGTACCATCTAGAGCCGACTGTCGATACTGGGTCGGTTTGGAGTGATCACTCTGGAGAAAAAATGAAACGGAAAGGGCAAGAATTGAGAATACCCCCACGATTAGACGGAATGTGCGTCCCTGGCTCATTCTTTTGCACATCATGATTGCCTCCCGGTTGGTAGCGCCTTGCTTCCCGTGTGTGAGAAAGGGCGAGAGTGTCCGTCCCACGATGGATCATGGTTTCCCCTGGTGGGCGCAGCTAAGGCAAGATTGCAGAAAGGAGCTCTGGTGTTGCGCGGAAGTCGAGGAGAAGCGTGGTCGTCGTGAGGCGTACAGCCAGATCGATGGCCAGGGGTTCATCACCAACCCGCGTGACACCGAAACCTGAAGGAAGTATACCCCGCTACGGAAGGAAAATCAAGGCATTTCTTGTCTGCTCAGCAGCACTCATTGCATTCCCGGTCACTGGATCTCGTAGACCACGTCCTGGCCAAAGGCAGCGACCTCACGGAGATTTTTCGCTTTCTCCACACGGTTCCGCATTCCCTCCTGGAGCCCCGGTGCGTAGTCCCCGTAATGAATGATCAATCTGCGAGCTCCCATATCGTACGCTCGCAGAATTGATGTCTCCGCCGGAAACGCCTGCATCTCCCGTCTGAATGCATTGTATCGGTTTGAGCTAAACCCGCTCGCACCGTCCAGGCGGGGCTTCCCGTGGTAGAGAACGTACATCTGTCGGCGCACGTCCGTGGGGCTCTCCATGCCATCCCTGGCCGGGACCGGCAGCTCCAGAACGGGGCTGGAGTCCGGCTGCGCAGCCAGCCAGCTGTAGACCGGTGGCATCGAGGCACGATCCGGATAAGGAACGAATGGCAGGTCCGGGCACCAGGCCAAAGCTCCCGCCACCAGCAAGGTGCCCACCAGCAAGAGGGAACCGAGCCGTGGATACCGGCGCCGGAGAGCGTCGAACCCCACCCCCGCCAGCACCGCAGCGGCCAGTGCGACAAGGACGGCGAACCGGCCCGGTGTCCGCATGCTAGAGAAGCCAGGGATGATATAGTAGAAGAGAGCATAGGGGAGCGGGATCCAGAGGCGATGGCCCGCCACTTGAAGAATTGGCCCCAGTGAAAGCACAAATCCGGAAACCCCCAGAACCAGGAGGTATCCCGTATCCCCCAGTCTCCGAAACGCGCGGACTCGCTCCCGCAGCCTTCCCCGACCACTCCGCGGCTCGGAAGGAGCAGGGATCTGCAGCTTTCGGTAGACCGAAGCGATTGCCACCGTGGCCAGGACCGTGGGCACGACCCCGGGGAAGAACCCGAACATGTGACCCAGGGACGGAACAAGCCAGGCCAGGATGTTATCGGAGTTCACGCGGAGGTAGTCGAGCAGGTCGGCCGAGCACCGGATGGTTTCGCTGAACGGTCGATTGTATTCCGGCATGTCCAGTCTCTGGAGGAGATAGGGGAGCGTGACCGGCAACGCAAGGGCTGCACTCATCAGTGCAAGCGGTACTCCTTTTCTCCAGGGTACACGACGCCATCCTCCACCCTCACGCATCACTTCCCAACCCAGGAGCAGCACCAGCGCCACGAGCAGATGAAACGTCGAGTACCACCCGAAGTAGCTCTGGACAGCCAGAGTGAGCGCGGCCCCGACGCCGTACTTCATCCTTCCCGAACGAATGAACAGCACGGCAAAGAAGAGTCCCAGAGGTATGAACTGTGTCTGGAGCTGGTTCAGGCAACCGAGATGGCTGAACCGATAGGGGCAGAACGCGAAGAGGAATCCAGCGACACAGCTGCCAGCCCGCGAAATCCCGTAGAGCCGGGCGAGCCGGTAGGTGAAATACCCCGAAGCAACAAAGGAGAGGATAACCAGCGAGTTGTAACCCGCTCCCAGGCCAAAACCCTCGATGATGGGTCCAGCCAGGAACGCCTCTCCCAGCATGTGATCCATGTAAGTGAGTGTCCGAAGTTCGGGGTAGAAGATGGGTAGGTTGAAGACCTCAAGGAGATCGGTGGTCAGGCCGTGCCATCCCCATCCAATCAGGAAGACATGCAGGAGCGCATCATATTCGGTAAAGACGGCAGGCAGATGCGAATCGAAATGCCTTGCGAGGGGCCAGGTAAGAACCAACGCGGCGATGAGATAGAACGGAAGCACGAGGTGACTCTGGCGCGTCGGCGACATGTGCTCGTCTAGCTTATCGTTCAGGCGGCTGGACAGCTGTGCAGAGATCTTACTTCATCAACACCAAACGCCGTGTGGCAACGAAATCATTGGCCTGCAGCCGCGAAAAGTAAACGCCGCTGGTCAGCTCGCTCCCGTTGAAGCGGACGTCGTAATAGCCGGCGGGCAGATAGTCATCCACCAACTCCGCGATAGGCTGACCAAGCATGTTGAAGACCGTAAGTGTGACACGGGAATCCCGCGGCAGCGCATACCGTATCGTGGTCGTTGGGTTGAAAGGATTTGGATATGCTTCGAATAGGGTGTAGGATTTAGGCAGCTGATCCTCGAATGGGTCGGAAACATCCGTCGCAATCCCCCACAATACCGCACTCAATGTCAGACCCTCTTCATCCACACCTATCCCGCCGGCTTCGAGCGTCCGATAGCCAGCTGCACTGACCGACATAGAGTAGGATCCCACAGGGACCAACACATCGTAACTCCCGTCACCGTCAGTCAGGATGTTGAGGTTTTCCGCCGCAGAGGTAAGCCTGACCGCGGCACCGGAGAGAGGGGTGAGGGTTCCGGCAGTGCCGAGGCGCCCAAGGACCGTCCCACCCACAATGCTGGAGTCACCGCCTCCACCACCAGGAGGAGCGGGCGGCTTCGGCTGGAGCCGGATGTCATAGACCAGATCTGAAGATCCGAGATCGTCAAGCCGGGCATAGGAGTAGATGTACCCCGGCGCTACGGCGACAACCGCATAGACCTCGTTGTTCGGTGGTATGCCGGTGACGGAATAGGCTCCGGCAGAGTCGGTTTCGGTTGGAAGCGGAATGGAATCAGGAACCACTACGTGGACCGTTACATCTGCTCCAACAATCGGATCCAGCGTCACAGCATCCTTGACACTCCCTTCGAGTGAGCCCGCCACGGCAGTGAGAGCTGCTCCGAAGAGATACATCAGCCCGAACGGGATCGTAGCCCGTCTTTTCATTCCTGCCTCCCTTCTACAAACGGCCAAAAAGGCCACTATCCACCTATACTCATTGACGGGATCTGCAGTGAAATGTTTCAGAGAAGTGACGGACTGCAAGGCAGTGGGACGGGGAGGCTAACTCGTGGGTCCTTTGGGAGGGAGATGGAGAAAGGAGGCTACAACTAGACCGGACCGCCGGAAAAGCCCCGGTCGCCCAGCTCGATCCACTTGACCCTGCCAGGCTGGGCCTTCTTTTCCCGGAACAACTCAATCAGCTTCCGGATCTCTTCTTCTGAATAGCGGGAAACCCCCCTGTTTTCGCCCCAGCCATTGGAGACCGCAACGGGCGCGCCAAAAGCCCTTACCCCCAGCTTCGTCCACTCGAAGTTCTCCACAGGCTTCCAGTTGCAGGACCATAAGACATTGCGGTAATTGGGGAACAAGCCGTACTGCCATGCCGCCGGATAGCACTGACTGTCCTGATACGTGCCGTCAAAGACCAGTGCATTCTGCGCCGTATTGACTGACCAGTAGGTTCCATCCTCCAGCGGCAGGGACAGCTGCGTGCAATCTGAAGCCAGGAACGCTATGTCGGGGTTCCGGGCCTTCACCATCTCACGCAGCTCCTTGCAGAGAAACATGAACACCCGGCTGGCATACCCTGCCGTTTCACCCCGGGAGATATCGTGTGTCTTTATTGTGAACGTCTCGTCCCAGTTCAGACCGTCGATCTCTCCCCCGAACTCCGCGAGGAGCGCCTCCATGTACCCACGGAAGAAATCCTGCACACCCGGGTGGAGCGGGTCCATGATGTATGTCTGTGCGGAGGTATCAGGGCCTGACCAGTAGTGTGTCCGGAGAGTTCCGTCCGGCTCCCGGAAAACCAGAGATTCATCGTAGTTCGGGGCGGCCGAATCGATTGCCAGTCCGTCTGCAAAATAGAGCAGCACCCGGAAGCCGCGCTCATTCGCGTACGCTAACCGCTTGTGGATTTCCCTCAGGGACATCTCCAACCCCTCGGTTCCCTTCATCACGGTCCACTTATCGTCCAACTGTTTCGTCTTCTCGTTGAAACAGTATCGCCCCAGGAAGTCGTAACAGCCGTGGAGCGTCAGCGCGATCCTTGTGCGGTCCTCCGCCCCGAAGAGTTCCACCAGTTTGTCGATATCCCGGAACCAGCCTTCGCCTTTCTCGCTGAAGAAGTCATAGTGGACCATGGCGATATCGTGGAGCCAGGCGGGGCCCGGCGGCGAGTTCTCTATTCCGTGTCTGAAGAATCCCTCCAACGCCGTTTCAGCACCCCCACCGTGGAGATAGAGACCGAAGGTTCTTTCGGGGAACTGCCCCGCGCCTGCATCCTTCAGGAACCGACATTGGATGAACTCCGGCGATTCATCCGGAGAAAGTGCAATCCCGGTGCTGAAAAACGGATCCGCAAAGTATGCCACGTGGAAGCGAGACTCTGGTGCAGATTCATCGATCAGGGGGACCGCCAGTCTTCTACTTTCACTTCTGCTTTCACTCTCACTCTTACCCTCTCCCCCGCCATCATCCCATCCACCGACACAGACGTAGTGCCACTCCTGGCGCCTCTGCCGATTGGTTCTAAGTCCCCGACCATCGAAGAGGGGGGCAAAAATGGTCGCCCCAGGTTCTGTCAGCCGGACTCCCCAGAACCACCGGAGATGAACATCCGTGTCGAGAAGGGCATCCGGCAACAGCTGAAACCTGCACAGGACCGCCGTCCCGTGTCCGTCAGGCTCCCGAACCTCGTATGAAAACCTGAGCGCTACGGGCGTCCCCAGGTCCAGAACTGTCTCAAAATGGGCGGATGATGCCGTTTTTCGGGTGATCTGAGCTGAAGCCACCACGACATTCCTCTCCGGGCTGCCGAAGAGAAGCTCGCAAATGGCTGCCTCTTTCTGTCTAACGTGCATTCTGGTGGAGCCGTCGTGGAGCCCCAGCAGATGCCCGTGCTCAGAAAGCTCGAGCGTCCAGGTACCGTTTGTTATTGAAAGCTTGCTCATGGTAAACGGTGTCTAGCTCTACATTTTGAAGTGTTCCCGGTACCGCCTGTGAAGGTCTCTGGCGGCCGGATACACGGAATTCGGACTCATGAAGTGGGAGAACTCAAATGTGATGTTCTTTGT
>JBATTW010000235.1:0-1885 GCA_049670805.1 Bacteroidota bacterium
TTCTACGAGCTGGCGGCACTGGGCGGATCAGAGAGAATGAGAGGCTACTTCGAGGGACGGTATCGTGACAGGAACTATATTGCCGCTCAGCTCGAATACCGGAGCATCCTCTGGTGGCGAATCGGACTGGTTGGTTTTCTCGGCGCAGGGCAGGTGGCCGACCGAACCAGGGAGATGCGATGGGACGAATTCAAACCTACCTATGGTGTTGGTCTACGTTTTGTCCTTGATGCGAAGGAGAAGGTCGATCTCCGCGTGGACTTCGGCTGGGGTAGGGGAACAAACGGCATCTACTTTGCGATCAACGAGGCGTTCTAGCGGAGGAGCGGAGTGAGATGAGATTCTCGGGAACGCTTGGTCGGGGGTGGATGGTCCTGGGTCTGATGGCGCTGATCGGTTCGCAAGCTGTGGGCCAGAGCACGACCCAGGTGTGGCTGGACTATGTCGGGAACCGGAACGTAAAGCGAAATCTCGGCTTCACCAGTGAGGTCAGTCTACGGCAGCTCGTTTCGAAGGGGGAGTGGACAAAGCTCTCGGTGAAGGGAGTTGCTCAGTACAATCCGGAGAAGTGGCTCGGGCTGATCGGAGGGCTGACGCTCCAGCAGGTATGGCAGTCGCCAGAGGCAAACACGTTCGAGATCCGGCCGTATGCAGGGGGGCTGGTTGACCTCTTCATATGGGGGAATGTAAGGATGAAGTTCCGGTCGCTTCTGGAGTTCCGGCTGATCCGTTCAGCTGATGACGGATCCTCTGATAGCGACTGGCGGTGGAGGAACAGGCTGGGTGTCACGTTCCCCATAAACGAGAAGTACTTCATCAACAAGACCCTCTATGGCATCATGGACATCGAGGCATTCTCCGATGTGACGGGGAAGCTTACCGAGGCCTTTGCCAGCAGACTCCGCTGGCGGGCTGGGCTGGGGTACATCTTCACCGGTTTCTGGCGCATTGAACTCATTTGTACGTTGCAGGAGTCCCGTACCACCACGGATGAGGAATACGAGTCAAGTGACCATATCATTCGCTTTCGCGTTCGCCACACCATATAGTCGATTCCAACCCGATTTCGTTACACTGTATTGATGTCTTCTCCTTTTATACGTAATATTAAGGGATAAGCGGTCAGCCGCTCTGCCAACATCTTAACGACGGGAGGGAGTTCATATGGTTCGTCGTCTCGGGTACGTTGCAATCGTGTCGTTCGGTCTGGTGCTCTTGGGGTCTCCGCAACTCTATGGGCAGAGCACAGACATTCGAATCTATGGGGGATCCTATACGGAGAACAGCGACCTCTTTCTGGGCGGCGGCCTCGGAGTGAACGTCCTTATGCTGACGGTGGTCCCGAACTTCGAGTATGTCTTTCTGGACAAGGGGACGTTCTACACCGCCAATCTGGATGGCCATCTCGACATTCTTCCTCTTCCCGGTTTCACCGGATGGCTGGGTGGAGGTTTTGCCTACATATTTGCAAAGCCGGAGAACCGTGAAAGTGTCACGAGGGGCGGTTTCAACCTCATTGCAGGTTTCGGTGCTGATGTTATTCCTCTCAGCCCCTTCATCCAGGCAAAGTATGTGTTCACGAACAAAAACCAGTTTGTGATTGCGATTGGGATTCGCCTGTAACACCGGGTCATTACTTTCGATGGTGGGTTCTGCATGTTCATCCCGGTGTGCCGCCGGGATGAACCTCGCGCGCCTCCTTTTCATTACGACCTTCCTTCTTCTCTCTTCATACGCGCATGCCGCGAAAACCACTGACACGCTCTACACCGTGAACGGCGATCGATTCGTGGGCGAAATCAAGGAGCTGGATGTCGGAAAGCTCCTATTTGACACAGATGCGACCGGGAAGTTCGAGGTCAAATGGGAATACGTGGTCTTTCTC
>JBATTW010000236.1:0-4872 GCA_049670805.1 Bacteroidota bacterium
GCACGTATCATCAGACTCAGACCCTCAGTCGTCAAACAGTATCTCGATCTCATACCACTTGACTCCTGAGGAGCTGAAATCTAACTTAATTAACCACCCACACCTGGTATCATTTGATACTATTTCAAAAGAACCATCTTCTTGATGTTTGAGTTGTTCTCCGTGCGGAGGCGATACATATAGACCCCGCTAGCCAGATTCCTTGCGTCGAGCTGGATGCGATAGTAGCGCCCCACCTCCGCCACGCCGTCAAAGAGCGTCCGTACCTCCTGCCCTGCCACATTGTAGAGCCTCAACGTCGTGGGACCGCTCTTCTCAACCGAAAACTTCACCTCCGTCGCAGGGTTGAAGGGATTCGGGTAGTTTTGAAGCAGGGCAAAGACCGGAGGAGCCACCTCCTCGACATCGGTAAGGACATTGATGGTGACCGGTTCTGAGTAGTGCACGGATTTATCGAGATCCACCTGTTTGAGGCGGTACTCTCTCTCTCCGGCCGGCCCTGTTCCATCCACGTAGGAGTAGTCGTGTGGCTCAGCCGTCGTCCCGTGACCAGGGACAAAAGCATCGGGAATATCCGAGAACTCCTCCCCACTCTCCAGACGGCGCTGGACATAGAAGCCGTAGTTATTGATTTCTGACTCCGTTGTCCAGTCGATCTTCACGCCCTCGTCATTCGGAAGAAGAGTGGCTGCAAACGAAGTGAGCGTGATTGGCAGCGGCAAATCTGTACTGAACTGATAGAACGGCGTTGAATTATTTGTGACGTCGTTCCCACCGATCTCGAAATACCACTCTTCAGTACCTCCTGGGCCGTCCGAGAGTTCAAAAGTTACCGGCCCCGTTGCATTCTGGACTGTCACGGTAAACAGTTCATTCTGGCTTCCGGCTGTCCAGTTTATTGTTGCACCAACAGGAGTGGCCGAATACGTTTGGAAAGTATAACTCCCATCGGTCCCACCCCCTGTAGTACCGACGCCAAAACTTGAAGAAGGACTCCCAAGCGTGACGTTCGCGGAGGTAAGCCACCGGACAGTAACGTTCAAACCGGATAGCAGCGTATCGATGGCATCTGAAGGATTGCCTGAGACTCTGAAAGTGAACGCATCTGCAGACGATATCCCCGCCTGGACCGTTGTCTGGGCAGCACCGGGCGGATGGGCCACAGCCAGAATCAGCACCACCCACAGTATCAATCGAGCAGTCTTCAACATATCAACCTCCTTCATTGAGATTTCAATCCTATTTAAGGAGACACATTCATTCCATTGTCCTGACAATCGTCGCCTCAGCAGTTGCGGCGGGGACGAACGTAGACTTCGTAGCGTTCACGTTCGTTCCCCCGATGTTCGTGAGGATAATGGCTCTGTCATTTCCGGCAAGGTTGTACTTCACAACCCCGTCAAGATTGACATCCTCGTTGTAGTATCCGGTCACGGTCGCATTAACGTTGGTCCCACCGATTGCAGTGAGGATCAACGCCCTGTCGTTTCCTGCTAGGTTATACTTGAGCGTCCCATCAGGATTCACATCGCCGGCGTACATACCATAGACGCCACTCGAAACCTCCTTCGCATCTCCACCATAACATTTCTCCAGCCCCGTGGTGAAATCGTACGCCGAGATGCTCCCGTCAAACGCAATAGCCGAGGCGCTCATCACGGCAAGGTGGTTACGGTGCCGGATCACGATGTAGTAGCTCCCTGCAGGAACTCCGTGAAACATCAAAACGAACAACCCGCTTGTGTCAACAATGGCTCCGTCACTCTTGAGGAATCCTGCCCGCGTCGCTACTATGGAACTACTCCCCGTATCCAACCGGAGCTCAACAAGTATCCAGTCGATGATCCCAGCGGGAACGCTACCAACTGCTTCAGCCCCGGCATGGCTCCATGGCACAACGTTGTACGGCTGACTCAGAGGGATGAAGCCCGATTCGTTCAAGGTCGTCCCCATCGCGCTGCCACTGAACGGACCCTGCAGGAAGACCTTGATGGCGATACCAATCGTCGTGGCAACGCTGATTCTGTTTGAATTCGGGCTCGTTCCTCCAGGGTTGATCCCTCTCACGCGATAGTAATACGTCATCCCCGGACTCACGCCTCGTACGGTGTCACTCGTCCCGCCTACAGCTTTGTCATTGTACCCCGGGACGAGCGACGTGAAGAGCGTGTCCGTCGCAACGTCCAGACGATACGAGGTCGCCTCTGCCAGAGAACCCCAGTGCGCAACGAAGCTTGTATCCATCACGTCGGTCGCTGCAGTCGCAACTGGAGCAGCCGGTCGTTCCACCGCTGTTGTTACGCTGAT
Organism: Bacteroidota bacterium; assembly: GCA_049670805.1. Taxonomy (GTDB): domain Bacteria; phylum Bacteroidota; class Ignavibacteria; order UBA10030; family UBA6906; genus JBATTW01. The sequence goes on from JBATTW010000236.1 coordinate 2,308, forward strand.
GGTATCGGAATTCCCGCTGGTTCCCCCGATATTTACTGCCCGCACACGATAGTAGTAGTAGGTCTCCGGGGAGAGCCCCGTCACAGCCTCGCTCGTGTCCCCCATGGCCAGATCATCGTAGCCGGTGAGGAGTGAAGAAAAGAGGCTGTCGAGTGCGATATCGAGCCGATAACTGTCCGCACCCGCCGCGGCATTCCACAGAGCCGTGAAGCTGGAATCCGCGACGTCCTGCGCCTCCAGTGCCACAGGCGGCGCGGTGGGTGGAGGAACCGTTGTGAATGACCAGCCGCCGGTCCAGCTGCTGGTTCCTAGGTCGTTCACCGACCTGACGCGCCAGTAGTAGGTCGTGCTCGTGCTGAGAGGTGTCGTGACCGTATCGGACGTATCCACGATACCTGTCTCATTTATGACCGATGAAGTAAACGAAGCATTCGTGGACACCTGCAGATCATAGGAGGTGGCCGCGACACCCGGATGCCAGACGAACGTCGGAAGGAGCCCTAGATCGGAAGTCCCGTCGAGAGGTGAGGCCAGCGTCGGGGGCTCCGGCGGGCCATCCTCCGTGGTGAAGTTCCAGACCTCAGACCATGGCCCGGTTCCGACAACGTTGGTCCCGTTAACCCTCCAGTAATACGTATAGTTGTTATCAAGGCCGGTGACAATCGTCTCCGTCCCGGTGATGCCGCTACGATCCACAACCGGCGCGACAAAACCCGGATCCTTGGAGACCTGCAAACGGAAGGAGTCTGCCGGGTTGTCGGTGGCCGCGTACCAACCGATGAGAAGGAGACCAGGCGCCACACCCGTCGCCCCGTTATCCGGAGAATAGGGCATAGGTGCAATGGGAGCCTCCAGAAGCGTCGTAAACATGGGCTCCGTGGACCAGCTGCTCGTGCCTCCGGCATTGACAGCACGGACGTGCCAGTAGTAGACTGTTCCTCCGTACAGATCCAGGGTCGAAACGAACGCCGTATCGGTCAGTCCTGTTATGTCAATATCGGGCCAGTCTTCGTCCCATTTCGGCGTCAGGACAGAGAGCTGAAAATCATACGTGTACGCCTTCTCCGGTTTGCTCCATTCAAAGGTCGGTATGTGTACCACGTCTGTGGCCCCGTCCGGCGGTTGAAGAGGAGTAGGGGTGGAGGGAGGCTGCGGTATCGTGCCGAAGCTCCACGTCTCCGACCATCCGCTGGTGCCGATCCCGTTTGATGCGTTCACCCTCCAGTGGTATCGCGTCTCCCGGCTCAGCCCTGAAACCAAGTAAGATGTCCCGGTTATGTCGCTGACATCGATATTCAGAGTGGCAAATGTGGAGTCCACCGATACCTGCAGGGTGTAGCTGTCCGCCCCCCCGGCTATGTTCCAGGAGAGGTTGGTCGTGAGCGGACCGTCGAGCGTCTCGTCCGCGGGCGCTGCAAGCAGAGGAACCTCCGGAGGTGAACCCGTTACCGTAAACACCCAGGCCGCTGACCAGCCCGATGCACCTCCCGAGTTGGCGGCTGACACCCGCCAGTGGTAGCTGCCTCCGCTCTCCAGCAGAACTGCCAGGTAAAGGGATGTCTCGGTGAGACCTGTTTCATCCACGACGAGGGTGTCGAATGCTGGATCCTTTGCAACCTGGAGATCGTAGGTATCCGCGCCGGGCGTAAGTCCCCACGTGAGGGTGGGCTGCGTTGGCACCTCTGTTGCTCCGTCCGACGGACTCACGAGGAGAGGGACAGGCGGACTGGTGGGATAGGTCGTAAAGCTCCATATTGATGACCAGCCACTGGTCCCGCCCGGATTTGTGGCGTTCACCCGCCAGTAGTAGGTGGTATTGACGGCGAGAGCGGGGTCCGGTGTAAATGTCGTCCCGGCCAGCCCGGATACATCAACAACAGGGCTCGTGAAGCCACCGTCAGTGGCAACGGTCAACCCGTAGGAATCTGCACGGTCTGCAGGATCCCAGGCAAAGGTTGGTTTCGTTTGTACATCCACGGCCCCGAGAGGTGGATCTATCGGTGCCGGGGCCGGGGGTGACTCCGGAGCCGTCGTAAAGTCCAGGGAACCACTCCAGCCACCGTCTCCCTCAGCGTTGACTCCCCGGACCCGCCAGTAGTAGCTCGTACTGTACTCAAGCGGGGTCGCGTCTGTGTAGGTCGTATCAACGATTCCCGTCACGTTTATCACGGTCCCGAGGAACAGTATACTCCCGGAGACCTGGACCTGATAGGAGGTTGCACCTTCGGCGCTCGTCCATCTGAATTCGGGAAGTACGGGAACATCCACAGCTCCATCGGCCGGGTTCAAACCGGTCGGAGTCGCCGGAACCTGGGCCATGGCCGGGATGTACCAGGCAACGGCCAGCAGGAAGAGTATTGCAGAACCTTTGTGAGACATGATATCGCCCCCACGTGACGTGTGTGAAACAAGGTCCATAGCAGACCGCGCCTGATTGTTCAGTCCGCCATGTCTCAGGGAAGCGGAAGGGCCTGTTACGGACTCATTCTGCCACCGACCACGAACGAACCGTTGAACAGCTCCTGCTCAATGGATTCAATGATGGTCGAGTGCGCAGTATTGAGA
>JBATTW010000237.1:0-3252 GCA_049670805.1 Bacteroidota bacterium
CTGGTACGTCACCATCTGCCGGAAGGGGTGGGGGCATGCACGTCGACCGGGCAGTTGTCATTGTCCGCAACACCATCGTCTGGAACAATTTGCAGACCATCGGAAACCAGATCAATGGTTCGCCGGATGTCTCCTATTCCGACGTGGGGGGCGGGTTCGCGGGGTCCGGGAACATTGACGCTAATCCGCTCTTTGCCGACAGCAGTTTTCTGCTGCTCACGGGTTCGCCCTGTGCCGACGCCGGTGACGAGGCGGCGGCATACAATGATCCGGAGAATCCTGGTTCCCCCGGTGAGGCATCTCCTCCCGCGGTGGGGACACTTCGCAATGATATGGGTGCGTACGGCGGTCCCGGTGGAACACTTCTTCCGCCGTTCTCCCGGCCCGGGATCTACGTCCCCGGTGATTCGCTGGACCTGGGATACGTGCTGCCGGGAGGGACCGGTTGGGGTGCGCTGACCCTTTTCAATCTCGGATCAAGCCAGCTCGAAATCGACAGGACTGCTTTTGTGCTAGACGGGGGCGCTTCTCTTGGGATCCAGCAATCGCTCCCGCTGCAGGTGAGACCGGGCTCTACAGACACACTGGTCATCTCCTGGAGTCCAACGGAGAGCTCCATCCTGGAAGATACGCTGCTCCTTTTTCACAACGATGAAACTGCCGGAAGCCCCTGGCCGATACGCCTCACGGGCAGTTCCGTACCAACCGCCCTCCTCGAGGTGGACGTCTCAGAGATTGATTTCGGGGCTCTCGACGTGAATACGCCGAGCCGGGACACGGTGTTCACCATTCGAAATAGTGGGACGGCAGAAGATTCTGTCTATCTGTCTCTCGATTACAGAGGTCTGAAGCCAGAGGCTGCCCTTTCCGTCACGCCCGTGTCGGTGTCGATCGGGCCGGGCGATTCATTGGAAGTGAGATTCACCTTTTTCCCGCCGCTTATCGTCAGAACGTTCAACAGCCTCTATACTCCCCGGATTCTGATTGATTCCCAGTTCAGCGGCAAGGAGAAACATTTCGAAAGGCCGGTGAGGATTGTCCTTGTGGGGACACTTTCTGCGGAAGACCCGGTCGGGACCGTTCCCGCAACGTACTTTCTGGAGCAGAACTATCCCAACCCTTTTAACCCCACCACACTGATTGCATTCGGGCTCCCCCGATCCGGTCACATCACGATGAAGATCTTCAACGTTGTCGGGGAGTTGGTCGGAGTGCTTGCGGACGGTTTCTACCCGCCGGGGAGGTACAGGGCTGCCTGGGATGCAGGCCATCTCCCTACAGGAACCTACTTCTACCAGCTAAGGGCGGGTGAGCGCGTACTCACAAAGAAACTGCTCCTGATCCGGTAACGACCCTCCCGCGTTTTTCTCCTCAGCGGAGAAGTGTCATTTTGCGCACGCTAACGAAGGGACTGGCGGAAGATTGTGTCGGGATCGCCTCCATCCGATAGAAATAGACGCCGCTCGCCAGCTGCCCTCCCACGTCGTCGCCCCCGTTCCAGTTGAGCGTGTGGTGGCCCGCATCCCATTTGCCCTCCGCCAGGACGCTGACCTTTTGTCCAAGGATGTTGTACACCGATATTGTGACCTGGCTTTGCAGCGGCAACGTAAACTCGATCCGCGTTGATGGGTTGAATGGATTCGGGTAGTTTTGGACCAGCCTGTACGTAGCAGGGAGTTCTGAATGCTCGTCGGCGTCGGGCGTGCTCGTTATTCCGTTGAACCAGTTGAAAATGCCGGCCAGGATCTCGTCTCTCGTCGCGCTGCTCGTGGAATCGTTGATGGCCTCGAATCCGAATCCCATGAAGATCATCTTTCCCCCTGAGGAAGGGGTCTCGTGCCAGACGGCGGCATAGGAGGAGCCCGAGGTGCTGTTGTACTTCATCGCAGGATGAGCGAGACTGTCAGGGGTCAGCTCATCGGGGGAGAGCTGATTTGAGGCGCCGCCTTCCCCGGCGAGGTAGAGCTTTGTGAATTGGGATCCGAAGAAATCGTCCGGAATCCCATAGGCAATGCGCCCCAGAGCGACGTTTCGTGTCCACTGAGCATGGAGGACCTCGGAGAGAAACGGACTCCCCTCGGCCTGAAGATCTTCGGCGACGTTTTGGCCACTCACGAAGAGGTGCCCACCGGCAGCGAGATGCGTCCGGAGGTCACCCTGGGCTGAATCAGGGATGTTCTCCTTCGTCCGTCTGCCCGTCAACCAGACCACGATTCGTCGCTTCTCCAGAGCGGCAGGGAGCAGGGATTCGCCCTTCATGCGCAGTGTTTCGTGGTGGGCGCCGTACGCTTCGACAGCGCTGCGGAAGTAGGCTGCGGCGTTGTCCTCGGTAGTGTCCCGATCCACGATCAAGATCTCTGGATACCCCAGCACCAGAGGACTCTGGAACCGGACCGTGTCCTGGTCGTCGTGGACGGTGGACTGGAGAAGGATCTCTCTCGGTTCAAACGCCGGGCCGACACTGAGGAAGTCCTGGATGAAGATGGACGATTGACCGAGGGAATCGATGGAGAAAGAGGTGTCGGTCTCGGCAGATGCACCTTCTGCATCGGTACTGGCAGCAAAGCCCATATCGGTCCCGGCGGCCGGGTTGAGATTCTGAAGCTGAATCTGGAGGCTTCCGGTTTCGTTCGGCTCGACCCGACCATTGCCGTTTCCGACGGAGCCCTCAACGATCTCCACCCCCTCGAGGAGAACGAATGGTCTGGTGCCGACGCCCAGATCGGCCGTCATGGTGAGGTCCGAGTTGCTGATGTTCCGAACGCCGACATAGGTGGACCCACCCGCGTACTCGTTGCTGTTGGGGACCGAAAGCGGTTCGAACGCCCTGTTGTCCGACAGGCCCGGATACGGGTCACCCCCGTCTCCCCGGTTACTGCCATTGTTCAGGTCTCGATTGCCGTCGGCCTGTTCCAGGTCAACGAGATAGCGGTTCTCGTTCCGGTTGTTGTTCCTCGTGTTGTCGATGTGGAAGATGAAGAGTCCGGACCCGTCGAGCGTCTGATCGAACCCGACCTTCTGGCGGTTCTCGATCAGAAAATACTCGGGCCCCGATGCCCCGAGTTTCCAGAGCTTGAAGATGTCGGGATACTCCTCGGCGTTTCTAATGGGCTGTCGCTTCTCAAAGTCGGTGACCACCGTGGGTGTTACCCACCCCATCCGTTCTTTGCACCACGCACTCATGTGCGAAGGGTACCATGGTGAATGACCGTTCCCCCCCCAGGAGCCCCCTGCCATAAGGCACCAATTCCC
>JBATTW010000238.1:0-9277 GCA_049670805.1 Bacteroidota bacterium
CTCATTATGTCATCAACGAACAGCTGATTCGACTGGAGGGTCAGGTCAGCCCTTGCCCGTGGCGCTTTCTCGTCATCTGAGATCACCGAGAGATAGTTCACAAGTCGAAACGCGACTGACATATCGGACCGACCCAGGTTCATCGATAGCTTTCGGGAGTCCAGGACCTCGTTGCTGAACCTGACCGTCCCGTTGAGGTTCCGGACCGGGTGTTTGCTCGACGGGGTCTTTGCCGTGACATTGTCGAACTCCATCGTCCCGGCCGCCTTCATCGCTTCGGGGTTACTGACTTTTCCGTTCAGGCGGATATCCGCCTTCATCCGCCCCGCGAGCTCCGTCCCCTCTTCCAGCGGGTAGTAGTCCTTGACGGTTGCCAGATCCAGAGAAGTGTTGGCCGTAAGATTCAGTGCGGGATCCTCGAAATCAACAACCCTCATCGCCATGCTTATCGGAGACTCGCCCAGGTTTGCCGTGAGCTTCTCCACATGGAACTCCTGCCGCCTCGTCGACCGGTAGAAGTCAGATGTTATGTTGATGTTGGTGATTGGGTTGGGAAGATCCGCGTACTGAACGCTGGCTCCCGTCGCCCTGATTGTGCCGGTAATATCAGGTTTTGCGGATCTGTACAATGTACCCTTGATCTTGATCTGTATCTGCGCGGTTCCGGTCCCCTTTACACTCTCCGCCTGCTCCCGGTACTCTCCCGGCACAAGTGACATGAGATCCGCAATATTCACATTGTCGGAGCCCACCGTAAGGTCCAGCATGGTGCTGTCCCGAAGGTCGGACATCGTCCCCGCCAGCATGAGCGGGATGTTCTGCACCATCAGGTCACCCTCCTCGAACGTGGCCACATCAGCAGCCATATTGTAGGCGATCCGATGACGGAGGCTCATGCGGAGTCCCTCCACCATGGGCGTCTCAATGGTCCCGTAGCTGAAGTTCTCCGTACTGGCATCCCCGGTGACGAGGATCCTACCCTCCTCCACCGCTACGTCCGCGTCGATCTCCACACCATAGAGCCGTGTCGCGGAGTTGTCCGCTCGATTGAGGTACTCCATTGTCCCGTCATTGACACGGAACCCCGAGACAAGCAGTGCAAGTGCCGCGGAAGGAGAAGCCTCTTCGGTGGGAGAGTCCCCGGGGGGAGTGTCTGTTTCTCCTATAAGATCCTCGTAGTTGGTATCGAACTTCTGATTGATCTCGATCAGGATGTTGGGCCGGTCCAGCTCCAGAGATGTAGCCTCGACGCGCCCGCCAAAAAGGGGAAAGAGCTTCACGTTGACCCGCAAGCCATCCAACGTCAGGAACGGAGCATCTGAAAACCCTTCGCCCACCCTGTTTGAAATCCTGACGCTGTCCATATTGAGTGCAATGGACGGAAAGACTCCGAGTGAAACGTCACTGATGCTGACCGACCGTCCGGTCGCCTCCTCCATACGCGGGATCACCTCCGCCTTCAAACGCTCGCTCGTGAACATCATCTTCAGCACCACAATCCCTGCAACCACCAGAACCACTGGAATCGCGAGTACGATCAGCCAGATCTTTGCTTTCTTGCTCAGTGCCATTGCGAACTCCTATCATAGCTTGGAAACCAGACAGTCTCGTTTGTCATGCCTGTCTCGAGTCCCAATATAAAAACCTCCCGGCGGTTTCTCAACTGCAAATCCTAGCCGCCGGGTCTGTTGCAACTATCAAGCAACTGCCGTACAATGGTTCAGCCTCAGCTTTGAATGGCAAGGACTGCCATGTAGTGTGAAACCGGTTATCAGGACACCTCCACACTTTATGTACCGGCTCGCGTTTCTGACTCTCGCCTGCCTCATCACGACGTTATCTGCCAACCAGAGCGCTTTCTCACAACAAATCACCCCCCGCGGAGCCGCCCTCGACGACTACCTGACACGCCTCGTACCGGCAGGTTTCTCCGGATCAGTGCTTGTTGCCGAGAGCACAGGCATTGTTCTCAATAAGGGGTATGGGTGGGCGGATATCCAGACAGAGCGCCCCGTTGCCCCCACAACGATCTTCAGCATAGGATCTCTCACAAAACAGTTCACCGCAGCCGGCATTCTTTTGCTGGAATCTCAGGGCGAGTTGAACCTGCAGGACACGCTGGGTCGGTTCTTTCCTGATGCCCCGGCCGACAAGCTGCCAATCACGATCCATCAGCTTCTCTCACATACGTCGGGCCTGAGGTTTGGAGTGATCTCCGGCACGGCTGAACTTCCGCGCGACGAGGTCACCCGTCGCATACTCTCCTCCAAACTCAACTCTACCCCCGGCCCACAGTTCGCATATTCAAACGCCGGATATAAGCTTCTGGCAGCGATCATCGAGATCGCTTCCGGCATGACCTATCCACAGTATTTGCAGAGCTCCATCTTTGTCCCGCTTGGCATGCGATCAACAGGATTCACACAGGACCCGATCCACGACAGCAACCGCGTTGCCCGGGGATACAACGAGTGGAAGGACCTCGGTTCCTGGGAGTCACATCGAAAAGGCTGGCTGCACGGGAGCGGCAATGTCGTCTCGACCACCGGGGACCTCCATACCTGGTTCAGCGCCCTGAAACCCGGCTCCCCGCGTCCCCCGGTGTCTGCCCGGAAGCTGTTCACTCCGCACGCGGAAATCTCAGACTCGCGCGCCTACGGGTATGGATTCTACATTGTAAAGACGAGCGATGGCGATGAGGTAATCTTGCACGGTGGGGACACCCAGGGTTACCACTCCGAGTTACGATGGTACACAGAGGACGACATCTTGATCATCATTCTGACAAACTTCGAGATGTATGACGAGTCCGGCGTCGGGCTTGGACTCCACAAGCGGGTTGTCGCATCCAACCTTCACCGACTGATCCAGGGTGAGGAGGTTCCCCTGCCACCGGCCACGCCCGAGATTGCAGTTCCACCAGAGGTTCGAGGCACATACCTTCTGCCTGACGGCTCGTCATTCCATGTCAATGACCTCGGTCCATTCGTAACCATCGGTGGTAAGGGGCAGACCGCTCTTGATCTGTTGATGAAACCGGCCGACTCCACGCGCGAGAGATGCAGCTCTCTCAATCTCAGATCCGACCGGATCATCACCGCCCTTTCAGAAGAGGACAGCTCCCGGCTCGCCTCGTCGGTCTCAGAAGGCGAACAGTTCTTTCTCAGCTTCTGGCCGGATGAATGGGCTCAGTTTATGGAGGAATTCGGAGCCTACATCTCCCACGAGGTCTACGGCACATATCCTCTCCCCTGGGACAGCCATATGAGCAGAACATATGTCCGGCTCGTCTTCGAGAATAGGAGCATGGATTACCAGTTCACCTGGAGCGGCAACACACTCTACGAGACTGTCTGGGACGTCGGGAAACCCTACCCCCTTATCTACAGCCTTATTCCATCCTCCGCTTCTGAATTCGCCATCTTTGACATGGTCACCGGAGGAGAGGTAGGATTCAGATGGGGGCCGGCTGACGCGGCCAGCCCGGCTAAGCTCATTTTCCCTGGCGGAATTTCTGCCACAAAACGGGCCCCCTGAACGTTTTTTCCAGCAATTGCATTTTCCCCCCTGTTTTTCTTACTTATGGCGCTCCAACAGGCTCCAACCTCAGGTCAATCAATCACAGCTGGACTGCCATGATCGGCAAGACCATCGCACACTTCACCATCCTCCAGAAGCTGGGCGAGGGTGGAATGGGTGTCGTCTACAAGGCGCAGGACACGAAGCTGGACCGGGTGGTGGCGCTCAAGTTCCTCCCTGAACAGGCAACTGCCACGGAAGAGGAAAAGGCCCGGTTTGTCCAGGAGGCAAAAGCTGCCGCCACACTGAACCACTCGAACGTCTGCACGATCCACGGTATCGAAGAGCACGAGGGTCGCCAGTTCATCGAGATGGAGTATGTGGACGGCGTGACCCTGCGGGCCAAGATCCCCGAGAACGGGCTTAAGCTTCAGGACGCGGTAGACTATGCCATACAGATCGCCGAAGCACTCCAGGAGGCCCACACCAAAGGGATCGTACACCGTGACGTCAAGTCCGAAAACGTCATGCTCAACGACAAGAACCAGATAAAGGTGATGGATTTCGGGCTTGCGAAGCTGAGAGGCTCCAGCCGATTGACCAAGACCTCCAGCACGATAGGCACACTCGCCTACATGGCACCCGAACAGATCCAGGGTGGAGAGGTGGACTCGCGGTCCGACATCTTCTCATTTGGAGTGTTGCTTTTTGAGATGCTCACCGGGAGAAGTCCATTCCGCGGAGAGCACGAGGCAGCCCTCGTCTACTCAATCGTAAACGAAGACCCGCAGCCTATCCAGCAGTTCCGCTCTGACGTTCCCGAGACGATGGTTCACCTGATGAACAGAACACTCGAGAAGGATCCGGATGACCGGTATCAGAACATGAACGAGATCGTAGGAGAACTCCGCCGGGCAAAACGGCAGTCGGCAAGGGTCTCCCGAAAGGTGCCGCTCGAAAAGCCGGCAGCCGGAGTCCCCGGGGTCAGTCAGGTGGCCCCCACACAGCCTATGTCAGAGGGAGAACCTCCGAGCAAGCCCTCTCAGAAAAAATGGTTCATCCCTGCGGCAGCTGCTGCCCTCGTCGTTGTCGCCACCGCGCTCTTCCTGGTCCTCTCTGGCGGAGGTCCCACACTCAATCCTGATATGAACTTCCGGGTCCTCCAGATTGCCCACACCGAGATCGCCTATCCCGGTCTCTCACCGGATGGAAACTGGATTGCCTTCCCGGCACGGGACGCAAATGGAAAGTGGGACGTCTACTACATGAACGCCTCTGTGGGAGAACCCCGGCGTGTGACCACAGATTCCAGCTACCGCATGTCCCTTGTGGATGTCTCTCCAGACGGCGGGCAGATCGCCTATGACAGGCGCGACGACGCCAGCTCGACGATGGGGATCTACGTCGTCTCTTCCCTGGGTGGCCTCTCAACCAAACTGGCGACGAAGGGACGGGTTCCCCGCTGGCGGCCGGATGGCAAGCGGATTGCTTTCATGCGGTCCGGCAGTTGGGCGGTTACGGAAAGGACGGGGGATGCTTTCGAGATCTGGAGTGTCACCCCGGATGGACAGGATGAGCGGCTTGAGCTGGTCGATACTACTATCGTAGGCTTTGAACGCATCTCCTTTTCCTGGTCACCTGATGGGAGAGCAGTTGCCTGGTTGCGAACCTTTCCGGAGAAGTATCAGGAGGTGATCATTCGCGATCTGGAGACAGGGGAGGAGCGTCAGCTCACCTCAGACAAGAAAAATATAGATGAGGTCAGCTGGCTGAGTAATGACCAGGTTGTCTACTCGTCAAACAGAAGCGGGCACACGAACCTCTGGGCGGTTCCTTCTTCGGGAGGGGAACCGGTGCAGATCACAAAAGGGAGTGGTCCCGACCTGGGGATGAAGGCCTCGGCAGACGGACGAACACTTCTCTACCTCCAGCATCAGTTGGTGGGCAACCTCTGGATTGCTGCGGTTGACGGCTCGAACCTGCGTCAGGTAACGTTCGACGAACGCAACAGGTCGGATCCATCGATATCTCCCGACGGCAAGAGAATCGCGTTTGTCATGGCCGACAGCGACCCGCTCTCGAGTTCCCAACACGTCTACGTAAGCGATCGCGACGGCACAAACAGGAGAAGGCTGACGAAAAGCGATCTTTCCCCGGAATACACATCCTGGTCTCCTGACGGAAAGTGGATCTCCTTCACCGGTTCCCCGACGGGTCATGACCATGACAGCTCACGTGTCTACGTTGTTGATGCGCAGACTCCCGGTCCTCCGCGGGCCGTAGGACGGGGATGGAACGCGCTCTGGATTTCCCCCGATTCCATTATCGCATCCGCAGTGGATGCAGGCCTGTTGACTTTTTTGGACGGATCACCCCAGGAACCATTCCCGGTAGACTCCGCACTGGCATACCCGATCTGGAATCAGACCTCCAGCCTCATCATCAAGTGGACAAAGACCTCAGCCACGTGGTACCTGGGCAAGGGACATTTCACCGACTCCGCGACGTTTGCAGATGCGGATCAACTCCCCATCCCGACAGTGCCTCTCGTGTTGAGCCCCGACCAGAAGTTCTGGTACTATTCGAAACGCCCCGGTGAACTGTCACGCTACTCACTGAACAAAGGGACAGAAGAGCGAGTCCCCGGAAGCTTCCCCGGGCTCAGGTTCGTAGGGTCTATCACCAGCGACGGCAAAGAGATCATCTATGCCGACCGTCGCATCAGCGCGAAACTTGTTATGATCGAAGAGGTTTTCGAGTAGACGTTTTCCAGTCATACGGGTAATTCACCATGATCGGTAAGACCATAGCACACTTCACCATCCTCGAGAAACTGGGCGAGGGGGGAATGGGTGTCGTCTACAAGGCGCAGGACACAAAGCTGGACCGGGTCGTGGCACTCAAGTTTCTGCCGGAGCAGGCCACTGCCACCGAAGAAGAGAGGGCCCGGTTCTTACAGGAGGCAAAATCGGCCGCCACACTGAACCACCCCAACGTCTGCACCATTCACGGGATCGATGAGTACGAAGAACCCGCCTCCGGTGACGCTCCGCCGGTGAAGCACCATTTCATCGAGATGGAGTGCGTTGACGGCGTGACGTTGCGGACCAAGATCCCCAAGGACGGGCTCAAGCTTCAGGATGCGGTAGACTACGCGATCCAGATCGGCGAGGCTCTCCAGGAGGCCCACAGCAAAGGGATCGTGCACCGTGACGTCAAGGCCGAAAACGTCATGCTCAACACCAAGAACCAGATCAAGGTTATGGACTTCGGCCTGGCAAAGCTCCGAGGGACGACGAGGCTGACACAGACCTCCAGCACGATCGGCACCCTGGCCTACATGGCACCCGAACAGATCCAGGGCGAAGAGGTGGACTCGCGGTCGGATATCTTCTCCTATGGTGTACTCCTCTACGAGATGCTCACGGGACGGAGTCCGTTCCGGGGCGAACATGAGGCGGCCCTGGTCTATTCGATAGTGAATGAAGACCCGCATCCGATGGATCAGATCCGGACAGACGTCCCGCAGACCATCATCCATCTGATAAACAGGTCTCTCGAGAAGGACCCAGCCGACCGGTACCAGAGCATGAGCGAGATCGTGGGAGAGCTGCGACACACGAAGAAACAGTCCGCCCGTGTCTCGCGAACCGTACCTGTACAAAAACCGGCGGCCCATGTCTCCGAAGTGACGGCCGATGTTCCCACAGAGCCCGTTTCGGCCGGGGAACCGCGAACGGAGGAGCCAAAAAGAAAATGGGTTCTCCCGGCGGCGGCAGGAGCCGCAGTGGTTCTCGCCGGCCTATTGTTCCTGGTTCTCTCAGGCGGCGGACCCACGCTCAACCCCGACATGACATTCCGGGTTCTCCAGCTTCCACATTCGGAGATCGAATATCCCGGCCTCTCACCAGACGGGAATTGGATCGCATATCCGGCAAGCGACGCAAACGGGAAGTGGGATGTCTATTACATGAACGCTTCGGTGGGTGAACCCCGCCGGGTGACGACAGATTCCAGCTTCAATATCGGGTTCGTGGATGTCTCCCCTGACGGTGGAAAGATCGTTTACGAACGGAGCGATGGGCAGGGAGAACGAAGGGGGATATATGTTGTCTCGTCGCTCGGGGGGCAGAGCAGAAAGGTTGCACAGGGAGGGGGATCACCACGCTGGCGGCCGGACGGATTGCGGATTGCCTTCTTGCGCTCGGGAACAACCACGCCGTACCCCAGCGAATCGGGGGACTTTGAGCTCTGGTCCGTTCAACCAGACGGTCGGGACGAACGTCGAGAATTGATCGATACGATCGGAACGGGCTGGAACCGAATTTCCTACGCCTGGTCTCCCGATGCGACCTCGTTCGCCTGGCTTCGGACATTTCCGGAGGGTAATCAGGAAATCGTTATTCGAAACCTCGCATCGGGAGAGGAGCGACAGCTCACATCAGACGGGACCAGCATCGACGAGGTATTCTGGCTCAGCAACGACCAGATTGTCTTTTCTTCGAACAGAACCGGCAACACGAATATCTGGGTGGTCCCCTCTTCAGGAGGCGAGCCGGTGCAGATCACCAAGGGGAGCGGTCCTGACCTGGGCATCAAGGCCTCGGCCGACGCACGAACACTCCTCTATCTTCAGCAGCAGAACGTTGGAAACATCTGGACCGCGGCTCTTGACGGCACAGATCTCAAGCAGGTAACATTTGACGAACGCCACAGGCTCTCTCCCTCTTTCTCGCCCGATGCAGGTAAGATAGCTTACGTCATGGCTGCCAGCGATCCGTTGACCCGCGCACGCTACCTCTATGTGAGTGACCGCTTCGGGGGAGACAGACGGCAGCTCACCTCGGGCGATGAACTCGTCAGTCACCCCCGATGGTCTCCTGACGGGAAATGGATTGTCTACGCCGCCCGCCCGACGGGCGAAGTCCTTGACAGTTCACGCATTTATCTCGTTGATGCTGCCAACCCCGGGGTGCCCACAGAGATTGGGAAAGGATGGGCCCCCGAATGGATCAGCCCTGACACACTGGTCGTCGCTCACCTGAGAAAGTCCTGGTATCTGGATGTGGACGGGTCACCCCAGAGACCTGTCTCCCCTGATTCTTTCTATGCCTTCCCGCTCCGAAAAGTGTCCCACACATTAATCTGGGACTGGCGCTTCGGGAATCTCGGATGGTGGCTGGCTTCGGGTCTCCCCTCAGACCCTGCGATCTTTGAGAGGGCAGAACGCCTACCGGTTCCCACCGTACCCTTGAGGATGAGTCCCGACGAGGAATTCTTCTACTATGCCCGGCGGGCAGGTGAGCTCTGGCGATACTCCGTCTCCGGGAGGAGCGAGGAGCTTGTCCCGGGTAACTACCCGGGCATCGGGTCCTCCTTCTCGTTCAGCAGTGACGGCCGGGAGATTATCTACACCGACGAACGTCTGAGCGCTAAATTGGTGATGGTGGAAAACCTCTTTGAGTAGCACGTAGCACTCAGCCCATACCCGGAAATAGACTACTTCTCCGCCTCCCCCCCGGTGCTAACCCGCAGGTGTGGTTCCCACACCCGCAACCCCCTTTTTCCTACCCTTTTGTGACATTTCTTTGACAACCGTCCCGCGGGAGTGTCCTAGCTTTTAGGTGAGGACACTGAAAGAGGGACCGTCATGGAAGTAACCACCGGAACAAAGAAGACTCCCCCCACCTGGAAGCATTCCGTTCAACTTGTAACCAGGTTCCTGGCTCCCTTTTTGGGCCTTGGAGCTGCGCTGCTC
>JBATTW010000239.1:0-16686 GCA_049670805.1 Bacteroidota bacterium
GTCCACCCCACTGCATAAGATGAGGGCGCTCCCCGGACCAGAGCCCGGCCAGAAGCATTGTGGCCTGCACTGCTCCGAAGAGGATAAGCGCCCCTGTTCCGGTGCTCAGGCTGATGTAGGCAAAGGAAAACGTCACCGCATAGAGGAAGAGCATCGTCGCGGAGATCCAGCTACCCTTCTTCACCGAGACCGGTTTCTTGCGGAGGATCAGGACGATCAACCAGAGCGTGACAGCACCGGAGAGGAGCCGGATTGTGGAGAAACTGGCCGCGTCAATAGCACCTCCGCCGAGCGCCAGACGACACAGCACGGAGTTGGCGGCGAATGCCACCAGCGTGAAAAACGTAAGAATGGCGGTAAGAACGGGGCCTTGCGTCTGCGTCAGTCGACCTTCTTGAATTTCAACTCTGTGTCGTCTTCTCCCGAAAGTACCAGCAGACCGTCCTCACGTCTGTAGGTGAGGCTTCTCCCCGAGATCGCCTTCAGAAAGTCGGTCTCCACAGTCATGTCCGGACAGGCCATCAAGGTGCTCGCAATAGCCCCGAACCGAATGCTCTTCCACTCGATGGCGAAGCTCCCCATGATATTGTTGCATCCTCCATGCCCCGCCAGGCGGTTGTCGATCATATGGAGCTCCATCGTGGGCGATCCTTTCTGAAGGGTACTTCCGTCCACGGCATCTCCATTCAGATGTGTCAGGACCCAGATGTCATTCAGGCTGTAGTCGGGGACGTATCGGCCGCAAGCTTCGAATGTCTTTTCCTCGCCCCCCGGTTCGCTCTTCACCTCCACCCGCACCCTGTGCGTGAATTCTTCGCCCGACATCGTGTCTGCGCATTTCTGGGCGCTGATCGTGACAACCAGGCTTCCGCTGTCGCTCTCCGCCGCGTAGCGTGTGACGTCGGCATCCTGGGCCCTGATCCCCTCCACAGCCGGGGTATTCAGCGTTAATCCCCCCATTGTCATGAGGCGCATCTCCGTGTCAAAATCGATGTCCAGCGCCCAGGAGGGCTCATTGCCGCGGGCATAGAAGTCGATCCCCTCCTGCCAGAGCTTCATCAGGAACCTCTGATTCGGAAGGCTTTCATCTGTTGTCTCCTCCTTCGCCTCTTTCTTTGCGGAGGGAGAATCCTGTGCAGGGGTGCAGGCTCCAAGCAGCAGGACACCGCAGATGAGAACGCATGCTGTTTTCATGGCAATAGACCTCTTCTCCTGGATAGCGTTACTGCTGCACCTGTGTGACTGGCAATGATACTCTCCCCGGGGGTCATATGCAACTTGATTGCCGCGTTTCCATTCCCTACGTTGTCTCCTGACCAGACCCTCTGAAACAGCCCGGAACAGGCCAATGCAACGCAAACGCCTCTCACGCCTCTTCGCAGCTCTCTTTGTAGTGCTCCTGATTGTCAATCTCTACGTCTTCTTCACGCGGGACTGGGAATCCTCATACCACCCGACATCATACGCGACGCTCTACTATCCTCTGGATATCCCGACCATCCGAAAATGGAACGTGGTGGAACCGGGCCGGATCCAGCTGGACATCGCCTGCACAAACGAGGTACGCCAGTGGACCATACTGACGGAGGGCGCAAACCCACAGACAGGGCTGGGTATGAAACCCTCATTCTGGCTCGACACCACGTTCAACACGGTCCGTTCCTACACCCTCATCCCGGAACCGGCGGACGCCTGCCAGCCGATCGAGATTTCGCTCCGCTATCTTTCAAAGGAATTCTATGCGGAGCGGGGGATGCAGCACACCGACGTCTACATCATCCGTTCGAACGTCCCCTGCGGGGAATTCGAACAGGTGCCGGTGGACTACTGGGTGGATGACTACGCCTACGTGGGCGAGGAAGGTCTTCTGGTGGCCGACCGGATCCTGCGCGAAGAGGTGGGGATCCGCAAAGAAGAATCAACATTCGAGCGGATGGAGAAGCTGACCCGCTATCTCAGGATCAAGCTGATAGACGCCAGAGGCGTTCCGAAAGACGACGAGCGGTGGATGAACCCCTGGATGCTCTATAACGAAATGGTGGAGGGAACCGGCAAGGGGTGGTGCACGCAGCACGCGCAGGTCTGGGTTTTCTGGGCCAACCGGGCCGGGATCCCGACCCGCTTCGTCTTTGGCGCCAGGACAGAAGACAACACGATCATCTACACGGGTCACGCATGGGCGGAATCGTTTATCAGGGAGCAGAACAAGTGGGCCTTTGTGGATCTCTCGCACTCCAACATCTACATCACGGACAAGAATGGAGACGTCCTCAACTCGGCGCAGCTCTTCCACCTGAACCAGCACAACGCTTTTGACAGCACATTCGGCCGCATCTACGTGGACTGGGAGTGGGAACACCTGACCGACTCGCTCGCAACCGATACGATTATGACGGTCCCCTTCAACCTCTGCAACCAGGTGGTCCGAAGCGAATACACTCCCCATTCCATACTCAAGTACCGGAGACCGCCCAATGTGGAGGATGTGCGGGCGCTCTACACAGGTTTTTACAAAGACTGGACATTTCTGACAGCGAACCTGGAGCGGTATCTCTTCAAACCGCAGTTGGCTTATTCCTTCTACCCCACCGAGGGAAAACAGACATATCTCATCCGACGGCTTCTCTTCCTGGGGCTTGTAGCATCTCTCCTGTTCTGGCTGATCCTCGGCCTCTACGGCTGGATGGGCGGGAGGAAGACAGAAAAGGAAGTGTAGCTACCTGGACTGGGGGGTCTGGCCCGACCGCCTCAGCTTTTCCACCATCTCCAGAACCGGGATGATGAGCGCATCGGGCTTTTCCACGTGGATGTTGTGGCCGACATCCTCCACGATGATCTGCCTGCCGCCGGGGATGAGATTCACGAGCCGCTCCTGGAGCTCCATGTTCAGCTTTGCCAGCGCCTCTTGTCCCTCCTCACTGAACTCCCGCGGGGCACTCTTCAGCCTCTTCCCTGAGCTGATCACTACAAAGGGGATCTCCGGCAGTGGGCCGCTCTCCCGCACCTGCTCAGCTGTAGTGCTGATATAGTCAATCTCGGTAACGGGGGGATCCCGCCCCTTCATCATTGCTACCATCTCCTCAAACGTCCGGAGATCTTCTCCCTTCAGTATCTTTCGCTCCTCCTGGAGCACATCCTCATGCTGCGTGTCCTCCAGAATCAATCCCCCCACATCGTCCGGATACATGGAGGTGAAGAGCCGTGCAACCTTACCGCCGTAGGAATGACCTACCACGATGTAGGGCTTCGGGAGGTTAAGTGCTTTCAGAAGGGAATCCAGATCCTTTGCCGCTTGAACTCCATGAGTGGGGAGATCCCCCAGCGGGCTTTTTCCGCACCCCGACCTGTCATACGTAAGTACGGTGGTTTTCTCCGCGAGGTCGGGCACAACCGGATTCCAGTAAACTTGCGGGGCCCTCCCGCCGCTCAGGAGGAGAATTGTAGGGGACCCTTCACCGTAGAAAGAGCAATCCAGCTTCCTCCCCCCGAGATCGACCAGCATTTCGACCTTCTCCGTAGGGATATCAGGGATCTGCATACGGTCATCTCTCTGCTGTCCCGATGCAACAGCGGCCATTGCGATGAAGATGAGCAGGGTGGCGGAAAGGGAGATGCCGGCAACAAGAGGAAGAACAAAGAGAATTCGTGATTTCATCATTCTCCTCCCGATCGTGGAGCTTTGGGAACTGCTATGGCGTCACAAGGAAAAGGTAAACAGAGTTGAGAGCTAGAACGCCAGCGTGATCATGCCGGCCACGGCAAAGACCAGAGCGGCGTTGATCGAGAAGATCCAGGCGTGGAACAGCCCACCGGCTCTCCCCTGCTCCTGTAGGGTGATCGTCTTGTACTGATGCACGTACTTGGGAATGAGAAGCCTGATCAGGAAGAAATTGATTCTCACATCCCGCTTCTGCAGTTCGTCGACAATGATCATAGAGAGGACTACATTCACAACAGCTGATGCAAGTCCCAGGGCCATAAATAGTTCGAACATGACTACCCCCCCGTTTCCCCTGTATACGCAATGGCCCGCCCCTGGTTGCGCTGAACTCCCTTCAGGCGATCCATTCTCCGATCGGCTTCGAGAGAAACTCCTCGAGGGGGATTCCGTCTGCTCCTACCAGGAGCATACGTTTCGGTCCAAACGCTCTGGAAAACGACTCCATTCCCGAGAGTGTATCCCCGGCCGGTCCTGTTTTCACCTCGATGGCAGTAATCGACTTCCCCCTCTGCAAAACAAAGTCCACCTCCCGGTCTCCTTCCCGCCAGTAGTAGACTACGATGCCTTCAGCATGCCCAGCGTTCACAAGGTGAGCCCCGACTGCAGACTCCACAAGCCGCCCCCAGAATGCTGGATCGCTCCCCGCTTCCTTTCGGGTGAGCTGTGACTGTGCCGTAACGAACGCACCGTTGAGAGCCTGATACTTGGGGCTGGAACCGCGCTGGCGGACCTTCTGTCCGGCATACTTCTGCAGACCCGTGAGCATTCCTGCGGCCGCGAGCAATTCCAAGTAGTGTGCAAGGGTCGTGGCATTGCCCGCATCTTGCAGCTGACCCAGAACCTTGTTGTACGAGAGCACCTGCCCCGAATACCCGCACCCCAGCTGGAAGAGCTGCCTGAGCAAGGCCGGTTTCTCGACTCGTGTCAGCTGGAATATGTCCCGTGAGAGTGTGGGTTCAATCATGGAATCGTTGATGTACCTCCTCCAGCGGGGCTCGTCCTTGATCAGATCTGCGGCACCGGGATATCCCCCAAAGAAGACAAACTGATCCAGCGACCAGCCAAAGGCCTCCCTCATCTCGTTGTACGACCAGTGCGTCAAACGAGTCACCTCAAATCGACCTGTCAGGCTTTCAGTCAAGCCTCTCCGGATAAGAAGCGGTGCGGAGCCGAGTACGAGGACCCTCAGAGCTAGCCTTGCAGCGGTATCTTCATCCCAGAGACGTTTGACTGTCTCAGACCACCCGGGGATCTTCTGGATCTCATCCACAATGAGGACGCTGCCGGGGCGACCCCTTTCCCGGGCTTCAATGCGCGCAAGGTCCCACTGCTGCTCCAGCCAGACCCTGCCACGGGCTGCCGGATCATCTGCCGAAATATACCTGGCGGGCCGGTCGAGGGCTTCGGCAACCTGGCGGGCCAGCGTGGTTTTCCCCGACTGTCGCGGACCGGCAAGCACCTGAATGAATCGCCTCCGCTCCTGGATCCTGCTTCTGAGGGTGTGAAAAGGCTCTCTTCGGTACATGTCAGTCATCTCCTTTACTCAATAGACTGAATAAATTTACTCAATCTATTGAATAAAATCAAGAGCCCCGAGAAGAAATCGCATGAAGCACTGCGGTTGAGAAAGCAACATCCCGGTTCGGAAGCCGTATGGATATTGTAAGAAACTCCACTCAACCAGCATGATACCTTCCCCTGGGGCCGCTCAGACCGGAATCGGCCGTTTCATCACCGTCCCGCACATGGCAGCGCTCGCATTTTTCTTGCTGACTGTCTTCACGGCAGGCAACTACGGCTTTTTCGGGGACGAGCTCTACTATATCGCCTGCAGCAAGCACCTGGACTTCGGGTACGTGGACCATCCCCCCATGGTCGCCCTCCTGACCTTTCTCAGCCGAACACTCTTTGGAGAAACGCTCATCGGCCTCAGGATCCTCTCGGGACTTGCCGGCGCAGTCACCGTCCTCCTGTCCGCACGGATCGCCCGGAAGCTGGGAGGCGGTCCATTTGCCGAATCTCTCGCCGCCCTCGCGGTCTGCCTTGCACCTGCCTTCCCCGCCCTCAGCAGCTTCTTCTCAATGAACCCGATTGACGTGATGATGTGCACGCTGGTGATCCTACTCTTCCTGGGAGTTAGTGAGTCCACGCCTCCCCGGAAATGGATCCTCATAGGGATCGTCCTGGGGTTGGGGCTTCTGAACAAGTACACGTTCCTCTCATTCGGTCTCGCGCTCTTTCTGGGGCTCCTGGCCACGAAACAGCGCGCACTTCTTCGGGTGCCATGGATATACCTCAGCGGGGGTATTGCGTTCCTGATCTTCCTCCCACACATCCTGTGGCAGGTGGCTCATGATTGGCCCACGCTCGAGTTCATGTCCAACGTCACGCAATACAAGAACCTGTCGCTCTCACCCGTGGGATTTGGCTCGCAGCTGATACTCCTCCTTAATCCTGTAGCACTTCCTCTCTGGATTGGAGGAATTGTCTATATCCTCTTGAGCAAACGGACCAGGGAGTACCGGTTCCTGGGATGGACAGCGATTTTGTTCGTGTCCATCTACCTGTTCCAGAACTCGAAGT
The DNA here is from genome assembly GCA_049670805.1 of Bacteroidota bacterium. Lineage (GTDB taxonomy): Bacteria > Bacteroidota > Ignavibacteria > UBA10030 > UBA6906 > JBATTW01. Next base: position 6,305 of record JBATTW010000239.1, read on the forward strand.
CCTATTACGTCCTCCCGGTCTTCCCGTTCCTTCTTGCATCCGGGGCAACAGCAACAGGTCGACTCATCCAGAAGGCGAAGAGCAGATGGGTCAGACCTGCTGTTCTCGTTCCCCTTGTGATTTCCGGCCTTCTTCTGCTTCCTCTTGCAGCGCCGGTTCTTCCCGTCGAGAAGTTTGTCTCCTACTCCAAGGCGCTCGGGCTCTGGAATGCAATCCGCATGGAGACCGGCGAGGGAGACAGGCTCCCGCTCCATTATGTGCTTCGATTCGGTTGGGAGGAGCTTGTGGAGGAGGTGAGCAAGGTCTACCACGCCCTCCCCGAAGACGAGAGGCGGGAGTGTGCCATCCTTGGCTCCTGGTACGGTCCGGCCGGCGCGATAGACCACTTTGGGCCGGAACGGGGTCTGCCAAACGCCATCAGCGGGAGGAACAGCTACTGGCTCTGGGGCCCGGGCGACTACACCGGAGAGGTTGTGATAGCAATAGAGTTTCATCCGGATCAGCTGAGAGAGTACTTTGGCGAAGTGGAGGAGGTAGCTCAGGTCCAGCATCCATACGGCGTTACCCGCACGATATACCTCTGCAGAAAACCCCGGGCACCGCTGAAGGAGATGTGGCCCGAGGCAAAACAGTTTATTTAGGAGGATCGATCACAATGCTGTCTCCAATACACACAGCGTTGACAATTCTGATCTGCCTTCTCTTTGCCTGCCCTCCGGATCCCGCCCCGGGCGATGGCCCGAAGACCCGGATTGTCCCTCACCAGGAAGGCAGCACGCCTTCGACTATCCCGTTCACGGTTATCCGGAACCGTGTCATCGTTCCCGTGACCGTGAACAGCCCGCGTGTGCTAAAGCTCGTCCTGGATACCGGGATGGGTTTCGACGGGATTCTACTCTACCGGGGGAATTTGAAGGATTCCCTGGGACTTGGCAAAACCTTCGAGGCGAGAGTTCCCGGTGCGGGTGGAGGGAAGCCATCTACGGCAGTTGTGGCCGATTCGATGAACTTCCAGACAGGCGAACTGGTGCACAGCAACCAGAGGATAATTGTTCTGCAGCAGACGCCCATAAGCTCAAGAAGCACCGATGGTGTGATCGGCTACACGATGCTGGGACACTACACACTCGAGATCGACTATGACGAGATGCTCATCACCCTGCATGAACCCGACAGCTTCCAGGCAGACTCTTCGTGGGAAGCGATCCCGCTCACGTTCAACAAGAAGCACCTCCCTTTCCTGAAGACTTCAATCGTCATCAAGGATGAGGACCCGATACCGATGGATATGTACGTCGACTTCGCAGCCGGGGAGGCCGTGGAGCTCCTGGAGCGCCCGGATATGAAGTTCACACTGCCGGAAGAGACCGAGGAATCATACCTCGGGACAGGATTGAGCGGAGATATCTACGGAAAAATGGGAAGGATATCGAAGCTCACTCTGGGCTCATACGAGCTGGAGGATGTCGTTACCGCGTTCGCGCCTGCAAAGATTCGCTCGAAGCAGAAAGGGGCTGATGGCATCCTGGGAAGCGACGCCCTCCGCCGATTCAACATCGTCTTTGACTACGCCCACAATTCACTCTGGATCAAGCCCAACAGCCACTTCCGGGAGCCGTTTCAGGAGGAGAATTGAGGACGGTTTCGAGCCACCAGACCACAAGCAACACCTCTACTTGTTTTTCAGCTCCTGCTGGAGATTCTCTATTACCCAGAGTTCGGCGTTCTTGATCGGACCACTTGCTGAGAATGCTATCCTCGTCCCGTCAGGATGAACGGTCAGATGGCGCATCTCGCCGATCATTTCTGTGTGAACGTCTTCCAGCTCTCCGCCCCCAGCAGCCACTCACCACAGTCCCCACGTTGGGCCGGGGCGTTTTGAGGAGAATGCGGGAGGATCAGGCAGGGAGACCACAGGCTACCTCAATAGGTCCGTGAACGTCTGCCTCAAAGATTGTGCTGCCTTGATGATATGTCAAAGGGATTCCGAACGCGTCGCTACTTCATCAAGATCATCTTGCGCGTCTGAACAAACTTACCGGCACTCAGTCGATAGAAATATACCCCGCTCGGAATGTCTGATGCGCCCCAGAGAATCTTGAAGGTTCCTGCAGGGTGATCTCCGGAGGCAAGCGTCGCGACCTCTGCGCCCAGGAGATTGTACACCTTCAACATCACTGTCGCAGCGTGAGGGAGAGCGAATTCTATCATCGTGCTCGGGTTGAAGGGATTGGGGTAGTTCTGACTCAGGGAATAGCTTGCCGGTAGTTCTGTAGCCGCCTCTTCGACTCCTGCGACCACCGTATATTCGAAGATCTTCAAGCCTCCGTCCCTGTCAGCCACGAAGGCATAATCCCCCGAGACAGCCACACCTGAAGCGGACCGCGGGGTGGTATGGAATCCCACCTCGAAGGGTTTTGCTGGATTAAGCACGTCCAGCACCCTCAGGCCACCCGACCACCCATCGGCCACGTAGAGAAGACACCCGGAGACAGCCACGTCACTTGGGCTCTCCAGACTGTCGTAGAAGCCTACCTCGTACGGGTTGGCCGGATCACTCACGTCTACAACCGACAGACCGGAATCCGAGGTGACAACAAACGCAGTCATCCCGGACACGGCCACAGCCACCGCCCAATCGGGAGTCTCGCAAGCGCCTTCCTCGTAGGGATTGGCCGGGTTACTCACGTTCACCACCCGAAGACCCGAATCCCCATCGGGGTAATAGACGTAGTCTCCGGAGACAGCAAGACGATGTGGAAGCCCAAACTTATGGGCGGGATTCGGGGCACCGGGCGTATAATAGAAGCCTACTTCGTTGGGGTTGGCCGGATCACTCACGTTCAAAACCCGTAGGCCTGAATCCCCGGCAGCAACATACGCATAATCGCCTGAGACCGCGACACCGTTGGCATACCCGGCCGTGCGGCAAAGCCCGACCTCGTAGGGGTTGGCCGGATCACCCACGTTCACCACCGAAACACCCGAGTCGCCAGCGGCAACGTAGGCATAGTCGCCTGAGAGGGCCACACAGATACCAGCTCCATGTGTCCCGCATTTGCCCACACCGGTGGGGTGTGTGGGATCACTCACGTCCACCACTCGAAGTCCAAACTCCAAATACCCCATATAAGCGTAGTCCCCGGAGATCTTCACGCTGTAGGTGAAACCTGGAGTGTCACAAAAGCTCAGCTCGTGAGGATTGGCGGGATCAATCACGCTAATGACCCGAAGGCCACACGTATAGTCGGCGGCAAACACATTATCGCCGGACACTACCACACCACAGCACCAACCCGGGGTGTCCCAGAAGCCTTCCTCGTAGGGATTGGCCGGGTTACTGATGTTCACCACCCGCAGACCAGAGTCCTGATCTGCAACATAGGCAAAATCCCCGGAGACTGCGACTCCCCAGGCACCTCCGGGAGTGTCGAATATACCTTCCTGGTAGGGGTGGGCCGGATCGGTCACGTTCACCACCGCAAGACCGAGGTCCCAATCCGCCACGTATATGTGGTTCCCGGAAGCCGCCACACCGATAGGCCAATCAGAGGTGGTGAAGACCCCTACTTCATACGGGTTGATGGGATTGGCCACATTCATCACCCGGACGCTAAAGCTGGAGTAGTCTGCTATATAGGCGTAGTCCCCGGATAGTGCCACGCCCCAGGCATACCCCGGGGTGTCGCAGAAGCCCGTCTCGTACGGGTTTGCCAGATCGCTCACGTTCAAGACCCGAAGACCTGCACTGTAGTTAGCAACGTAGAGATGGTCCCCGGAGACCGCTAGATTCATGGCACTACTTGGAGTTTCGTAGCTGCTCAATCTGACCGGAGAAAGGGGATTGGACACGTCCCAGATCTCAATTCCTGTCGCTTCGCAGGCGACGTACAGGATGCTGTCCCGGTAGCTAAGCCCCATCACCTGGCCGCGAGTTTTGATCGCCTCGGAAATCTTGACCGGATTGCCGGGATCGGAGAGATCCAGCACGTATACCCCTCCTCCGGAGCCGGAAAAGAGGAGGCCCCGGTCCGCGTCATTTGCGGATGCCAGGCAGACCCCGAACGGCCACTGGCCGACAAGCCGGACATTCTGAGAGTCCGACATCATGGCTGCAGCCCCCTTCTCCTGATGCCAACCGTCAGGTCGAGGTTCTGCTGCCCCGCTCACCGCAATCAGCAGTGTACATGCTGAGACAAGAACAAGAAATCTGTAGCCCGTTCGACAAACGCTTCGACGAGACCTGCATCGGTAGCTCTTTTCCATGGCACCCTCCTGGGGGGATGTGAGCCAAGCAAGAAACGCGTACCACCCTATATGATATTCAACCTAGTGAAGCCGGTCGGGAGAAGCATATAACCCGGCTCGCAAGAGCCATAACCATTCTCGCATCGGCATGGATCCGGTCCCTGTGCTACCTTCGAGTGTGACTACCGGGAGGTGATGTGAAGATTACATGGCTGGTTTAATCGGATGCGAAGGACACTCAACGTTTCCCCACCTCACTCGGAAGGATCCCAAAGAGTTGGTGGAAACACTTTGTGAAATAGGCAGGACTGGTGAAGCCTACGGAGAATGCGATTTCTGAAACGCTGCCTGCGTTACGTTTGAGCATCTCCAGAGCCCTCCGGAGCCGGATGTTCCTGATGTAGTGCGTGGGAGGCTGACCGGTGAGGGACTGAATCTTCCGATGGAGCTGCGAGTAACTCAGCGAGACTCCACCCGCCAGCTCATCAACCGCAAAACTCTCATCACCAAGGCTCGCTTCGACAAGCTCGTGAACCCGGAGGAGGAACGCCTCATCTCGTGATGGAATGTCAAGTTCGCCCGGCTCAAAGATCACCCTCTTGCTAAACCGCTCGCGCATACGGCGTCGTTGCTCTATGAGGTTTCCAACACGGGCCTCCAGCTCTTCCCAGACAAAAGGCTTCGTCAGGTAGTCGTCCGCCCCGCATCCAAGACCCGACAGCTTGTTCTCCAGACCCGCCTTGGCCGTCAGAAGGATGAGAGGAATATGACTCGTACGCACGTCCTCTTTGAGTTGCCGGCAAAGGTCCTCCCCCGAGATTCCTGGCATCATGACGTCGCTGATGATGAGATCCGGCACAGTCTCGGCTGCCAGCTCGAAGCCCTGCCGGCCATCCACAGCTTCAAGTACGCGGAACGATTTCTCCAGATGGTCCCGGATGTAGACCCGCATATCCGTGTTGTCTTCAACTATGAGAAGTAGCGGAAGATTTGCGTTCCGTGAGTCTCCATTCTTCGCATTTGAGGAGTCAAGAGCCACACTCCGGGCATCCGGTTCCATAGACGCAAGCTCTAAGGTCAGGTCCAGACCTGAGGTAGCCTCATCGGTGGCATCATCGGCCAAAGCGCTCTCCGGAGGAAGCTCCATTTCTCTTGGAAGAGTGACGAGGAAGCTCGACCCCTTTCCCGGTTCACTTGTGACAGACACAGCTCCGCCATGGAGCTCCACATACTCCTTCACCAGCGCCAGACCGATCCCGCTCCCGCCCGTGTCATTCCCGTGGACGGTCTTCCCCTGGTAGAATCTGTCAAAGATCTTGTCGACCTCGTCCTTCGGAATCCCGGCTCCAGTATCCTCAACAACTATCTGAACCTCGTCCGTGAAGCTCTCGTCGCCCGGGTATTCCCTGACCGTCAGGCTGACGCTCACGGTGCCGTCCGTAGGGGTGAACTTGAGAGCGTTGGAGAGGAGATTATAGATGACTTTTTCCAGCTTGTCCTGGTCAAAAACCGCTTCCAGTGTCTCCGGCAGATCACATTTCAGACCAATGCCCCTCTGTCTGGCCAACGATTCAAAGGCACCGATGATCGTCCTGAGACACCGTGCAAGGTCTCCTTTTGATACATGAAGAGCCGCAGCCCCGGCTTCAACCTTGGATATATCCAGAAGCTGGTTGATCATCCGGAGGAGCAGGAGCGCATTCTGCCGAACCAATCGGTATCGCTGCTTCTCTTCCGGCGTGGTCATGGTTGAGGAAAGCTCCTCTAACGGGGCGAGCATCAGGGTAAGCGGGGTGCGAACATCATGCGAGATGTTCGAAAAGAAACGAGATTTTGTCTCATTAATCTCTCGCAGCTTCTCTGCACTCACCCGCGAGAGCGTCAATTCTTCCTGACGTCGCAACGCCTCGTCCTGCAGCTGTCGGTTCTGCAGAAGCTCTCCGGCCAGCGAGGCAACGACTGTTAGCATCCTCTGATCATTCTCAGTGAAATGCTCTCCGTCTCTCTTGTTGATCATCATCATCGCTCCAACCAGTTCGCCCCGAGACAATACCGGGACACAGAGAACAGAGTGTATCGACGAACGCTCCTCCTCAGTCGGCTCAAAACGCCGGTCACTGGCCAGATCTTGAATAAGAAGTGGCCGGGAGTTGTGAAGCACATACCCCGTGATGCTGACCCCGATGTGATACGCCTGCCGCAGAGTACTCCGATCGTCTTGACGGATGAGCGTCTTCATGCCCCCGGCGTCATCATCCGTCGCGATGAGCAGGGAACCCTGCTCCGCCCCTATCGCCTTCAAGGCTCTCTCGACCACGGTATTGAGCGTTTCATCGACGGAGAGTCCTTTCCCGGCAACCACCGAGATGTCATTCAGAACTCTCAGCTCCTCGACCACGTTTTGCAGACGACGCACCTCGCTCTCCAGCTCGGTGATCCGGTCAATGTCAGCTGTCTGGTTATGTTGTGACATCAATGATTCTCGGTTTGCCAACTCATTTGCTGGAAACGGGCAGGCGGGCCATTCGCTTCCTGGCATCCTCCGGTTCAGGCTTGTCAGGATCAGCCTTGTCCCAGAGCCGCAGGAATGCCTCGTATTCATTCCGCGCAACGGAACCCATACCTGCCCGCTCACACAAGCGCCCCAACCGATAGTGATAGAGGGGATGAATGAGCCGACGACTGTCACTCTCCGGGTCAAACGTGAGTAGCCGTCTGTACTCAGCGATGGCCTCGTTAATGAGGCCCCTCGCCTCCAGCGCTCTTGCGCGCTGGTCCACCAAGAATGGAAAATTGTAGAGAAAGGTGTTCCCGGGTGCCAACTTGAAGATACGGGGCACCTTGACGGTGTCGCAGTGACTGATACACTCCCCAAATCGCTTCTCTCGAATGAGTATCTCTGCCAGAAATGAGTTGCGAACGAACGAAAGATGAGCCCGCATGCAGATGGGGAGTCCGAGAAGCGAATCTAGCATTGTCAGTTTCACACGGGCGGAGCCTATGTCGCCCTCATTCAGGTCACTCAGACCTTGGCCCACAAGCACAATCCCACTGGAGTAGTCAGTGCACCTCTCGTGGTCCTGGCCGAGGGTACCAGGCGCGTTGAACTCGGTGCGACTACGAGCAAAATCGCCCAGATCATGAAAGATCATCGCCCGCAGCACGCGGTCGCGAGTTGTAAGCCATATGCCCCCGGTATCAAGATTCAGCCGCTCGGCCGTTTGCAGATCTTCCAGAGCTTCCCTGCTCCTCCCAAGCCAGTGGAAGAAGAACGCTCTCAGGTGGTAACCCCTTGCTGCGATCGCTGGCGACGGCGCGTTTGCGATCATCCTCTCCGCATATCCCAGCGCAGTCCCATAGTCTTCTCTCACCGCACTGATGTATGCCAGACCGGTCCAGGAGTAGAAGAAGTTGGGGTCCATATCCGTTGTCTTTTTGTATTCTGCCACTGCCATATCGAGCTTGCCCATGCGAAAGTAGAGTTCGCCCATACAGTCATACACATTCGGGTTATCCGGGAGGATTGATGCGTATCGTTCGAAACATTCACGAGCGCGTTCAAACTCACCGATCCTCATATACAAATAGCCCAGAAGGTTGAGAGCAAAAACATAGTTGGGATCGAGCTCCAGCGCCCTCTTCAAATACCCAATTGCCTGCTCTGCATCTGTTGCTGCAAAGGTCTTGGCAAGAAGATACAAAACATGCTTCTCCTTGGGATAGTCACGCACGATACTCTTGAAGATTTTCGTGGGTCCGCCTTTCCACCGAACCCATTCCGCTTTAATGTAACGTCTCTCCAGATCTGTCGTTTTGTGAGAAAACCGATATGCCACTGCTAACGCCTCATTGCTGAGCCTATACAACGCCAATCCCCCTAACGTCTTTGAGAGTTCGAAGTATGCATAGGCAAAGGTAGTATCAAGTCGAACTGCTTTCTCAAGCAGTACTCGAGCTCCAATGAAATCGAACCTCAAACGGGCCTCCACCCCACGAAGATAGAGTTCGTAGGCCTCCATTGAATTCGTCGTAACATCTGTGAGAGATTCATGGAGGGTTGATGACTGATTCAAGGACAATCCCATGGCCTCTGAAATCTGCCTGCCGAGGTCGTCTATCTGGTGCCCCAGGATGCTCTCGTCCCCCTCCCCTTTCGCGCTGGCGCTTGCAATGTGCCTCTTTGATTCAACCTCCACTACTTCCACATATGTGACGAGAATATCCCCCAGCTTTGAGACACTGGGCAATGCAATCGCCTCCACCCCGTCCATCTGGCAGAGCTGAAAGCCCAAGTCCCTGTCAATCGTCTCTACATCCTCCGCACCGGCCTGTTTTGCAAGATCACGGAGACGCGACCAAGTCGTAACCTCCAGCCCTTTCAGTGTTTGCAGCTTTGTGATAAGAAGGTTCGGGATGATTCTCCGGAGCTTGTTGTAGGAGGTATCGCCAGTTTGATTTTCACAGCTCATGACGGCAATTGAGCTGGGCGGAGATGCCAAGTCAGCGGGAGAGAAGGTTTGCCATATGATAAACGCCCCGAGGAGGGCAACTGCACCGGCGCCAACTGCTACGATCGCTCTTCGTACACGCTTCACCCTCAGGCTTCGACTGATCAGCTCCCCGATCCCAGCAATCTTCCCTTCCCCGATTGCAGCCGCCAGGTCCGCCACCATGTCGCTCATTCTCTGGTAGCGCGCCTCCACCTTATTCGCCAGTGCCTTTTGAACCACAGCCGCCACATCGTCCGGCACAGCCGGATTTGCAGTATTGACCGGGACTGGTTCTTCATGCAAGATTGCATAGACAACCCCCGGCTGAAACTTGCTGGAAAACGGGAGCGAACCGGTCAGCATCTCGTACAAGACGACACCGAGCGCCCATATATCAGTGCGGTGATCGACAGGCTCCCCTTTCAGCTGCTCCGGTGACATGTAGGCTGCAGTTCCAAAATCGACACCCGCCGTTGTCATTTTCGTCTCTCCGACGAGGGCTGCGATTCCAAAATCGAGGATCTTTGCATCTCCAGCGTGGGTGATCAGGACGTTTGCCGATTTCACATCGCGGTGTACGATCTCATGTTGGTGGGCCTCTGCAAGACCCCGACCGACCTGGATTGCGATATTCACTCCCACGTCTACCGGAAGGGGTCCCTCCTCGATCTTCTCGCTCACCGTCTTCCCCTCGTAGCAATCCATGACGATGAACATCCGACCGTCAATTGTCTCATCCACGTCATGGAGGGTACAGATGTTGCTGTGCTGGAGTGCTGAAGCTGCCTGGGCCTCTCTGGTGAACCGTTCCTTTGCCTGGGCATTACGGGCAAGGTCAGGAGGAAGGAACTTCAGCGCGACTGTTCGCTTGAGGCGGGTGTCCTCGGCCTTGTAGACAACGCCCATCCCTCCTTCGCCTAGTTTCTCGAGGATCTGGTAATGGGATATCACCTTGCCAACCATGGGACGCCTTCCCTGGGCGGACAATTTGGGGAAGAAACGCGGAAATGCGCGTCGATTCGGGGCGGATCGTGACAAAGAGAGGTGTGGTCGTCGAGAGGAACACTGCCAGATTGGCGGCCAGCAGCTTTCTTATCGAGCCGCATGAGACCGAAATCTGACAGTATGGTACCCTGCTGCTAAGGGAAAATCAAGGAAAATGTCCCTGGATGCCGTCAACCCGCAGGGATATAGAGCGGCCCGTCCGGACCGACCGGCAGGCCCAGAAGCATCCACGCCATGAGCAAAAGCGACCAGAAGAGCCAGAAGAGAAACGAATAGGGAAGCATCGTGGAGATGATCGTCCCGATGCCGTATCGCTCGTCGTACTTCTGGGCAAAGGTGACTATCAGGGCAAAGTAACTCATCATGGGCGTGACGACATTGGTCACGGAATCCCCGATGCGGAATGACATCTGCGTGAGGGCAGGATGATAGCCCAGCAGCATGAACATCGGAATAAAGACGGGCGCCAGGATGGCCCACTTGGCCGAGGCGCTTCCCATGAACATGTTGACAAATGCCGAGAAGACGACAAAAGCCAGGATCAGCGGTATCCCCGTCAGTCCGACGGATCTGAGGAAGTCCGCGCCATGGATCGCCAGGATGATCCCCAGGTTGCTGTACCGGAAGAAGTAAACAAAC
>JBATTW010000240.1:0-30452 GCA_049670805.1 Bacteroidota bacterium
CCGCCCCTCTCTCTTTGTTCTTTCCGGGGGGCCGGTTACTGAGGGGTGCTTCCGAGGAAGTCTTCTTTCCGCTTCAGCAACTGGGTGACCCGCCAGTTGTAGACCTCGAAGATCTGCGGTCCGGAAGAGGTCCGGACGTGGTACTTGTTGTCAGCGCTTGTGGGATGGAATGAGATGCTCGTCCCGTTCACGTTGAGCGTGGCAACCGGGTCCCGAAGAGCGATGGTGGTATCCACAAAGGCGTCGGCGGCAAGACTCGAGAGTGAAGCAAGAAAGCTGTTCACCTTGGGATCGACAGCGGGGATGCCCTCGATGCGCCAGACGCTGTCCTGGAGGGCAAGGACGAAGGTAGTATCCCCGTACCGGAATCCCACGGTTTGTATCTCCTCCTTCTTGGCGGTGAGGATTCTCTTGTCCCTCCACTGCTCGGTCTTCCCGTTGAACAGGTGAGTGATGATTCCGTCGGCCAGATAAACGTCATCCGAGCCCTCCAGCCGCACGTAGGTACCGGTGTAGGAGCTACCCGCTTTTCCCACACGGAACGCCGCCCGTTCCGTACCATGGTCGAAGAGCCGCACAAGCGTCCCCGAGGAATCGACCTGGAAGAGTTCCTGCTTTTGTGGGTTGCTGGAGACGAGGCTCCTCAGTTTTAGCCGGCTCGACGCGCCAACGGCTGCTGTCACCGCGTTCTCGTCGGCCGGGTAGCGGCGGGGAGAGGTGAGCATCCATCGAGCCCCCTCGCGGAGAAGGCTCACCTCGCCCGAAGAGGTGGTGATATCGATCCTGTCGATTGCCGCGGAGTCCAGATGGACCAGTGTTTCCCCGAGCAAACCGGACGAGCTGGTTTCTCCGGGCCGCTGGAAAACGAGGAGAGTGGCAATGACGAGAAGGCCCAGAATGACCAGGAGTATCCACGTGCTTCGTTTCATTCTTCAGGACCCTCTTGGTGTTGGACTTCCAGTGCTTTCCGGCGGGATTTCCGCATTCGCCATCGCATCAGTCCATACCCGAGAACAAGGAGGGGCGGGAGAGCAAGATTCCCGTACTTCAACATCTTCTTTGTCCCGTCCGACACCTGCTCCAGGGGAGGCATGGAGACTTCCTTGGACCGGATAGAGATGAAGCCGTCGTCGTCGACGAGGTAGTCGACCATGTTCGCCAGGAAATTCAGGTTGCCTCTGTTGCTCAGGTACTGATCGCGTGCAAAGTCGCCGTCTCCGACGAGCACCACCCGGGTCTCGGGACTGCCGTTCAGAGGCTGACTCACCGGGGGAGGGGCGGTGACGGAGGTATCGGTCGGGACAGGCCTGCCGGAGTAGGCGCTCTGGAACGATCCGGTGACGAGCGCTGCCAGCGGAATCCCGGATTCAGAAAACTCCTCGGGAGTGAACTTCTGGAGCGGGTCAAACGCAAAGGTCCCCGTCTGCCGTCCGCTCTGATCAGAGCTGTGCACGAGAATCTCGCCGTAAAGATTCCTGGCGGCGAGGTTTGTGGTGTCTACCGAGCTGACGAAAAAGAAGACGATACCCTGCAGGTCCTTTACCATGGTGTTGTCGGGATGCATCTTTGTTGCGAGAGGGAGGTAGGGGAAGGGGACCTGGGACTGGATAGAAAAGCCGAACTGTTGCTGAACGATGCTGACGTTGGCGCACTGGATATCTCTGATCAGATCGCTGTTGACGCGCAGACCGTACGACTCGAGCATATCATCCAGGTTCACATCCAGTGTCCGGCCGAGGCGGCTTTGCAGGTCGGCACTCACCCTGTTCAAGAGAAACGCCACTCGTCCGCCCCTCATAAGGTACTGGTCGATCTGGAATTTCTCCGGCTCCGGGATGCTCGAGGTCGGTGCCATTACCACCAGGGCGGCGACACCTGGCGGTACGGACCGCCCGCCGGTGAGCTCGACGGATTCCAGGAGGTACTGCTTGCGCAGTACCTCCTGGACGTTCTTGAGATCGTCGAGAGTGGGTTCGCCGTGTCCGGCGAGAAAGCCTATCTTCTTCTGTTCCCGGCTGACGAGCCGCTTGATGGTGGTGCTGATCTCGTACTCCAGCCGCCCGGTGTTCTGGATGAGGGGGATGATCTCTTTGCGGTCTTCATAGAGAAAGACCATACCCATGTATGCGCGTTTGACTTCGAACTTGTCCTCCTTCACCACCTGGATCTGAACAGGAGCGATCCCCTCCTGCTGGGCCTCACGTTCGCCACCTTCTCCAGTGGGATTGATGAACTCGAACTGGAGGTTTCCCCCCGCATATGCCCTGTATTCGTTTAGCTGGTCGAGAAGGACTCGCCGATGGTTGTTGTATGGTGCGGGAAGGTCTTCTGTGAAGTACGCCCGGATGGTCACCATGTCATCGATGGACTGCATCAACTCCTTGCTGGCGTCAGAGAGCGTGAAGAGGTTGTTCGCCGTCATATCCAGACGTGTGAAGATCCGGATCGAAACGATGTTGAGCAATATCAAGATTGCCAGAATGACGCCGACGCGGACAAGGGTTTGCGTTTTGAGTATTTTGGGGTTCATAGCAGCACTACCATTTACGTCGTTGGAGTGAGACGGTTGCCAGCAACAGAGAAAACAAGAGGAGTGACAGGAAGTATATGATGTCCCGTGTGTCGATCACCCCGCGTGCGATATTGGAGAAGTGAAAATCGATGGCGAGGAACTCCACGATCGACGTCAGGCCTTCGGGGACGTAGATGAGGACCTTGTCGAAGAGGAAGAGCACCAGCACGATGAGGAAGCTCAGGATGAACGCGATGATCTGATTCTCGGTCACACTGGAGGCGAACAGTCCTATGGCGATATAGACGCTCCCCATGAGGAGAAGACCCAGGTAGCCGGTGAGGACGGGACCGGGGTCCAGCGGGCCCAGGACGGCCAGCGTCATGACGTAGAGGAGTGTCGGGACGAGCGCCGCGACGAGGAGGACCCACGCTGCCAGGAACTTGCCCAGGATAATCTCTGCATCCCGGACCGGTTTTGTCGTGAGGAGCTCGAGCGTGCCTGATTTCATCTCCTCCGCGAGGAGTTTCATCGTAATGGCAGGAGCGAAGAAGAGGAAGATAATCGGTACCAGCTCGAAGACAATTCTCATCGAGGCGACGTTCATGAGAAACATATTGCTGCTGAAGAACCACCCGATGATGACGAGAAACACGATGATCACGACATACGCAATGGGCGAATTGAAGTACGAGCGTAATTCGCGTCGGAATATCGTGACGATGTTCTGCAGTGATAGCATGGTCAAGCTGCGGTAAGTTTGTGAAATACCTCTTCCAGTGATGTCGCTTTGCGATACAGCTCGAGGACAACCCAGTTCTCGGACACGGCGAGACGGAACGCCGCTTCGCGGACATCCGTACCCTTGTCCACGCGCAGTTCGAACCGGGAGATCCCTTTTTCGTGAGACAACAGAGTGACATTCTTCACGTACGCGATGACCTGGAGCTTTGGCGCGATCTCCTCCAGCGGGTCAGGCACATTTGTCTTGAGTTCGAGAGTAATGGATTCGCCGCCTGTGAAATCCCGTTTGAGCTGTTCGGGAGATCCGTCCGCGACGATCTTTCCCTCGTTGATGATGAGAACGCGGTTGCAGGTGGCCTGGACTTCCGAGAGGATATGCGTAGAGAGGATGACGGTCTTTGCGCTCCCGAGCCGCTTGATGAGATTGCGGATTTCCACGATCTGATTCGGATCCAGGCCGCTTGTCGGCTCATCGAGGATGAGGACTTCCGGATCGTGGATCATGGCCTGGGCGAGCCCGACTCGCTGGCGGTAGCCTTTCGAGAGCTCACCGATATCCTTGTGCCGGACCTCTCCGATGCCGCACACGTCAACCATTTCCTTTATGCGCGGCTGGATGGCGGATGTCTGGATGCCGTGGAGCAGTGCCGAGTAGTCCAGGTAATCCAGGACATTCATGTCGAGGTAGAGGGGATTCATTTCCGGGAGGTATCCGATCTTCCGCCTGACCTCGATGGAGTGTTGGAGGGTATCCAGCCCGTCGACCTCGATCGTGCCGGCCGTTGGCGGCATGTAGCAGGTAATGATCTTCATGGTCGTGGTCTTCCCGGCTCCGTTGGGTCCGAGAAACCCGAGGATCTCGCTGGTTTTCACGTCGAAGGAGATGTCGTCGACTGCCTTCTGACTCCCATACTCCTTCGTCAGATTGCGAACGGCAATGGCCATGGGTCACGCGTGACGATTGTTGAGGATGATATTGTATCTGAGGTACACAGACAATCTGGAAAATACCAACATGCGGAAAAAGAATCAAGAACTCGGGGGTGTGGGAATTATCACCCACGCGACGAGGTAGGCAAGCACCAGGGGAAGGACACCGGTGGCGATTGTGAGAACCACGAGGACGAGCCTGATGACGGTTGAGTCAACTTCGGCGTACTCGGCGACTCCGCCACAGACGCCAGCGATTTTCTTGTCGGTTGCAGAAAGGGTAAGTCGCTTCATTCTCGCGTTTCCGGCTTCACTTCATGATACGGGGCCCCGGGCAAAAAGATGCGTCCCGGGCGGGTTTGAGCTTGGTTCTCCTTTTTCGTACCATTGCAGGCAAACGGTACACAACGGGGTAGCATCGCATGCACATCCGGAAGGAGATGGTCGTCGTCGGGGACAAGGTCCTCCTCGAGGCGGATGACGGACAGGACAAAACAAAGTCGGGCCTCTACCTGCCCGCGTCGGTTCGGGAGAAAGAGAAGGTGGCGACGGGAAGGATTGTCAAGGTGGGCCCGGGCTATCCCATCCCCAATCCGAACTACACCGATGATGAACCCTGGTCGGCTCCCAAGGACCCCATTCGCTATATCCCTCTGCAGGCGCGTGAAGGGGACTACGCGATATTCCTTCGGGAACAGGGCATTGAAATCGAATTCGAAGACGCAAAGTACCTCATCGTGCCGCAGTCTGCAGTTCTCGTGCTGGTGCGAAACCAGTTGATCGAGGACTGAGGTCCCTTCTGTGATGACGGTCCGGGGCCGGTTCAGGCCACGGTGATCTCCTCCCCATACCCCCCACCCTCTTGTTGATGACGGCCGTGCGGCCAGTCTGGAGGAGGGTCCGATCCACGAAATCGGGGACGGGAGGATGGAGTGTATCGCCGGGGATTCCCTTGCACTGGTGACCGGGCAATGTTTTCACGTCGTTCCGACACAGTGAGTAGAATTTTCACCACCACTGTTCATCTTCCTGTACAATCGATTGTCGCTTGGCTTTCACTGAAAGGTTTTTTCATGGTTTTTGGCCGGCGGGAGGGCCGGGATTTCTGGCACACTATTCGAAACCTCTACAATGTAGAGGATGATGGGTCGACCATCATCAGAGAGGAGATGGGTGCCATGAAGATCCACTATACATTTCCGATCCTGTCGGAGGAGCAGCAGGAGCTGCACCGGGCTGTTCTGCTGGACGAGTTGCAGCTCCAGGCATGGTACGTCATCGTCTGCAGCAGCATGCTGCGGGAGGAGATCATCCTTCCCGTTCAGTGAGTGCGGGGGCGGACCGTCGCCCTGCACCGAGCAGAACCGCTTGCAATTCCAGTTCCATTCTCCTATCTTGCCGCCGCAGTTCGGTACACCGTTTGTTGTGCGCTTTACATGGTCCCGTTGTATCGAAGAATGTCCCGTGGGAACGTTCAGCAAAGACTCGGTTCAGCGGTAGTGTTAAGAGGCAACAAATCGGGTGCCCTGTCAGGGCGGCTTTGCCGTACGTTTTTCGATACATTTCTTGAAAGGAGTTCTCCCATGGAAACGGGAGTCGTCAAGTGGTTCAACGGAACCAAAGGATGGGGATTCATCCGCCGAGAATCCGGTGAGGATGTATTTGTGCACTACAAGGCCATCGTGGGCGAGGGCTACCGGAGCCTCTCTGAGGGAGACCAAGTGCAGTTCGAGGTAGAGGAGGGACCCAAAGGTTTGCACGCATCCAACGTCAGCAAGGCATAAGACTGCTACAAGAAAGGTGATGAGAGCCCCGGTGAGACAGGCATCGGGGCTTTTGATTTCTCCTCCCGTCGGTTCACCCCATACAAGGTGAAGAGTGGTATAGTGAAAACCGTCAGGCTCGGTCTAGCATTCGATCTGCGTATCCTGAAGCAGGTGAAGTACGAGCGGGCGCTTCGCAACCTGGACGTGGTGATTTTTCCAGAGCTCGCTGATGGGGGGTACGCTGCGCTGGAGAGGGGGAGTGCCGTTCACCGGAAGGGGGATGCGCTGTGGGAGACGTTTCGGGAGGCGTCCCGCCGGTTTTCCTGCACGTGCGTTGCGGGGAGCATGCTGCTGCGGGAAGGGATGGATGCGGGCACAAATGCCAGCTACGTGTTCAGCTGCGGGCGGGTCATCCACAGGTACGACAAGATCCACCTGTTTCGCCCGACGGGCGACCACAAGCACTTTGTGAGAGGAGAAAAGATCCGGGCGTTCGGGCTCACGGTTCGAGGAGAGAGGATGCGGGGGGCCGTGATCCTCTGCTACGACCTTCGTTTTCCCGAGCTCACAAGAGCGCTGGCTCTCCAGAAGATCCAGATGTTATTCGTTCCAGCGAGGTGGCCGGGCAAGCGGGATGCGGCCTGGCAGACGCTCCTGAGGGCCAGGGCGATCGAAAATCAGATCTTTGTTGTCGGCTGCAACGCCCGGGGGAGCGAAGGTGGACAGTCCTACGTGTTCGGCCCCTCGGGTGAAAAACTCTACTCCAGCAGAGGAAGACGGTCTTCGCCGCTCACGTGTCTCTCGCTCGATCCAGGGCAGATCTCCAACGCAAGGAGGCTACACAGGAATATCCGGGAGGCGGTACTGCTGAACAGGATGATCCTTCCCGGCACGCTTCCGCGTCATTCGTCCCGGCCTGCCGCGGGCAGATGAGCGGGCAGGTTGCCCGACTACCGTCGCCGTCTTCCCCGCCTGTACTCCCTGCTTGCCACTGTGTGAATCCCCCCACGAACGCTGTAATCCGCCTTCACCCTCATCCACCCGGGTTTCGCGCATCGCACCAGATCTTCGAGGATCCGGTTGACGGCGTGTTCCTGGTAGATACCGACGTTTCGATAGCTGTGCAGGTAATACTTCAGCGACCTCAGTTCGATGCAGACGCGCCCGGGAATGTAGTCGACCTCGACCGTCGCGAAATCGGGGAGACCTGACCAGGGGCACACAGCGGTGAATTCGCTTGTGGAAATATGGATGACGATCTCCTTGCCGGGGTATTCGTAGGGGAAGGTCTCCAGGACCGAGGCGTCGATGGCCGATGCATCCTGGGTGGCGTATCGTTTGTCGAGCGGCTTGGTCATATCGACGTGTTTTGTGTTTTGGGAAGGCGTTCTGTACATTGAACGGCGAGTCAATATAGGAGATTCCTCCAGAAAAGTAAAACAGGAGGCGGCATGCGTGGATATGTGGCGTTGCTCTGTCTCCTGGTCTGTGGCGGGTGCGGCTCTACCGGAGATGTCTCGCAGCCCGTCGTACCGGTGGGATGGATGGACCGGGAGCTCCTCGCGGACCCTGCCCACGGGGATTTCGCCTTTGTCTACGATACCTCCAGAATCCACGGGGACTTTGTGGGTCTGATCCGGCAGGTGCATGAAGGGATCGATATCATCGTGTTTCTCGGTACATGGTGTTCGGATTCCAGACGCGAGGTCCCGAGGTTCCTGAAGATCGCGGATCTGGCGGGGATGGATGCTGCCCGGATCAAGCTCTACGGCCTGGACAGGACAAAGAGAAGCAGTGATGGTCTGACGGACCGCTACGGTATCGAGCGTGTGCCGACATTCATCTTCCTGCGGGGCGACGAAGAGGTGGGGAGGATCGTGGAGGTGCCACGGACGACGCTGGAGGGTGATGTACTCTCGATCCTTGCGGGTGCGCAGGGAACGGAATGAACCCTGTTTTGTTGACATTCTTCCCCCGTTTGGATATATTTTCGCGATAATTCTGCCGGGCCGATGCGTCCGGTGATTCTTGCACCCCTGTGTTTCGTATGGCGCCTGACGAAAAGAACAAATCCAAGAAACCTGACCGCAAGCACCTCCTTGAAGAGATCCGCCGCCGCGCAGAACAGGCGGAATTGAGGAGGATTGAGGACGAAGAACAGGATGTCAGGAAGAAGGATGCAGGCGTTCCGTCCGAGGGGAAGGCACAGGATTCGATCCCTGTTCCTCTCCCGACGCGCGCAATTCCCCCCGCCGCGAACCAGGTAGCCCGCGACCAGAAACTTGCCGTGCTGCGCGAGCGGCTGGCGATTGCCATTGACCGGAAGAAGACGAGCAAAGCGTCAGAGCTCCTCGAGGAGCTTCGCAAGCTCGCGCCGGAGGCCCCCGGTCTTCCGGAACTGGAACAGCGGGTTGCGGCTGTCCAGACGGAGGCGCCGCGCGAACGCGCCGAGCCCGCGAAGGAAAAGCAACCAGGGAAGAAGGACCGGCCGAAGGATCTGGATAGACAGAGAGAAAAGCTGCCTGAATGGCTGGATTCGGCTCACTCGCTCTATCAGCAGGAAAAATACGACGAGGGTCTGGAGCAGGTCAAGAAGGTACTGGCGATCGAGGCGGAAAACGAGGGAGCTCTCCGACTGCAGGAGCAAATCACGAGAGCGAGACAGATCATCGAACTCGTGAAGAAAGAAGAGGAGAAGCACAAGGCGGAAGAAGCTGCCTCGTTTCCGACGGCAGAGAAGAAGGAGCCACCGCCGGTCATTACCCACGACGAGAAGGAGGTGTGGGGGGCGGACACTGCTCCGGAACCTGTTGAATCGGATTTCGAGCTGGCTCCAGAGCAGGCGGGTCCCGTGGCACCCCCAAAACTTCCTTTGCTGGACCGCGCAAAGGAACGTGCCTCAAGGATCACAATTCCCTGGAAGCCGATTCTGAGTGTTGTCATCGTCGTGGCGGCCGGGCTGGCAGGTTACGTGATCGTGGATTATGTAAAGCATGCCGTCGCGCCTCCAGAGGCGTCGATTCTGGTGCTTCCTCCGACAATCCTCCGTGCGGACAGCAACGCGCGATACATCACAGACGGTCTCGTAGAAGGCCTGGTGGAAGACCTCTCTCTTGCGTCAGCCGTTCGTGTTGTCGGGGTGCCGTCCGCCCTTTTGTTGCGGTCGTCATCGATGAACCCGGTCGGCAAAGCGAGGAGTGTCGGTGCGGGCTACTACCTGCAATGGAACGTCGGAAGGGTATCAGACTGGCTCGCACTGGAGCTGAGTCTGTTCGATACGCTGTCTCCCCGGCCGATCTGGGTCTCGCGTCACCAGGCGTCACTGAAGGAGATGTCGGGTGTTCGTGTGGAAATTGCGCGCCGGGTTCTGGGTGCCATGCAGGTCACACTCGACGGAGAGGAGCAGCTGTTGCTGCGGAGAGTGCCAACCACCGTGGCGGAGGCATATGATGCGTTCCTCCGCGGCAGGGCGGCGTTGCGGGAACCGGAGAGGTACAGCTCCACCGAAGCGATTGATTTCTTCGTGCAGGCGGTGCGGCTGGATTCGGCTTTCGCTCATGCCCAGGCGGCTCTGGGCTGGGCCTGGGTACTGGCTTATGAGAGCGAACCGCGTCCCCGGGAGCCCTATCTCATTGAGGCTCTGGGCTGTGTCAATCGGACTGTTCTTCTGGGGTGGCGGAGCTCTGAAATATTCCGCGTGTGGGGTGTGGCTGAGCTTCTTCGATCACAGTACACCAAGGCTCTGGAGCGGCTGGAGGACGCGGTGCGAATTTCACCCAGCGATGCTGAATCATTGCGGCGGCTGGCGGTGATGTACATTGTGAGCGGTGACTTCGACGCGGCTGTGAGCACCGCTGAGCGCGCTGTCACCGTGGATCCGAACAACGTTGCATCTCATGCCGTCCTGGGTGATGTCCTGCTCTTCATGGGACAGTACGTCCATCCCAGTGAAAGCCCGGATTCGAGAAGGGCGCTCGGCGCAGCTGCCCGGGCCTATGATCGGGGCGCACCGCTTGCCAGCAATCGAAGCGCATTCAGCAGCGGACTTCATGTCGAGGCGCTGGTCTACACACAGAAACCCAACCGTGCGATCACCATATTGATGAACCGGGTTGCCGAGATTCGAACCAGCTACGTAGACTATTACAAACTTGCCCGGGTGCAGCAGGCCGCAGGGCTCGCAAAGGCCCAGTGGGAAGAAGCGTTGGTGCGGGCGAAAAACCTCATCAATCGCCAACTCCAGGCATCCCGGAACGATGCACGTGCTCTCTCCTACCTTGCTCTGGTCCAAACACGCCTGGGACAATTCAAAGAAGCAGACGCGGCGAGTAGACGGGCGGTCGAGCTGGCGCCGACCCATGTGGAGGTTCTTTACAACACCGCACGGATGTACGCTCTGCAGCGGAATACCCCCAAGGCACTCGAGCACCTCCGGCTGGCTGTCCGGAGCCGATACAACCTTCCCCAGATCTTGGACATGGATTTCTACCTGCTCCGTTCCAACCCGGATTTCCTTGCTGCAGTTAGCCGCTGAGGCGGAGCCCCCCTGAATTGGACAGGCGTTTTCCCCCCGTGTGACCAACATCAGATCAGGCTTCGGTAGTGTCTCAGTTTGAAGTTTCTGATGCTTGACCGGACTAGGATGGTTTTGTATATTGAGGTATGAAGAAGCCAAAACGACCCCGCGATCCAAGCCAGCTGGCGAAAGTTGTGGTTGACTTAGCAACAGGACAGGCAACGGAGACAGAGCCCCAAAAAGGTAAGAACCCTCACGCTATTGCATTAGGAAGACTTGGGGGGTTAAAGGGAGGGAAAGCAAGAGCAAAGAAATTGACTCCTTTGCGAAGGTCTGAAATTGCTAGGCGTGCGGCAAAGAAAAGGTGGAGGTAGACCACGTTACTTGTATAAGCCAAGAAGTTCTCTAAGTCCGTGGTCTAATTTGTTCATGGTAGTAGCCTCAAGATTCCCGCGCTTCTCTGTAAGCCGCACCTTATCAACCGCTTTCACTTGATTGCACAGAACGATACAGTCCTTTGTAGTGCCCCCCTCACCCTTTGTAATTGGAATGTGAAGGACGGTTTCTGTAAGCTTCAATCCCTCAGTAATTGGGCAGACAACTACTAAATCAGAGTGATCATTAACCAAATTAGAAGATACTATCACACATGGGCGAGGGTTCTGTATTTCGACTCCAATGCTAGGATCTGGATAGACTTGATAGATCTCGCCTTTTTGGATTCTCACTCCACTCTCGTCTCATATTGGGCCCACTCAGAGGCAAATTCCTTGTCAAACTCCCGATTGGCCTTACAAGCTCTGATTACTTCCTGATCAAGCTCCTCTCTTTCCTTCTTGTCAACAAATTCTTCGACCGCTTTCCGGACTATCTGGCTCAAATTTGCAGAATGGGATCGTGCAACTCTTTGCGCTCTTTCGATGAGATCAGGAGGAAAGGAGAAGTTGCGTTTTTGCATCCTGCGCTCAACCACCATTTGTATGTCCATTTTGTACCCCCTCTTGGGTATAACAAATATACATATATTATCCCCCCCACGTCAAGCAATAAATTGTTGAATTTGACTTTTATGCTTGACAGCTCAAGAATAGTTTTGTATATTGGTGATGAACCAGGAGACCATCACCGTGAATCGCCTATCCATCGAAAAGCGCACACAGATCATAGGCCTGCTTGTTGAGGGGAATAGCCTTCGCGCCAGCTCCCGCCTTGCTGATGTTTCAATCAACACAGTTACAAAACTCCTTGTAGATGTTGGAAGGGCCTGCCAACAATACCATGATAAGCATGTGCGCAACCTCACAACCAAACGTGTTCAATGTGACGAAATCTGGTCTTTCATCTATGGCAAGGATAACAACCTGCCCGAAAGCCTTCGTGGTAAATATGGGGTAGGAAGCATCTGGACCTGGGTTGCGCTGGACTCGGAGTCCAAGCTGGTCATCTCTTGGCTTGTAGGCAATCGTGATGCCGAATACGCAAGCATCTTCATGTTTGACGTAGCAAGCAGGCTCAAGAACCGCGTCCAACTCACTACAGACGGTCTGAGGGCCTATTTGGAGGCTGTTGAGGGTGCTTTCGGAGCGGATATTGACTATGCCCAACTTGTGAAAATGTATGGGAAGTCCTTGGAGAGTGACCACCGATACAGCCCGCCGGAGGTTGTTGGAATTGAGAAAATGCCCGTTGTTGGAAACCCTAGAGTAAGACACATATCCACCAGCTACGTAGAGCGTCAGAACTTGACAATGCGAATGAATATGCGGAGATTCACACGGTTGACCAACGCCTTCTCCAAGAAGGTTGAAAATCACGCCCATGCTGTTGCCCTGCATTTCATGTACTACAACTTTGTCCGTATCCACAAGACCCTCAGAGTTACACCTGCAATGGCCGCGCAGGTGACGAATAAGTTGTGGGCTATCCGAGATATTGCCAACCTACTTGAAGTCTCTAGCAGACCTTCACAACAGATATAGAAATGCCACGTAAAAAGCGTAAGCAACCAAAAAAGGAACCAGAAACCAAAAGACGAAGATGGCTGCTTCCTTTACTGCTTGGAATAGCCACCCTGCTCGGGGGTATGTCCGCAGCAGTTTCATTTCTCCCAAGAGTTTCAATAAGCTATTCCAGCCCGGTTGATCCGGTGAATCCATTTTCTGCCTTATTCACAGTCAAAAACGACAACTTCATTCCTCTGTATAATGTGACTGCTTACGTTGGAATTGGTCAAATCGCAATGGCCCCAGCGCAAATCGATCCTGAACGCATACCTACCCTTAAATCTCGAATCACGCGTCCAAGGTGGAAGTGGAATGAACTACGCATGGACGAACAAGTAACTATATCTCCCGCAGAAATGTTTGCAATTACCGACTCAACGGTCAAGCTTAATGGCGCAGATATTGGAATTATCATTATCTACAATCCATGGCTATGGCCATTTCGGCAAGAAAAAGTCTTCCGTTTCATTACCCGCCCAGAGAAGAACGGCAGACTTTCTTGGTATTTCCACCCTCTCTACTAACAAACTGAGACACTACCCAGGCTTCCGGTGCGTTGACAATCCCGGCTTCATTAGATATATTGCACTAATGCGGAAAATGCTCCAAACATGACCTTTTTGAGGAAGGAACCCTTCTCACGTGGCTGAAATCGACGACGCGACACGGCAGGAACGGCGAAAGAAAGCCGGTGATTTCCTAAAAATGGCGGACAAGTTGTTCAAGAGCGCCGATTTCGAGGGAGCCATGCGTCTTATTCGGAGTGCGATGGAGACCGACCCGCAGAACCCGTATGCAGTTGCCTACAAGGAGCGGATTCTTTTTGCGATCGAGCAGCAGGAGAAGAAGGGTCCGGAGAGCCAGGTTCTGGTGCAGCCACCCGAGGTAAAACCACCTAAACCGGAACCGGTCCCGGAGGCCAAACCGGGCCCCTCAGATGAACAGCAGAAGGCGGGGGAAGGAGAGAAGCGAAAGGCGAAGGAGGAGGAACGACGGAAGGCACGCGAGGAAGAACAACGGAAGACACGGGAGGAAGAGCAACAGAAGGCACGGGAAGAGGAGGCCCGCCTCAACGCTATTGCTGAAGCGAAGAGGAAGGCCGAACTCGAAGAAAGACGAAAGGGACAGGAGGAAGCCCACCGGAAGGCGGAAGAGGAGATCCGGCGCAAACTCGAAGAGGCCAACCGGAAGCTCGAGCAGGAGCGGCAGAAGCTGGAACAGGAGAGGCAACGGAGAGACGAAGAAGATCGGAAGCGGCATCAGGAAGAGGAAGAACACCGCAAGCAGGAGACGGCGGCGAGGAAGGCCGCTGACGAAGAGGCCCGCCGAGAACTAGAACAGGAGACGCGTCGGCAGCTCGATGAAGAACGGAAGCGTCTCGAAGAGGAAACGCTCCAGCGGCTCGAGGCTGAAAGGAAACGTTTCGAGCGGGAGATGCTCGCCCGCATTGCCGAGGAGCGACGATCGCTTCAAGAGGAGCACAGGAAGGAGCTGGAGCTCGCCGAGGCGAACCGAAAGGAGGACGAGCAAGAGCTCAAGCAGGTTGCGGAGGAGGCACGCAATCGCCTTGAGGGCGAGAAACGACAGATTGAAGAGGAGATCGATCGGCGATCCGCGGAGGAACGCGCAAGGTTTGAAGAGCTCCGCATCAAAGAGCAGGAGGCAGCCGAGGAGAGACGCAGGGAGGACGAGCAACGGCTGAAGGAACGTGAGGCGGAAATCCAGCGGCAACTGGAAGAGCAGAGACGGAAAGACGAAGAGGCCGCCGAGACAAAACGCCGGCTGGATGAAGAACGGATTCAGAAACTGGAAGAAGAAGCGAACCGGAAGCTGGATGAGCTGAGGGCCAAGGAGGAGGAGGCAGCCGGAGGCATTCGCAAAGCGGAGGAGCAGAAACAGACCGAGCTGGAAGAGGAGAAAGCCCGGCTTGCGTCCGAGAGAGAACGTCTCGAGGAGGAGACGCAGGCCCGTGTTGCGGAAGAGCGACAGAGGTTGGAGGAGATCCGCAAGAACGAGGAGCTTCAGATCGAAGAGGAGCGTCGGAGGGTGATAGAGGAGGGCCGCAGGCAGCTGGAAGAGGAGCTCGAGAAGCGTGCGGAAGAGGACCGCCGCACGATGGAGGAGCGCCTGCAGAATGAGCAGGAAGCGATCGAGGCGCGGATGAAGGAGGATGAGGAGCGTCTGAGACGCGTGGAGGAAGAGCTGCACGCAAAGATGGAGGAGGAGAGGGAAAAACTCGAGGCGGAGAGACGGAGGATTGAGCAGGTGGCGGAGGCGAGGGTGGCCGAAGAACGCCGGCGGCTGGAGGAAGAGCGAAAAAAGGAGCAGTACGAGGTCCTCGAAACACAGCGCAAGGCGGAGGAGACGGTCAGGAGGCAGATCGAAGAGGAGTACAGGAAAAAGTTCCAGGAGGAGCAAAAGCGACTGGCCGAGGAGCAGCGAGTGCGGTTTGAGGGTGAGCGGAAGAAGATAGAACGGGAGGCACTGCAGAAGGCGGAGGAGGACCGGAAGCAACGGGCGCAAGAGGAGCAGAAGCTCTCTGCCGAGGTGAGAGCAAAGGCGGCCGAAGAGGAGCAGCGGCGACAGAAGGAACTGGAAGAGCAGCAACTCCGGGAGGATGGGGAGCGGGAGAAGTATGAAGAAGCTGTGCGGCAGGCGATCGAGGATGGCCGCCGCCTTGCCCAGGAGAAGAAGACCCGCGGGTATCTCGACAGGGCAAAGGAGTTTGTGTCAGAGGCGCAGTTTGACGAGGCCCTGAAAGAAATCACAAAGGTCTTTCGCCTGGAGCCGATGAACCAGGCGGCGAGAGATTTCGAACAGACCGTCTATGCCGCGCGGGAGGAGCACGGGCGGCGTCAGCAGGAAGCGGATCTCGTCAAGGAGGAACAGCGGCAGAAGGTGGAAGAGCTCCAGAAGAGAATCGAAGAGCAGGAGGAGAAGGACAAACAGGACGAGAAGCGCCGGGCCGTCCGGGATGCCAAGGTGTCGGGCTCTCTTGAAAAGGCGAAGAAACGGTTCCGGGAGCGGAAGTACCCGAAGGCACTCAATGAAATAGAGACCATATACGGTCTTGATCCCGGCAATCCCGAAGCGCAGGAGCTGGAGGTGAAGATTCTGGAGGCGCAGAAGACGGAGAGCCAGTTGATGCAGATTTCTGTGCAGAGAATGGAGGAAGGGGAGGCATGGCACAAAGAGGAGGAAGAGAAGCAGCGTGCGGCCGATGAGGGACGTGAGCTCCTCCGGAAGGAATCCTCGCATACGTACAGAAGCATGCTTAAGCAAGCATGGGTCGACGGCCAGCCGACCAAGGAAGAAAAATCGATGCTGGATGTTGTCCGTCTCTCGCTCGGTATCACCGATGCGGACCACACAATCGTAGAACGTGAAGTTCAGCTTGAATCGTACACGGAGGCATTGCAGGCGGCCTGGAAGGCCGGTGTGCTGACCCCGGACGACAACCGTACGCACGAGAATCTCCGTCAGCTCTACGGCATCAGCCTCGAAGAGCACCTTGTCATCGAAAAGGAGATACGCGACGGGATGTAATAGAACGGCCCGTTGATCAACCCGGCCTCCCCTCCCTTCCTACCTCACCCTCCTGGAGAGCACCCATCTCCGATAGGCGATACATCCCGCCCAGATACCGTTCATGAGAAAAAGATTGAGGCAAAGGTAGAGATCCAGCCGTACGAAGAGGGAGGTTACCGTCAGGAGTGACAGTTCCGTCCCAAGCCCCAGGAAGCTCGAGAGGCGGAGACCGAGAGGGTCGGCGTACCAGAGGCTGCGGACCTTCGGGGTGAGCGGTATCGCGTGTCTGCACCACGAATCCAACCGGGAGACCAGCCTGTCCTGCCACCCGTAGAGTCCCTGGAAGATTCTCTGGAGGACCACGGTTCCCCTGTTGGCATGGAGGTCCTCTTCCCGCAGCTCCTCTGTCATCCTGTTCAGGGAGTATCCCCCCTGGAGATGGAGGAAGGCCGTCTGGTAGTGGACGTGATACGATACGCGGAGGGTGGTCCCGAGAAATGCCAGAAACCCGAGGGCCAGCAAAGCCGGGTTGCCCGTCTGTGTGTAGAGAGCCCCGGAGAACGCGGCGAATACAGCAGCGTTGACGAGGAAGTCTCCTATGGAGTCGAGGAACCTCCCCGCGCGGCTGTACTGTTGTCTGCTCCTGGCAAGCTGTCCGTCCGCCCCATCCAGGATGTCTTTCACCGTTACCAGAAGCCCTGCGACGATCGTCGTCTGTGCTGAGGCTTGCGCGTAGAGAAGAGCGGCCACAAGACCGGCTGCAATTGAACCAATGGTCAACTGGTTTGGTGTTACGCGGGTCCCGTAGAGCAGACGAACCAGAACCCCTGCGGCGGGACGCAGGAGGTAGGTATTGATAAGCTCGTCCGACGCGGAGGATTTGAGAGAGGTCCGGTAAGCATAGCCTTCTTTCCGCCTCATACGGTCATCCGTTGTGCGATGAGATCTGCGGCCACCAGGTCTGCCGGCGTGTCGATTTCAATGCATTCGTAGGGGGAACTACTCACTGCAAACAGGGGCAGCCCACGATTGATCAGCTCCTGGAACGAGGCTTCATAGAACTCCCTCCTTCCCTTTCGCCGCCCCAGTACGGAAAGAAGCATCTCTGTCCACTGTCCGGAGAACTTCTCGATGCCAAGGGATTCCCCCGCAGACACCGCAGGGTCGAGGTGTTTCCCTATCGCGGTGACTCTCCCGTCGGGCTGACAGGCGACCTTCATTTCTTCTTCGCCGAGACCCGGGTCTACCTTCAGAACGAGGGCGTTCTCGTGCCGTGTCTCCAACAGCAGGGTAAGTATCCGGGGCGTGAAGAGGATGTCCGCGTCCAGGAGGAGGACCTCTTCGCCCGGACACTCCCGCAATGCCAGCCAGAGGGAGTAATTGTTATGTGTGGAAGCGTAGAGGGGGTTGAAGACCTCGGTCACCCGGATCTCCGGAGGCGACGTCGCGAGGAACCGCTTCATGACGGCTTGCAGATGGCCCGTGACGATGACAGAGTCCCGTATGCCGCTCTGCCCGAGGGTTTCCAGCATGCGCTGCAGTAGCGGTATTCCTCCGACCGGCAGCAGGGCCTTGGGTGTGTCCTCAGTCAGGGGGTGCAAACGTGTCGCGGTGCCGGCTGCCAGAATAACGGCTGTCATCCTGGTCTCTCCCGCGAGGGGCCGCAAGCATCGAATCTCATCTGGCGTGCTCTTTCCGAAGATTCGGGAAAGCCGTATATTGGAATCTGAAAACCGCATGCTACCAAGAAAAGGAAACGTATGCAACTTAAGAGAATTGGCATCCTGACGGGCGGAGGAGATTGCCCCGGGCTGAACGCAGTGATCCGGAGTGTCGCCAAGCCGGCAATGGCCCATTTCGGATCCAGTGTCATCGGAATCAACGACGGCTTTGAAGGTCTGGTGGAAGGGAGGCATCGTGCGCTTACGCCGTTGGATGTGGCAGGGATCATAAACCTCGGGGGCACCATCCTGGGGACGTCGAATAAGGGAGATCCCTTTCACTTCCCCATGGGCGAGCGCAAGAACCTCCGAATCGTAGACGCGTCTGACCAGGTTCTGGCTCACTGTCGCAACATGAAGCTGGATGTTCTTATCGCTATCGGCGGCGACGGGACACAGACCATTGCTCACAAGCTCTCCGGGATGGGCCTGAACGTTATCGGCGTTCCGAAAACGATCGACAATGATCTGGAGGCAACCGATATCACGTTCGGGCATGACTCGGCCCGCGCTGTCGCGACAGAAGCTATTGACCGCCTTCAGACCACGGCGTCCGCTCACCATCGCGTGATGGTTGTGGAGACCATGGGCCGCTATGCGGGTTGGATTGCCCTCGGGGCAGGCGTGGCGGGGGGTGCGGATATCATCTTGATTCCGGAGATTCCGTTTTCCTGGGATGCGGTCTACGAAGCTGTCCTGAAAAGGAGCAAAGGGGCCAGATTCAGTATCGTTTGCGTTGCCGAGGGCGCGAAACCCGTCGGCGGGGAACTTGCCGTGAAGGAGGTGGACAAGAAAAGGACCGATCCCGTCCGCCTCGGCGGGATCGCGGAGCTGGTGGCAAAGAACATAGAGGATGAGACGGGTCTCGAGACGCGTGTGACCGTTCTGGGACACGTGCAACGCGGTGGGAGCCCCACGCCCTTTGACAGGTTGCTGGCGACACGGTTTGGTACCGTCGCTTTGCAGTCGGCATCTCGGGGTGAGTTTGGCGTAATGGCAAGTCTTCAGCGGAACGATGTTGTCACCGTTCCCCTTGAGCAGGCAGTGGGGAGGCAGCGTGTCGTCCCGCTTGACACACAACTGCTGTTTGCCGCGAGGGCCGTGGGGACATGTCTTGGTGACTGACGTCGGTGTGTCTGTCAGGGCTCTCCTGACCGGCCGGCCTGTAGGAAGTGCCGGACGAGAATCCGGGCGTCTTCGATCGGGTCTGTATCGAACCGGGATGCGAAGTCCCGGGTGGTCCGGGCGGTCAGACGTGCCGCGGCGTTCCGGACGTCTTCGGGAAGGGAGAGATCCCGTTCCGCAAACCGGAGCCGGTTCATCGCATCCGGCGGCCAGGCGGTCGCATCCCCTCCCTGGAGCCAGAGCGCGATAGCGATACCCGCCGCCCGCCGGGCGCAGACTCTGGCCCTTCCATCATTTCCCCTCTTCAGAGCCTGTCGGGCGCTGTCGAATTCACCTTCGATCTGCTTTCGTGCATCTTCAGGCTTCACCTTTTTCTCCACTGTCTCTGCTGTCCGGAGTTCTCATGGTGGGAACTTCTCATCATGCCAGTCACGTGTCATATCCAACCAGAAGACAAGTCCCCGCCATTGACCTCTGTACCGTTTCTCGATCTGCGCGTCGCTCACCCTTCTTCCCCCGGTATGGAGTTTATAGTATCTGGAACGTACCCAGGAATCGAGGGCGAGATGTTCATACCGACCCAGAAGCTTGAGCAGATTGCCGACGGCGTAGTCGCCCATTCCCCTGACAGTGTAAATCTCCCGCTCCAGGTCGGGGAGGGATGCTGAGGAAGTGCGCCAGGCTTCCACGTCAAGTTTCTCTGCGGCCACCCGTTCGGCCAGTTCCAGAATATACGGCGCCCGATACCCCGTCCGGCACGTGGCGCGAAGAAACTTCTCAGTCGATCCGGCAAGTGCGGCAGCGGTCGGAAAAGCATAGAGGTCCTTGTCGAATCGCTTCCCGAATTCCCTTACAATCTTGTTCACCATTGCCACGGTCAGCGCCCAGCTGCAGTTGGTGGTGCAGATCATCTTAATGGCGTCTTCAAACACAGTAGGGGATCGGAGCAGGCGGCCGGCCCGCTGTGTCGCGACCCAGCGATGGGTCTTGCTGGTGCTCACCGTGGCGTGAAACACCGAGAAATCCTCATCCATACGAAGGCAGGTCCGGAGGTCCTCCAGAACCTTTTGCCGGCTGGCCCGGGAGAGCTGCTGCTTGCTCCGTGTGAGGATCTTCAACCGACCGGGGACGGCTGTCACACGACACGAGAGGACCCTCCGCCGGGTGAGAGAAGCAGACGCCGCAGTTCACGCCGGTCAGGATCAGATGCGAAGGGGGGAAGCTCGCACCACCCGTGGCTCTGGACTGTCGGCCAGAAGCGGAAATCCGCTGGCGTCCGGAGTGTCTGCCGGGCCTGTCTGAATCCATCGTCCGTCTTTTGTCGTGTCACCGGCGCTTCTGTTTAACGGGTGGAAGAGCAGACTGAAAGAATCTTCTGGATGGTCTCCGCGTCGGCATCGAGTGTACCCGAAGCCGGCAGACGCGGGAGGAGTGTTGCCCAGTTCGGATCTCCCTGAAACACCTCCTCGAACAGCGGGAGCGAATCTTCGATCCTGCCGACATTCACAAGGGCAACGGCGTGCCAGAACTTCATCTCCAGGTTCTCCGGAAACAGCTTTTCTGCGGCGCCATACTCGTGCAACGCTCCGGGAACGTCGTTTCGTTCTACGGCAAGATCCCCGCTGTTCATGTGCTCGTACGCTCTGTGGACCCGGACGAGTCGACGCAGTTCCTTCAGGGGGTCAGGATGATCCTCGACCCTGAGTTCCATGACCCTGTCGGCCCAGGGCTTCCCGGTTCCGGCCCCCTTTACAATGAGAATCGCGGCAGATTGTCTTCCCCGGATGTCTCCGCCTGCTGCCTCCGCGGCATCCAGAGCGGCCAGCATCCGGTCAGCAAGGTCCCCCTTCTCGTACCGGAATGCCTCTGCCATTGCGCCCCAGACTGTGGCGTTCAGCATAAGGTTGGCCTGGACGGAGAAGTTGTCTCCCACGAGATGACCCGCGGCTTCAATACACCGGGCCCCCGTGTGTGCCGCGACGCCACCTCTGGTGTCGATCATAGCCACTTGCCGGAGGTCTTTGCCCGGATCCGCGGTCAGCAGACCATCGAGCGCCTCACGGGCTCTCTTTCCCGCTCTCATAAGATCCAGCCCCAGAGGGCCGTAGGCGGGATCCACAAAGGATTGCGTTGCGACGGCCCCCACCCCGGCCTCGGCCCAGGTGACGAGCGAGCCGACGGAGAACCAGTGTGACTGCACGGCAACACCCAGTTCGCCTGTAACGGTGTCCCGCGCCACAATGGAATAGGTGTGAACCGGCTTGTACGGCCGGCCGTGGGATTGAGCTGGCGCGTACCCGGAGAAGGCCAGAAGCAGAACCGCCATGGTGAGTGTGATGTGTGGGGCCATTCCGGGGACCTCCTTCTCGTTTGGTGTTTACTCCGTGGAATCGTTCTCGGGTGAAGGCTACACGGCGGGAGGCTGCTGCCCGAATGCGGCCCACTCATCGCGTGAGGGGCCATAGATACCGGGGACAACCAGACCGGCCTGTCGCATGAGAACAGTCATCTGAGCCCGGTGATGAATCTGGTGGAACACCAGTGCCTGGAGCGTGAAGTCTCTTTTCCAGCGTTGTCCGTACATGTCGTCTTCGACCTGCAATGTTGCGTCGGTCCACTCCTTCTTTATCCGATCCAGAAGAGAGAGGGCCGCCTCGTTGTACGCACCAAAAATATCCTTTGCCGTTTCCGGAACCGGTGCCTCCGGATCAGGACCCTGGATTGTGAGGTCCATCCGCTGCACCATCTCGGGAATGGAGATGACGATATGCCACGCAAGTCGGCCGAGCGTCCGATGCTCCGATGCGACAGCCTGGGAGAGCGATTTCGTGGTGAGGTGCTTGAATACCTTCTGTGTCGCTTCCACCTCGGGACCCCAGATGTTTTCGAACTCTGATAGGGTGTGGATCATGGACAAGGCTCCTTTCTGTCTGAGGAGAACAGGGTTTCTGATCAGGCTGATTCCTGGAGACAAGATACGGGCTGTGTCCAACACTCGCAATCCGCCCGGAAGCTGCCTAGCGCAACGCCGTTCGCCAGTCGATAAAGACCTTCCGCGTGGCAGGCTGGCACCGGGGGCAGAAGAAGACATCGTATCCCCTGACTCCCTCTCGCCGGATGGTCGTACTGCATCGGGGGCATGGTTTTCCCTTTCGATTCCTGACCTGCATGTGGTCGCGCACCTTGACATGGATGGGTTGACCCGATTGCTGGACGTAACGGATCCCCCGGTGCATTACGGCGAGGATGGAGTGGTAAAGTCGCTCCAGCTCCCCGTCGGAGAGAGCGCCAAGAAAGGTCTTGGGATGGATCCCGGCATCAAAGAGGATCTCGTCGGCGTAGGCATTCCCGATCGCGCTGAGAATCGTCTGGTCGTTGATGAAAACGCGGACCTGCTTCCTCCTGTGGCCCGGGGCGAGATCGCGAAAGCTCTCCCAGGTGAAGGAGGGTGAGAGAATGCCGATTCCCAGGCCCGTGTATCGGGGGATCCCCTGTTCCCCGCCGGCAGGGATGAGATAGGCTTTTGCCATTTTCTTCTCGTCGGCCAGGTGGAGCACGGTTTCATCCTCCAGACGAAGCGAAAAGCAGTGGTGGCCGATAGACCGTTCACCTTTCCGTTGATGTTGAATCCTTCCGGCAAGCATAAGGTGGATGATCAGTGCTGCCTCTCCGGAGAGCTCCATTCTTAGAAATGGGCCGTGAACGGCAACTCCAGAGATTCGCCTGCCGGGGAGGCTTTGCTGGAACGGCTCCTCCATTGCGCTCCTGATGACGACAGGCTGTCGGACCGATACGCTCTCTATGACCCGCCCGGTGACGTTTTTTCGCAGGTACCGTTCTGTGTAGAAGAGGTCGGGGAGCTCGGGCATCTCTACACGCTGGAGGGTCTCTCTATGTCCATGGGACTCGCAAGGGAGAGGTTAGCATAGACCAGGGTCGAGTTTTGCGAGGAGATCTGTATGGCCCAATCGCCTTTCCGGTTCCGGACAATGGATCCGAACAGTTTTCGTCTCTTTCGTTCGCTGAACTTCTCCCAGAAGATCCACCCGAAGTAGGCCGTCCGCTCCAGGAGGGTGAACGCCGGGACACGCTCTCCCGGCTGCACCGGGACATCGGCAACGCGGGTGGCGCGGTATCCGTGCTCTCCCAGGGCATCCAGAAACAGGGGAGTGGCATCCTCCGAGTTCCAGGTAAGATCATGTCTGGATCGCTTGACAACTTTGCCATCGATGATATCCGAAAACGCTGCATACAGTTCTGTGCGCGAGCTCCAGTTCATACCCTAGTGGAGGAAATGGGTGAGAGAATATACCGACATGCGCAGCTTCGCGCAAGCTTGTGAATGTCCCCCGGGCCGTCGTATCTTGTCCTCGAGAGTCAGGAGGAGCAGCCTGTGACGTCCATCGCGTTTGTCTATGATGATCTGTATCTGCAGCATAACACCCCCGCGGGACACCCGGAACGGGCGGACAGGTTGCGGAGTCTTCTTCGCTATCTCAGGCAGTCGAGCATCTGGACGAATCTGCTGGAGGTGGAGCCGCTGGCGGCGCCTGTGGAGACGGTGGAGCTGGTACACTCCCGGGGGCACATCGGGCTCGTCCGCAGGGTCAGCCGGTCCGGTGGAGGGATGCTTGACGCGGGAGACACTCACGCCTCTCGTGCCTCGTACGATGTCGCATTGCGGGCAGCGGGGGGTGTCCAGACGGGGATTGACGCGGTGCTGGGCGAGGGTCTGGCTGGGGCATTCTGCGCTGTTCGTCCTCCCGGACACCACGCAGAACATAGCATCCCCATGGGGTTCTGCCTCTTTAACAATGTGGCCATAGGGGCAAGGTACGCCCAGCAGCGACACGGGATCGAGCGGGTTGCCATACTGGACTGGGATGTGCACCACGGGAACGGCACGCAGCACATCTTCGAAGAGGATCCGTCGGTCCTCTATGTCAGCCTTCACCAGTACCCCTTCTACCCGGGAACCGGCGCCAGAGAGGAGCAGGGGAGAGGCGGCGGCGAAGGGTTGACGCTGAATATCCCGATGCCTGCGGGAACGAGGGAGGAGCGTTATCTCTCGGCGATTGAAGAAGAGGTGCTTCCGAAGCTCGCGGGTTTTCGCCCGGGCTTGCTCCTCATATCCGCCGGTTTCGATGCGCACGAGGACGACCCTCTGGCAGATATGCGGTTGACGGAGAAAAGCTATGCGGCAATGACGGAGATGGTGCGCGGGGTGGCCCCGATGGTCTCCGTGCTCGAGGGTGGATACGATCTTGATGCCCTGGCGCGCTCTGTTGAGGAGCATCTGAAGGGCATAGGTGTCCTGAAGGGGGAATAGGGAACCTGGTTACCAGGCAAGAGGCTCTGGTTTGCTTTCCCGGGCCGGTGTCAGTATATTGACGTCAGTACCGTTGGGGGTGTCCCTGGTACACAGCCGGGACTGAGAGCACACCCCAGGAACCTGATCTGGGTTATACCAGCGTAGGGAAACGGCGTGATGATTCTCTCTTCGCCCACGTCTCTTTCAATGCCGTCTCTTCCGGTTCAACGCCGGTTCCGGGGGCGGCATTTTTCATTTGTCTGACTCGCGTTGGAGGTCCCGCATGGACGCAGCGATCAAGGTATGGAACGATGTTCAGCGAATACGGTCGGAAGCGCCACTGGTTCACAACATCACCAACTATGTCGTCATGAACACGACCGCAAATGCGCTTCTCTCCATCGGGGCTTCGCCGGTGATGGCGCACGCCGTGGAGGAGGTCGAGGAGATGGTGGGGCTTGCGCGGTCGCTTGTCTTGAACATCGGCACATTGAGCGCCTCCTGGATTGAGGCAATGAAGAAAGCGGGGCGAAGGGCGAGGGAGCGCGGGATACCGGTCGTTCTGGACCCCGTGGGGGCGGGTGCCACCCGTTTCAGGACGGAAACAGCCCACGCGCTTCTCGTCCAGGTTCAGCCCACGATCGTGCGTGGGAACGGCTCGGAGATCCGGGCCCTGTTCTATGCAGAGGGGGCGACAAAGGGCGTGGACAGCAGACACGGTGCGGAGGACGCTCTTGATGCGGCCCGCTCGCTGGCGAAGCAGCACGATTGTGTTGTCAGCGTCAGCGGAGAGGTAGATCTGGTTGTTTCTGGCTCCTCTCTCCTGCGCATCGCGAACGGTCACCCCCTCATGGCGCGAGTGACCGGGCTGGGTTGTACAGCGACGGCTCTCACGGGGACATTTGCGGCCGTGAACCCATCTCCCCTTGAGGCTGCCGCCCACGCCATGGCGGTTATGGGGGTGGCGGGTGAGATAGCGGCCGGGAGATCAGAGGGACCCGGAAGTCTCCAGACGCAGTTTCTGGACGCGTTGCATTCCCTCCGCGAAGAGGAACTGCAGCAAATGGTGAGGCTGGGGGAGGGATGAAGCGACCGGTGGACTGGGGTCTCTACCTTGTAACGGACAGGGGTCTGGCCGGCACCAGGCCGCTGGACGAGCTAGTGCGGGCAGCAGTCCGGGGTGGTGTCACGGTGGTTCAGCTTCGGGAGAAGGATTGCCCCACGAGGGAGTTCATCCAGCTGGCCAGAAGTATCAAGGAGTTTCTCCGTTCCGAGGGGGTCCCGCTGATTATCAACGATCGTGTCGATGTGGCACTGGCAGCAGGAGCTGACGGTGTGCACGTGGGCCAGTCGGACATGGACCCCAGAGATGCCCGGAAGCTCATGGGGGAGGCGGCGCTGGTCGGGGTTTCTGTGGAGACTCCGGAACAGGCGGAGGAGGCCGCCGGACTGGACGCAGATTATCTGGGAGTCAGTCCGATTTTCCCGACCCCGACGAAAACCGACACCACGACCGACTGGGGCATCGATGGCCTAGCACGACTCCGGAAGAGAACACGACACCGCCTCGTGGCCATCGGTGGGATCAATGTGGAAAACGCGGCAAGTGTTCTGGAGGCGGGCGCCGACGGCATCGCAGTTGTCTCGGCGGTCTGTGCCGCCCCGGACCCTGAAGCCGCAGCCCGGGAGCTCCGTGTCATTGTTGAACAGACCCGCACGGCGAGGGAGAGACAATGAACATAGCCTCAATCGGTGAGTTCGGGCTCATTCGTCGGTTCTCACCCCCATTTCAAGAATCTCTTCCGGGTGGAACCACCGGGATCGGAGATGACTGCGCCGTCATGCCATGGAAAGAGGGCCGGTCGCTCCTTGTGACAACAGACATGCTCGTCGAGGAGATTCACTTCTTGCGGGAGAGGATCCCTCCTCGGGATCTGGGTTACAAGGCCCTTGCGGTCAATCTGAGCGACATCGCGGCTATGGGAGGAACGCCGGAGACCGCGTACCTCTCGATCGGTCTGCCCGGCGAGATCGCCCTTGACTGGATGGACGAGTTTTTCCTGGGCCTGCGGGAACTGGCTGATGAAGAAGAGGTGTACCTCCTGGGGGGGGATACCACCAGATCTCCTGCCCCTTTGATCATCAACGTTGCGGTACTCGGCACGGTCAATTCCGGTCGGGTGAAGTATCGCTCGGACGCCAGACTCGGTGATACTGTCTGCGTCACCGGTCGGCTTGGAGACTCGGGTGCCGGACTACGCATCCTCCTCGAAAAGAGGCCGATGGACGGTGATGCCTCGTACCTGCTCCGTCGGCATCATCGGCCGCGAGCGCATGTGGGGGAGGGGTGCTGGCTGGGAGCAAGGGAGGAGGTCCATGCGATGATGGATGTTTCGGATGGAATCGACTCGGACATGAAACGGATCATGGAGCGATCGCGGTGTGGTGCGCGGATTGATCTGGATCGTCTTCCTCTCTCCGAACAGCTGGAGCGTTCCGCCGTTCGGTTCGGGTGGGATCCGGAGGAGATCGCCGCAACGGGGGGGGAGGACTACTGCCTGCTTGCCACCGTGGACAGTGCCGGCTGGCCCGACGTTGCGAGGGGATTCGAAGAGACGTTTGGCCGCCCCCTGGCGGCAATCGGGTCCGTGACAGATTCCTCGCTCGTCTACCTGCACGGGGACCGGCCCGCTGAACTCGGGAAAAAGGGGTTCAACCATTTCACGGAATGAGGACGGGAATGCGTAGCTACGCGAAAGCCTTGACGATCGCGGGTTCGGACAGCGGTGGCGGAGCGGGCATTCAGGCGGACCTGAAAACCTTCTCTGCTCTCGGCTGTTACGGGATGTCTGTGGTCACCGCTCTAACTGCGCAGAACACGGTGCAGGTGCTCTCCATCCACGAGGTCCCTTCCTCTTTTGTGGCAGAGCAGATCGATGCCGTACTGGATGACATAGGGGCGGACGCCGTCAAGATCGGGATGCTCCAGACCGCCGCGGTGATACAGGCGGTGGCTGGGCGTCTGCGCGCGCACGATGTCAGGAGGGTGGTGCTGGATCCAGTCATGGTGGCAAAAAGTGGGGACAAGCTCCTCATGGATGAGGCTGTCGCGGCGCTCCGCGAAGAACTCATCCCGCTTGCGGAGGTCCTCACGCCGAATCTTCCCGAAGCCTCTGTCCTCACCGGGAGCAAGGTGGCGAGCAGGGAGGAGATGGAGCGTGTCGGCCGGAGCTTGCTGGCTCTGGGAGCCCGGTCCGTGTTGATCAAGGGGGGGCACGCCGATGATGCGATGAGTTCGGATCTCCTCTGCACTTCCGGCTCAGCAGGGGCTGCGACCGTGCGGTGGTACGAACAGCGGCGTTTACGTACAGCGAACACACACGGGACGGGGTGCACACTCTCGTCTGCCATCGCCGCCTTTCGTGCCAGGGGTGTTGACATTCCGGAGTCGGTGGAGCGTGCGAAGGAGTACATTACCGGTGCGATTCATGCGGGGGCGGAGTACAGGCTCGGGAGCGGTCACGGGCCGGTCCATCACTTTCACAATCTCTGGAAGTCATGAAGTTCACGAAGAGACTCTGGGAAACCATCGCGCCGATCTACGGGGCGATTACCGATCATCCATACAACCAGGAGCTGGCCGCGGGGGCGTTGCCGCCTGAGAAGTTCAAATTCTATATCAAGCAGGATGCCCTTTACCTCGTGGAGTTCGCCCGCGCGCTGGCGATCGTGGCGTCAAGGGCGGAGACCCCTCAACAGATCAACGACTTCCTGGAGTTTGCCAGGGAGGGGATTGTCGTCGAGCGCGCCCTGCATGAGGAGTACTTCAAACGGTTTGATGTCACACTTGACACCGGTCAGTCTCCCTCCTGTTTCACCTACACCAACTACCTGCTGGCAACGGCGTCGCACAGGAGTTACGAAGAGGCTGTGGGCGCTCTGCTTCCCTGTTTCTGGATCTACAGGGAGGTGGGACTCCACATCCTCGGCCGGTCCGCACCCGGGAATCCATACCAGCTCTGGATTGACACCTATGCGGGAGAGGAGTTTGGTGAGGCCGTTCGGCGGGCGGTGGATATTACGGAAGACGTCGCATCACGTGCAAGCGATTTCGCCCGGGCCCGCATGACCGAGGCTTTCGTCGTCTCTTCTCGCCTGGAGTGGATGTTCTGGGATGGTGCGTACCGGATGGATGAGTGGCAGCCCTGACACGGAGGGGCTGAGAAGACGCTCAGGAAAGCTTTATCTGGTACTGCTGGATCTTCGTGTAAAGCGTCTTGAGGCTGATGCCCAGAATCTTCGCGGACTCCGCTTTGTTCCCCCGGAACCTCTTCAACACACCCTCGATGTGGAGCCGTTCGATCTCCTTCAGCGGGACGGCTGTGCCGATCGTCTGATCGGTCTGGGTGCCGGCCGGGAGAGACATCGGCGTGTTGGGGAGTGAGAGATCCTGCGGTTCGATCGTGTTGTCCCTGCAGAGGATAGCGGCCCGCTCGATCACGTTCTCCAGTTCGCGGATGTTTCCGGGCCAGTCGTACTCGGTCAGCACCTGCATCGCCTTCTCGGAGATCGTCGGTTTGACCCGCGTCTTCATCCTGTGGTTGACAAAGGAGCTGACGAGCAGCGGGATGTCATCCTTTCGTTGTCGGAGCGGCGGAACGTCGATTGTGATGACGTTGAGCCTGTAGAGCAGATCCTCTCGAAACTTCCCCTCCCGAACCTCCTCCTGAAGGTTTTTGTTCGTTGCCGAGAGAATACGCACATCCGCCTTGAGCGTGCTGTTCCCTCCGACCCTGCGGAACTCCCCGCTCTGGATGAAACGAAGGATTTTGGGCTGCACGATCGGGCTGATGTCACCGATCTCGTCTAGGAAAAGGGACCCTTTGTTTGCAATCTCCACGATGCCCTGTTTCATGGAACGCGCATCGGTGAACGCTCCCTTTTCGTGGCCGAAAAGTTCGCTTTCGATGAGCGTGTCGGGGATGGAGGCGCAGTTGAGTGTGACGAAGGGTTCAGTGGTTC
The DNA here is from genome assembly GCA_049670805.1 of Bacteroidota bacterium. Classification (GTDB taxonomy): domain Bacteria; phylum Bacteroidota; class Ignavibacteria; order UBA10030; family UBA6906; genus JBATTW01. The sequence continues at coordinate 29,179 of JBATTW010000240.1, forward strand.
TGCCGCTGTGCTGGTAGATGAAGTTCGCGACCAGCTCTTTTCCCGTGCCGCTTGCTCCCTGGATGAGGACAGTGGACTCGGTGGGTGCCACCTTTGCCGCGATCTCGAGGACCCGCCGAAACGTCTCGCTCTCACCCACCATATCAAACGGTCCCTGGAGCCGCTCGATTGTCCCCTTCATGACGATGTTGTCGATCATGAGCTGGCGTCGTTCGAGCGCGCGCTGGATGGTGGAGAGAAGCTCGTCGGTGGTTGTCGGTTTGGTGATGTAGTCGTAGGCGCCGAGCTTCATGCACTCTACCGCCATCTTGACATCGGCCATCCCCGTGAGCATGATCACTTCAATCCGGGGTGCGTTTGCCCTGATGAACTTCAGCACCTCCAGCCCGTCGACCTTGGGCATTTTCATATCGAGCAAGACGATATCGTACACCGCTCCCTGAACGGCGTTTATCGCGGTCACACCATCGACAGCTGTCTCCACGGTATAGCCCGCACCGCTCAGCAAGGATGAGAGCATGTAGCGGAATGCTTCTTCGTCATCAACGACGAGGATGGAAATATCTTTCTTGTTCATCGTGCGCGAAGGGAATCGTGTCGGTAGAGATCAGAACGCAGTACTATAGACAAAAGGGGCCTGAAAGTCAACATATGATTGATTTTTAAGGGGTTAGTTGTTACAATTCTGCGACACGCACTTTCGTCACACACCAAAATTATCCTCATGAAGATCCCCGGAGAGATTCTCGCGTCAGCGCCCAAGGTCCTCCTGCATGATCATCTCGACGGAGGTCTTCGCCCGCAGACGATCATTGATCTCGCGCGCGAGTCGCGCTACGCCGGTCTCCCGTCGGAGGATCCGGCGAAAGTCGCCCGCTGGTTTCACAAAGGCGCCCGGCGTGGAAGTCTTCCCGTCTACCTGGAAGGATTCGGACACACCTGCGCTGTTCTCCAGACGGAGGAGAGCCTCGAGCGTGTTGCGTACGAGATGCTGGAGGATATGCGCGAGGACGGCGTCGTCTACGTGGAGACGCGATTCTCGCCTGTGTTCCATACCGAACGCGGACTTCACTGGGAAGAGGTAGTGCGGGCCGTGCTTCGCGGTCTCGAGCGGGGGAAGAAGGACTTCGGGGTGGAGTATGGTCTGATTCTCTGTGCCATGCGCAACATGAGACTATCGCTCGAGATGGCCGAACTGGCTCTGGATTTTCGGTCGCGGGGAGTTGTGGGGTTCGATCTTGCGGGGGAGGAGGGTGGGTTTCCAGCCAAGAAGC
>JBATTW010000241.1:0-2460 GCA_049670805.1 Bacteroidota bacterium
ACGATACATCCAACAATTTCGAGTTCTACACGGTCAACGACCCGAATATCTATGCTCCAATCAAACCATCCAACGTTGCACGAACGCTGGAGGAACGCCGGGCGTACTGGTACCGCCCCGCAACTTCCCAGTGGGCGATCAGCCCCCGGATCGGTGCGTCATTCCCGATTACCGCCCAGGGTATGGTCTATTTCTCGTACGGTTACTTCTTCCAGATCCCCCGATTCGAATACCTGTATCAGAATCCTCAGTTCAAGCTCGGTTTCGGAACGGGAAACGTGGGTGTCGTTGGAAACACGGATCTGGAGCCGGAACAGACGATCAACGCAGAGATTGGCATCCGGCAGCAGCTTTCAGAGGATATCGCAATAGACGTGACAGCGTACCTTCGAGATATTCGCAATCTCACCGGTACGCTGGCCGAGGAGATCATTATTTTCGGAGGTTCCTCGAAGTACAGCAGGTTGATAAACAGCGACTTCGGGCTGGTGAAGGGTATCGTCCTTACACTGACAAAAAGGTTTGGCGGAGGGTTTGCGGCCACGGTGGACTACACATACCAGGTGGCTGAAGGGAGTGCATCCGATCCGGAGGAAGCACGGAACGCCATTGCGGGTGGCTCGCAACCGTCAATTCAATTGAGGCCACTCGGGTGGGATCAGCGGAACACGCTGAATGTGACCGCGTCGTATAGCTCTGAGCACTGGGGTCTGAGTCTGATCGGGCGCTTTGGCAGCGGAGCACCGTACACACCACGACGATCCGTAGACAATACCTCCCTGCTGACGAACAGCCAGCTGAAGCCGTCAACGACGAGTCTGGATATCAGGGCATTCTACGACATCCCGTTTGGCATCTTCAGGCTTGTTCTCTTTGGACGCGTGTTCAACCTGTTTGACATAAAGAACGAGTTCGACGTGTATGATGACACCGGGCGCGCAAGTTTTACCACGGACCTGGCCCGGGCAGCAGCGACAAATCCCCAGGAACGGGTCAATACGCTCCAACAGTTCTATACGCGACCGTCGTGGTTTTCTGAGCCGCGCAGGATCGAATTAGGGTTCAATCTGGAGTTCTAAATGGTCATGAGACAGTTGTTCTATCCGGTTCTCCTCCTGACGATGGTACTGGCCGGTTCGGCCTTCTCGCAGGAAAGCGGCCGTGTGCATCGTCGGTCGGCAGTCATGCGGGGTAACCAGGTACGCACCGTGTTCGGCAACTGGGGAGTCATCGGTCAGCCGACCGATACACGACCCCGGGGTGCATGGAAGGACGACAACAACGGTTATCTTGGCGACGTGAGTCCTTTCGTGGGTGCTGAGATTCAGTGGTCTGATACGACGTTCCATTCGGTCATTACCACACCCGTATCCCGGCCTACCCAGTTGCGGGATGAAGATCCATCCACCGGTGAGCCATGGACCTTCGAACCTGTCGCCGGGTACTTTGGCCCTCCGCCGAACCAGAGCATCGCCCTGAGCAATGACAAAACCACCTGGCCGGAGATGTGGCCGGACAAACTGTCCGACCCGATCGACCCGGGATGGCGCGGCTCCTGGAACGGTTTCTTCGGGAAGCGGTTTAGTGCGGATCTCGAGACCTACTTCAGGATGGACGACAACAACGATCTGCGATTCAATTTTGCGAACAACAATCCGAACGGGATAGAATTCAAGCCGGACTCGACGAATCCCGGACGGAATGGGCTCGCGATGAACGTCTCAGTCCGTGGTCTTCAGTGGGCCCAGTTCCTGGCCGCGGACAACATCTTCTGGCTCTACGAGGTGACCAACACGGGTACCACATCGTACGACCGTGTGGTGTTCGGCATGCTTGTCGGAACGTATATCGGCGTGACGGGTAGTGACGGGAGCCCCCAGGAATATGATGATGACTGGTCGTTCTACGACGTCGAAACTGACATCACCTACACGGGCGATTTCGACAGGAACACGTTCCGGAACCCACGGTGGAATCAGCAGTTCCCGGTCGGGATGGTCGGGTACGCATTCCTGGAAAGCCCGGGCAACCGTTTTGATGGTATCGACAATGACGGTGACGCTGACTCCTCCATAGTGGGTCAGACGGCTCCAAAATTTGCCGAAAGCTCGTTCGACTCCGTGACCATCGTTCCAGGCCGGCAGATCGTTCTGATAGCGGAGGACTTCACCCGGTCTCTCTTCACCGTCCCGAACGTCGATTCCGTGAAGGTGTGGACGCGCGGCCTCCAGGATTCCATTTATATCTACCCTGGCACTACGACGGTTGTCGAAGGAAACGTCGTTCTGGATTTTCGTGGAAACGAATCGGTCAACAGAAACGCATACGATGGGATCGACAACGACTTCGATGGCTTGCTGGATGAGAACAAGGGCCTCCACTACCGTCAGTTCAAACGGAACAACAACCCGCCTTTTGAAGTTCTGCTGGACATCCTCCGTCCGGTACGCTACATCGATT
>JBATTW010000242.1:0-26895 GCA_049670805.1 Bacteroidota bacterium
GTTGGTGGGATGATCTCTTCGAGTCGGGTAAGCGGTTCATACACGAGGCGGTTGTTTGTCGTCAGCTGCTGCAGACGGGACCGCTTGAGCAGTGAGTGGGCCGACTGTTCTCTGACCCACGGAGTGAGTTCCAGATCGACAGGGCGGAGGAGAACAGAGGAGAGCGCGGAGAAGCAACCAAGTGCAAGCACGAGGGTGAGGTAGATCCATCCCGGTTTGGTCCGAACCCATCTCAGGCAGTATCCGACAACAGGTGAAGCGAAGACGGCACACGCGGTGAAGTAGCGGCCACGCCAGGGGTCGTAAGGTCCGGCGAAGCATTGTACAAGAAAGAAGAGTAGTGCCGCGCCGGCAAGGACCCGTCCCGTCCCGGATCGCGGGATCCCAACGAGCTGCAGGACGACCATGATCCAGACAAGGGTAAACCCCAGGATTCCCCAGAACGAGAAATCCTCATGTCCCGAGGGCATTCGTGAAACAGCAAACGGCACACGGGCGCCACGATCATCCGTCAGATCGATGCCGGCTCCCTGCAGCCCCGAAACGAGGCCACTCCTGAAGGAGAGCTGACTCCGGGTAACGACAGGGGAGTGGGGTAGCCCATCCAGCGAGAGGAAGTCGAGGGCGTACCGGAGACTATTTTTCGAGCCTTCGCGCAGGATCTCTTCGGCTGAACGCCCCTCGAAGGAGTGTTCATGTCGGACACTCTCAGGCCCGAGAGGATGGCCAAACAACGATACATTGTCGAGGTAGCCAGATGGAAGGGCGAAGAGACAGATGCCTGCGACCATCAGCAGGGCGAAGACGGAAAGGGATCTTCTCCCCCCCCGCACGCCCCGGGGATCCCACCGGAGAAACAGGTAGACGGCAACAAGTGCGAACGAAGGAACGACGAGCAGGGCTGATTCCTTAACACCAATCCCCATCCCCAGCGCAAGGGTGGAAGGGAGGAGCAATCGGATGTGCCGCCTCTGCGTTGCCCGGAAGAGAAAGTAGAGTGCTGCAGCATACAAAGCGGCAAGCAATAGGTCGTTCTGAGCAGTTGTTGATTCCATTATACAGCTGATGAGCAGTCCGAAGGTCAGAGCCGAAAGCATACTTGCCGGTCGACCGTGTCCGATAGTACGGGAGATGCCGTAGACCGCAGCTACGGAAATCCAGTACGAGGAGAACTGTACCATTTGTGTCAGGTTCTCGTTCCCGCCAGATGCAACATAGGAGAAGGCAAGCATGACTGTGGCGTTTTTCGGGTGTACCACCTGTGCCCAGTAGTTCGCGTCGTAGGCGGAGAGGTTCCCCTGCTGGATGTAGTATGCCATCCTGGTCAGATGGTATGTCATGCTGTCCCAGGTGTGGGGAGCAACCCAGAGCACCAGCATGCCGTTACAGAGCCCGATCACCAGAAGTGTTAACACAGGAGGATAGAGAACCGTCTTCTCTCGAGGTGAGAGGTTGGTCAGAGCGTCGGCGAGCAGTGGTCGAAGCCGCCTGGCGTGGACCATCATCAACGGTGGCGTTGCCCTCCTGCGGAGAAACGCAGGGCCAGCCAGTACGAGGAGGAGGATCAGCTGAGCAAGAACCCAGCAGAGAGGTGATCCGAACCTATCGGCAAAGGAAGTTGCGTATCCGGTGAGGAGCGTGATGGCACAGAAAAGGACGAAGAAAAGAAGAACCGCGTCGGTCAGGGTTTCGGGTTTGCAGAGACGGGTAAGGACATAGCAGTTGATGACTGCCACTGCCAAGAGAAGAAGCCCCGCGATGAGACCCATGCTGGTTTGTTCCGGTATGTCAGGCTGTTTCGATCGCTAGCGTGGTCCCGCTGCCCTCACCTCCTCGGAAACCGCGTCGGAGAACTGACGGAAATTTTCGTGAAATTTGTTTACGAGCTCTCCTGCCTTTGTATCGTATGTATGCTTGTCATCCCAGGTATTCCTGGGATCCAGGAGCTCTGCAGGCACCCCGGGGCACGACACAGGTACATGGAGGCCAAAGACCGGGTCGGTGGTGGTCTCGCTGGATGCGAGCGCGCCTCTGAGAGCCACATGGATCATTGCCCGGGTGTGGGAGATCATCATGCGTGATCCGACCCCGTACGGGCCACCCGTCCATCCAGTGTTGACGAGCCAGGCAGTTACCTTGTGCTTCTTGAGGCGCTTGCCGAGGAGTTCAGCGTAGACCGTGGCCGGCATGGGCATAAACGGTGCGCCGAAGCAGGTGCTGAATGTCGCTGCTGGCTCGGTGACCCCCCTTTCCGTCCCTGCGACCTTGGCGGTGTAGCCCGAGAGGAAGTGGTACATTGCCTGTTCCAGTGTAAGCCTGGCAATAGGAGGCATGACGCCAAAGGCATCGGCCGTGAGCATGATGAGGTTCCCGGGGTGTTCTCCGGAGCCCGAGGGGATGATGTTCTTGAGATGAGTAAGCGGGTATGCCCCGCGTGTATTCTCGGTTATCGAATCATCGTCAAGATCTATCCGTCGTGTGTCGAAGTCCATGACGACGTTTTCGAGGACCGTGCCGAACTGTCGCGTCGTTGCGAAGATCTCGGGCTCGGCGTCCTGTGAGAGGCGAATGACCTTGGCGTAGCAGCCTCCCTCGAAATTGAAGATCCCCTCTTCACTCCATCCGTGTTCGTCGTCCCCAATGAGAGCCCGTTCCGGGTCGGCGGAGAGCGTCGTTTTCCCGGTGCCCGACAACCCGAAGAAGAGAGCTGTATCACCCTCGGGGCCGACGTTTGCGGAGCAGTGCATCGGAAATACTCCCTGGTCCGGGAGCAGGTAGTTGAGAATGGTGAAGACGGACTTTTTGATCTCTCCACCGTAGCTGGTGCCCCCGATGAGGACGAGCTTTCGTGCAAGGTTGAGTACGATAAAGGCTTCGGAGTTCGTGCCATCGAGTTCCGGCGTCGCGTGGAAGCGGGGGAGATCGATGATGGTCCAGGTGTCGGCGGAATCGTGAATAGTCCCTTCCGGGGGAGCGATGAGGAGATTGCGTGCAAAGAGATTGTGCCAGGCATACTCCGTTATCACGCGGACAGGTATTCGGTAGCGTTCGTCCGCGCCACCATACAGATCTTGTAAGAATATGTCTCGACCTTGGAGATAGGCGCAGAGCTTTGCATAGAGCCCGCCGAACTTCTCTTCTGCAATGGGCTGATTGACCTCTCCCCAGGCTATTTTCTTCTCGCTTGTTCGCTCACGAACAATGAACTTGTCGTTGGGGGAACGACCCGTATAGTGGCCTGTTCGGACCACAAGCGGACCGAGATGGGAGATCCAAGCCTCACCCCGGCGGACGGATTCTTCGTACAGCCCCGGGCTGGAGAGATTCCAGTAGACGTTCCCGAGGTTTCTGAGTCCCAGTTTTTTCAGCGCCTCAGCGCCGACCCCATGGTGCTGCATCTGTTTACCCTCCGAGAGTTCGGCTGAAGTTCAAATATATTGAATCTCTGGCTTGGCGTCAACCTCGGGTCGATGCCGGCCGATTTTAGGTCTTCCTCATTGGTGAGGTGTTGTTGACGAAGTGACGTCACCTCCCCTTCTGCTGGAAATTTTTGTACATCATCGATTCGACCGGTCTGTCTGTTCGTACCGCATACTTCGCGGACCGCTTGGATCTGTAGGTGGTTCCGACCTCACCGGAGACCTCGAAGTAGATGAGCTGGCCGATAGGCATTCCGTGGTAGACGCGCACCGGTTGCTTGACGGAGATCTCGAGAGTCCAGTTGTTACAGAAGCCGATGTCCCCTTTTCCTGCGGTGGCGTGGATGTCGATGCCGAGCCTGCCGATACTGCTCTTCCCTTCGAGGAAGGGGACATGTCGGTGTGTCTCCGTGTATTCCAGCGTGACCCCGAGGTAGAGGCGGTGCGGGAGCAAAATCAGGCCCTCGTCGGGAATCTCCATATGGCGCACCTCGTTGTGAATCTTCGCGTCGAGGATTTCACTCTTGTACACGGCAAGGTGTTTCCCGAGGTGAACGTCGTACGAGTTGGTCCCAAGGTTTAGACGATCAAAAGGAGATATGACAATTGTCCCCATCTTGATTTCATCGAGGATCTTCGTGTCTGTAAGTATCATAGCGAATGAGGTCTGTTAGAAATTGTGGTAGAGGGATAGTTTATCCAACCCGGACGCCACACTCCTCCAGTGAGGAGCAAAGGGCCTCGTGGGACGTGTAGTGAATAGCACGCATACCGATCCCCAATCCTGTCTCGACATTGTCCCGCACGTCATCTATGTACACACAACGCTCCGCCGGCACCTGGAGTTTCGCAAGCATGTCGTGGTACATGGGTTCAGCCGGCTTCATTGCCTTCACCTCAAAGGATAGGGATACGGCTTCAAACAGCGGGAAGACCTCCACGGGCTGAATCGCGCACGCATAGTGCCACTGGTTTGTGTTCGAGAGAAGGCCAAGCCTGTAGCGAGGTTCCAGGCGTTTGACCAGCTTGAGCGTCTCCGGGATGGGGTCGAAAATACTGCAGTATGCATCCCGGAAATCGGTTCTCGAGAGTGTAATGCCGGCATGGTGAGAGATCTGTTCAAAGAATTGATCAGTGGATATCAATCCGGTTTCATACTGAACAACGAGCGGGGTCGCTCGCTTCAGCGCGAGGACGAGATGGTCTGGCGGCGTTCCCGCGCGACGAGCGATATCCTGCACAAAGATGTCTACATCAAATGTGCAAAGAACATTGCCAAAATCGAAGATAACAACCTCAATCATACCATCTACCCGGTGCGCGTGCCGAGCATTCGTGCACGCTCCTGGATCAGGTCCCACGCGTTGTCCACATGACGCTGCTCGAGCTGTGTCTGTCCCGTGACCATGCGCAGCGTGTATACGCCGTTCAACGTGGTATGTGACATGTAGAGTCTGCCCGTGTTGTTCAGGTCTTCCAGGAGTCGAGCGTTCAGGCGGTCGAGTGTCTTGCTGCTGGTGATGTGTTCCGGCCGATATCGGAAGCAGATCGTTTGCAGGGGTGTGGGGGCAAGTAACTCGAAATCCGGGGCGGCATCTATCTGCTTGACGAGATCCCGTGCCATTGCGATGTGCTTGCGTATCTTCTCCTGGAGGCCGCGGACCCCGTAGGAACGTATAACAAACCAGAGTTTCAAAGCGCGGAACCGCCTCCCGAGCTGAATACCCCAGTCTCTGTAGTTCTTCACACGCTGGTCTTCCTGAGTCTTCAGGTATTCAGGGAGAATGGTGAGGGTTCGCACGAGTGCATCCGCATCCCTGACAAAATAGGCGGAGCAGTCAAAGTTTGTGAAAAGCCACTTGTGGGGGTTGAAGAAAAAAGAGTCGGCGTGTTCAATGCCCCGGATCATCCAGCGCATCTCGGGCAGCAGGAGGGCCGAACCGGCAAGCGCTGCGTCCACGTGTAGCCAGAGCCCCTCCCGGACGGTAATTTCTGCGATCTCGTTGAGGGGATCGATCGCTGTTGACCCGGTAGTTCCAAGGGTGGCAACAACAAGGAACGGCGTGTGACCGGCTGACCTGTCTGTCCGTATTGCCTTTTCGAGAGCACCCGGATCCATGGCATAGTCCCTGTCGACCCCCACCTTTCTCAGGTTGGCTCTGCCAAGACCCGCAACGCCGATTCCTTTTTCGATGGACGAATGGGTCTCCGTTGAACAGTAGGCCGTCAGGCGGTTCGTGCCCTGGAGTCCTTCACGATTCACGGTGAAGCGCGTCTGGACCTCGCGGGCTGTGAGGATTGCACAGAGTGTTGAGGTTGACCCTGTGTCCTGGATAACCCCGGCATATCCGGACGGCAGGCCGATCATTTGCCCGAGCCACTCCATCATGCGCTCCTCGAGCTCCGTCGCGGCGGGTGAGGTGGCCCAGCTCATGCACTGCGCGCCCAGCGTCGCGGTGAGCATTTCCGCGAGAACCGAGGGAGGGCTGCTGTTTGCATTGAAATATGCAAAGAAGGAGGGGTGCTGCCAGTGCGTCATCCCGGGCAGGACAATACTCTTGAAGTCATCAAAGATGTTGTCGAAGTCTTCCCCGTTTTCGGGCGGTAGCTCGGGGAGCCGGTTCAGGACCTCGCCTGGCTCTCCCTTTGGCCTGACGGGATACGTCTCGACGCTCTGGAGGTAATCAGCCATCCAGTCGACGAGTTTGTGTGCTTGTGTTCGGAATTCAACCGCGTCCATTGTGCAGTCACCGAGAAAGAGCCGAGATACCCCCCTGTGTCATGAGGCACCCATCTTCTTCTGTCCTTTCGCGAATTGTCTGAGCCGGGCATCGGCCCGGGCAAAGATGCTTCCCGGTGTGAAACCTCCGGTCTTCTTCGGTTTGCCCGCGGGTTTTCCCGTCAGGATCTTGAGCCCCTCTTCGATTGTCTTCACAGCATAGACGTGAAATTGCTTCTTGGTTACCGCCTGAACGACATCATGCCGGACCATCAGATCCTTCACGTTCTGGTGTGGAATGATCACGCCCTGGGCGCCGGTAAGTCCGCGAGCTTTGCAGACATCGAAGAAGCCCTCCACTTTTTGATTGACGCCTCCGATGGGCTGAATCTCCCCGTGCTGGTTGATGGATCCCGTTACTGCGATGTCCTGTCTGAGCGGGATGCCGGAGAGGCTAGACAGGAGCGCATACACCTCCGTGGACGATGCGCTGTCGCCATCGACCCCCGAATAGGACTGCTCGAAGGCAATGCTTGCACTCAGGACGAGCGGTTTGTCCTGGGCAAATGTGCTGCGCAGGTACCCCCCGAGGATCAGGACACCTTTGTTGTGCGTAGGCCCACTCATTGCCGCTTCACGCTCGATGTTGATGATTCCGGCACGGCCCATCGATGTTTTTACCGTGATGCGGGACGGCCGACCGAAGTCGTACTCGCCGAGCTGGTAGACGGACAGTCCGTTTACCTGACCGACCCTTTTGCCGTCGGAGTCGATCATGATAGACCCATCTAGGATCATCTCCTGTATCTTTTCCTCCAGCATGCGTACGCGTTCTATCCGCTCCTCGATGGCTTTCCGCACGTGCTCACCCGTGACCTCCCGGTCGTGTTCCTTTGTTGCCCAGTAGCTGGCTTCACGGAGAACGTCGGCCAGGATGGAAAACTGTGTCGAGAGCTTGTTCTGTCTGCCGGAAAGCCGGACGCCGTACTCCACGAATTCGATGACCGCGGTGAGATCAAAGGGAAGCAGTCCCTCACGGTCACTCATGGTCTTGATAAAGGAGAGGTAGCTCGCGATGGAATCCGTCTCATTCGGCATTTCACTGTCGAAGTCCGCCCGGATCTTGAACACCTCCCTGAAATCTTCATCGAGGTGATAGAGAAGGTTGTAGATGTATGAGTCACCGATCATGATGACTTTGACGTCGAGATCTATCGGCTCCGGCTTGAGCGCAGAGCTCGCTCCGAGGAGCCCCGACTCAAATGACTGGATCTCGATCTGAGCGTTTCTCAGAATCCGTTTGAGCATTACCCAGACCCCCGGTTCTGTCAAGGCATCCAGGGCGTCGATGACGAGAAAGCCGCCGTCTGCCTTGACGAGTGATCCCGGCTTGATGCGCATGAAATCGGTCCCCCACACACCGTTTCGATCCACCACGCGTTCGATTGTGCCAAAGAGGTTCTTGTACCTCGGGTTCTTCTCCATTACCACGGGCATTCCCTTGACGCCTTTGTTGTCCACGATGACATTGACCTGGTACTCCAGAAAGCTGTCATCCTCCTTGGGGATCGGTATTCCGAGGACGGGCTGTTGCTGCTCGTCCTTCTGATGGAAGCGTGGGAGGTTCTCGAGAATATCGTTTCGTGCCTCCTCGAGATATCGGCGGATCAGGGGAGATTCGTGTTTTCGCTGAACCTCATCGAGAAGCTCTTCCACGACGGGGACGATAATCTTGTGGTTGAGATCGTCGATTGACCGTTTCGCTTTGCGCTCGACGTTTCGCATCTCACGCATAACGAGATCCATTTGCGCCTCCAGCTCCGTCTGCTGCTTGAGGATGTTGTTCAGCTCCTCTTTTGTCATTTCGCCCGCGTCCGCCTTTGTATGGATCTGTTCAATGCTGACGGGATTGCCGTCCATGACGGGGGCGATTTCAGGCCGGGATGACGTACCCCCCTGGACCTGGACAACCTCAAACCCCCTCTCTTTCACCTTCTTCTCAAAGTCCTTGAGGACGCTCCGTTGCCTGTCTTGAAAATGCTCCAGAAGTGATTTACGCTGTTCGAGGTACCGTCTGCTCTCGAACACGGCGGGAACTCCTTTGAGGAGTTCGGCGACCACGTTTTCCATATCCTTCTTCAGATCCAGCCCCTTCCCCGCGGGAAGTGTGATGATCATGGGTGAGTCGGGATCCCTGAAGTTGTGGACGTACACTTTGTCGTTGAGTTCCGCCTGTCGAGTCTCGTAATCATGCAGCATCCTGCTGATGGTCGTGGTCTTCCCCGTTCCGGGCAGGCCGGTTGCAAAGATGTTGTATCCGCGGTGCTTTATCTCCAGGCCCAGCTGCAGAGCCCGAAGTGCCCGGTTTTGCCCGATGATCTCCTTCAGGGGCTTGACGTGCTCCATACTGGTGATACCCAGCGTTTCCGGGTGGCAGCGCCAGCGCAGCTTCTCGGGAGGCAGAGATTGTCCTGCGGAAGTGTGTGTCTTGGGGGTGGAAGCACGTCTGGATTGTTTCTTTTTTGCCATTGCCTTCTCCGTTGATCAGTGCTCTTTTCTATTTGCATACAGGTTCATGAGGATTCCCATCATCATCGTCCCTGAAAGGAGTGCCGATCCGCCGTAGCTGAGGAACGGAAGAGGTATGCCGATGACGGGCAGAAGACCGAGTGACATCCCGACATTGATGAGTACATGAGCTCCGATGACGCTACTGATACCAATTGCGACAAAGCTGGCAAATGAGCTCTTGACCGTTGTGCTTATCGCAATGCCCCTGAGCAGCAAGAGGGCAAAGAGGACGAGAACGGTGGCCGCTCCAAGAAACCCAAATTCCTCCCCCGGAACACAGAAAATGAAATCCGTCCACTGCTCCGGGATGAAGTTGAGCTGCGTTTGTGTTCCCTGCAGGTATCCCTTTCCCAGCAGTCCCCCCGATCCTATGGCGACCTTTGACTGGACGACGTTGTACCCGGCTCCGAGCGGATCGACGTTGGGGTCGAGGAACGCCGCAATGCGCTTCTGTTGATACGGCCTCAAGCCCTCGTAGATGGATTGCGTCGAGATTCCCACGAGAACCATGAGGGAAAAAACCATTGCCGTGACAATGCGGTTCTCCTGTGTGAGGTAGAGCAGGACGCCCAGCCCGATCACGGCGATAAAGAAGGGTGTGGTGCCGAGCAGAGCCGCTACTGCAACAACCCCCGGAGCGACGATCGCCAGGAGCGTGAATTTGCTTGCCCCGCCCCAGTAGAGAATCGGGAAAAGCATAACAACAAAGATAACAGCAGTTCCGGTATCGGGCTGTGCCATGATGAGAGCGACGGGAACAAGCACCACGCCGGCCACCACGAAGAGGTGTTTGACCTTTGCAAGGGTGACATCGGAACGGGACAGGTATGCCGCGAGGGCAAGGACGGTTGTGACCTTGGCGAATTCCGATGGCTGAAACCTCAGGGCGCCCAGGTTGAACCAGCTCGTAGATCCCGAGACGGTTCTTCCAAGCAGGAGAACGCCCACCAGGAGGGCTATGGATATTGCGTAGGCGGGATACGCTGAGAGGTACAGGAGGCGGAAAGGAAGAAACGCGCAGACAAAAAGGACACCGAGGCCCATGGCCGCCCAGACAAGCTGTTTGAAGAATATCTCCGAGGCCCGGGCATCATAGGACGCACTGTAGACGGACACAAGCCCGAGAATCACCAGTGCGATGACGATCAGGAAGATGCGGAATTCGAACCGTTCTGCCAGGTACTTGAGCATGCTCAGGGTTGCGCGGCGCGATACGCCGTCCTCGTTGTTGGTGAACCGGACACCGATGCGATGGGTGCCGTTGATTGTTCTGCCTGCTTTCGGGCCGATGCGGCATGCAGGTAGTGCTCCATACACGCTCCGGCAATCGGAGCAGCCTGGGTGCCGCCGAAGCCTGCGTTCTCTACGAGGACAGCGATGGCAATCTCCGGTTCCTCCAGGGGTGCAAACCCCATGAACCATGCGTGATCAGGCCCGTGAGGGTTCTGAGCGGTTCCGGTCTTCCCTGCTGATGGTATACCGGCTATTCGGGCAAGGCCGCCCGTACCGCCCGGCTCCTCAACCACTCTTCTCATGCCCTCGCGGAGGGGGTCCCACAGTTCCGGTCGAATATCCAGTGCTCTCGTTTCGTACGAAATCCTGTCTTCCCTGCTGATAGCCCTGTCGATAATCGCCTGAACTGCGTGGGGCTGGTGATAGAGGCCCCGGTTGGCAATTGCCATGGCGTAGCAGGCCACTTGGAGCGGCGTCACACCCAGTTCGCCCTGACCAATCGCGAGACTCGGAAGATAGCCTCTTGTCCAGCCTTTCTCTCCATAGCGCCCGTTCATGTATGCCGTTGAAGGAAGCAGGCCTGTGTTTTCTTCGTAGAGATCGATCCCCGTTCGCTGCCCGAATCCGAACACTTTCCCCGTCGCGTGCCAGTGGTCCAGACCGGTTTTCATCATCAGCTCGTAGAAATAGACGTTACAGGATTTCTGAATAGCTTCGATCATGTTGACGGAGCCGTGAATGTGCAGGTCGCTAAACGGTTTCCTGCCAACGTAGAACACGCCCGTACAGTTCACCCGCCATGAGGGGGACACGATGTGGTTGTCGAGGGCCGCGAGGGCAAGCACCATCTTGTATGTAGAGCCGGGAGGATACCGGGACATTGTCGCTCTATTGAAGAGCGGGGCTGCGGTATCGGAATCCAGCTTCTTCCAGACACCGGGAGGGGTCACCCCGCTGAAGAGAGAGAGGTCGTAGTCGGGCATGCTCACAAGCGCGAGTATCCCTCCGTCTCGGGGGTCGAGCGCGACGAGCGCTCCACGGTGGTCGGTCATAAGGGATTCGGCTACCGCCTGCAGTCCGAAGTCCATCGTCAGGATAAGATCCTTCCCTTCCTTCGGGAGGACATCGAGATTCCCATCGTCGAACCTGCCGATGACCTGTCCGTAGGCGTTGACGGTACTGTAACGGTGGCCCTTTTTTCCCCGGAGTGCCTTTTCATACAGGGCTTCGAGGCCCGTTGATCCAACAACATCGCCCTGGACGTAGTCCTTTCCGAGCAGCTGGAGCTGCTGCTCGGAGATCTCCTTTGTGTACCCGAGGATATGGGTTGCGCGGGCACGTGTTGGGTAAAAACGTTTCGACTCGCTCTGGTAGCCCACCCCCGGGAAGCGGTCACGCTGCTCTGCGAGCGCTGAGAGAGAGCGAAAGTCGACATCCCGCTTGATCTTCACCGGAGCAAAACGGGAGTACATCTCACCCTTTTCAAGCCGCTCATGGAGCACCTCGAGGTCGAGCGAGAGAAGAGCTGCAAGGCGAGGAGCGGATTCCCGGTCAAACTCGAACGGCATAATGGTCACCGTGAACGCCGGACGATTATCCACGACGCGCGTACCGGTCCGGTCATACAAGTATCCCCGGACCGGTTCGGTGGAAACGACACGTACGATGTTCTCCTTTGACTTCCTGCCGTATTCATCTCTATAGATGAGCTGGAGCTGGTAGAGGCGTCCGAGGAAGAGAAGAAACATCAGCAGGACAACCAGAGAGAGCGTACGGCGTTTCCCGTACACCGATATGTCGTCGACGACATTCATGCTTGTGCGAAGTCTTTTCGGGCCGAGACGAACATTGGGATGACGCTGACCATGGCCGTGTAGAACGTAGTCGGTAGACCGTAGCGCACCAGGGTCATAGTCCAGTTGAGGCCGCTTCCCTGGAGGAAAATAAGGAAATAGAGAAGGTTATGCACTGCTGATGCAAGGGTCACAACAACGACGAACTGGTAGCCGCCCAGGAATTGGTTCATCTTGTTCTCGTTGTAGAAGTATCCCGCGACAAAACCTGCCGAGGTCTTTGCCAGTGCTGAAAGACCAAGCATTCCATCGGTCCCGCTGAGGAGATCGAGCGCAAGGCCCATACCAAAGCCCGCAACAGTACCGACGACCTGTCCCCTCCGAAGGGCGAGGTACACGACGGCGATGAGAGGGATGTCGGGAACAATGCCACCGATAACGATGAACTTGGTCAGGGTTGTGTGCGCCAGGACAACGGCGAGGCACACGAGAGCATCTATGAGAGCTGTTCGCATGGGAACTCAGGGCTCAATCGTGCCGGAAGGCTGGAGAGAGACCCGGGCGGTGTCCGGGCGGTTGATGAGTACAAAAACTTCCTCCAGTCTCGTGAAATTGACACTGGGCGCGATGTCGATTCTCTGGAACAGCGAGCCGGCCAGGGGGGTAGTCCGCACGACCGTCCCGATGCGGATCCCGGGCGGGAAAAGGCTGCTGTACTCTGAGGTGATGACGACATCTCCCCGCTTGACATCCAGCGTTCTTGCGACGTTGGTGAGGGAAAGGTTGTCTCCTCCCTCCCATCGCACGATACCGTCAACGCGCGTCCGTTGCACCTTTGCGCTGACACGGATTTCCCTGTTGAGAAGGGTCTGCCCGAGAGAATACGCGCTGCTCGTTGTTCTCACCCGTCCGACGAGACCCCGATCAGTGACAATGGTCATGTCCGTGTCCACCCCTGCGTTGCTACCGACATCGAGGGTGATGGCGTTGCGCATCAACTGCAGGGTCTTTCCAACGATTCTTGCGCTGACGTAGCTATACTCCTTGCGGCCTTTCAATCCCAGCAACTGGCGCAGGCGTATGTTCTCCAGCTTCGCCTCCCGGAGCCGGCCCACTTCATCTGCCAGAGTAATATTCATCTCCCGAAGGATACGGTTCTCGCTCTGGAGATTGAAGTAATTCGGTATGAAACCGAACGTATCCTGGAGGAATCCAAGAGATATGACGGTCAGGGAGCGAATCGTGCGGATCTGTCTGGTATCGTTGAGCGCGAGAAGCGCCACGGAGACGATGAGGAGGAACGCGAAAACTGCATATTCCCTGAATTGCGAGACAATATCATACACACGCTTCAGCATCCTTTGCGCCCGCCGGCGGTCATCAATATCTCCTGCTCTTGATCAGGACCTTCGAATAGCGATTCAAGTTTTCAAGGACCTTTCCGGTTCCCCGGACGACGGCGGTGAGAGGATCTTCGGAGACATGAACAGGAAGGCTGGTTTCGAGACGGAGGCGTTCGTCCAGGCCCTTGAGCAAAGCACCTCCTCCGCTGATCATAACACCCCGGTCGAGGATGTCGGCGGAGAGTTCAGGAGGGGTCCGTTCGAGCGTCAGTTTCACAGCCTCCACGATCTGAGCGGTGGGTTCGTTGAGCGCTTCCCGGATTTCCACGGAGCTCGCATCCGTTGTTTTTGGGATTCCGTTGACGAGATCGCGCCCTTTCACACGGATGGTGACTTCCTCTTTCAGCGGCATTGCCGAGCCGACTTCGCACTTGATTGCCTCGGCCGTTCGTTCTCCGATGAGGATATTGTGGTTCTTTTTGAAGAATTGAATGATCGCGTTGGTCATTTCGTCCCCGGCGGTCCGGATGGACTCCTCGTTGACGATTCCGGACAGTGCGATAACGGCGATCTCGGTCGTACCGCCGCCGACATCGACTATCATGTTCCCGACGGGTGCCTCGACGTCGAGACCGACGCCGATCGCGGCAGCCATGGGTTCGGCAATGAGGTGAACTTCTTTTGCGCCCGCGTGTTCGGCGGAATCGCGGACCGCACGCTTCTCCACTTCTGTGACGCCGCTGGGCACGCAAACGACGATCCTCCTGCTCGGCATCCAGTTTGCGTGGATCTTCTTGATGAACTCCCGGAGCATTCCTTCCGCTATCTCGAAATCCGCAATGACGCCGTCCTTCATGGGACGAATCGTACGAATGTCACGGTGTGTTCGACCGAGCATTTCCTGAGCTTCACCCCCGATGGCCACGATCTTCTTTGTGTTTCGGTCAAATGCGACAATTGACGGTTCATTCAGGACAATGCCCTTGCCCCTCATGTAGATCAGGGTGTTTGCTGTCCCGAGGTCAATTGCAAGATCAGCGGAGAAGAACGAAAAAATTCCCATCGGAGTTTGTGGAGTATTGTGTGCGCGTTCGTGGTGGTTTAGTGTCGAAAGTGCCTGACCTCTGTAAAAACCATTGCGATATTGTGCTCATCTGCGGCCCGGATGACTTCGTCATCCCGCACCGATCCACCGGGCTGGATAACTGCCGTCGCGCCCGCCTGTACCGTCTCGAGTAATCCGTCAGCAAAGGGGAAGAATGCATCGGAACCGACGGCTGTTCCGTTCAGGTCCAAATCTGACTCTCCGGCCTTGGTCGCTGCGATTCTGGCCGCATCCACGCGTGACATCTGGCCCGCACCAATCCCCATGGTTCGATCCGCGTGCGCGTAGACAATTGCGTTGGACTTGACATGTTTGGCCACACGCCACGCGAAACGCAAAGCGCGTTCTTCGGTTTCGGTGGGGTGTCGCCGTGTTACAGTGCGAAACAGTTCCCCTTTTGCACGTGGCGAATCGGCGTCCTGGAGAAGGTATCCTCCCGCAACGCTTTTGAGGTCCCAGCGACAGGATGATCCGAGGTCCGCCGTGAGGCGAACGATTCGCCGGTCCTTTTTCCGGCGCAGGAAGTCAAGAACAGTCCCGGGGTAGTCCGGTGCGATAATGACTTCCGTAAACACCTGATTGATCAGTTCCGCGGCTTCCTGGTCGAGAGGCTTGTTTACCGCGACGATTCCTCCAAAAGGAGACTCCGTGTCGGTTGCGAACGCCTTTTTGTAGGCGTCGGCAAGTGTCGGAGCGGACCCGACGCCGCAGGGATTGGTGTGTTTCACGATTACGACGGTCGGCTCGTCGAACTCTGCCGCCAGGAGGGAGGCAGCGGAGATATCGGCGATGTTGTTGTAGGAGAGCTCTTTTCCGTGCAGGGACGAGAACCAGGAGCGGAACGGTCCGTACAGTGCAGCCTGCTGGTGGGGGTTTTCTCCGTAGCGCAGCGTCTGGCATTTCGGCGCAATTATCCGCAGCTGCTCCGGGAGGGTCGCCCCACCTGCAATCGTTTCTAGATAATCGGCAATCCTTGCGTCGTACGCGGTGGTGTGACGGAAGCCCTCGCGTGCCATGCTAAAGCATATCTCCTCGGATAGGAACCCGTTATGGCTCTTCAGCTCCTGGAGGACCGAGCTGTAGGTTGTCGGGTTCACCAGAACAGCCTTGTGGCGGAAGTTCTTTGCCGCGGAACGGATCATCGTTGGTCCGCCGATGTCGATCTGCTCCACGGCTTCCTCCAGCGTGACACCCTTCCGTGTGATAGTTTGTTGGAACGGATAGAGGTTCACCACCACCATGTCGATGGAGTCGATGCCGTTTTCCCGGAGCTGTTGCTCGTGGTCCGGATTGTCGGCCACGGCGAGGAGGGCACCATGGATCTTCGGATGGAGCGTTTTCAGCCGTCCGTTCAGGATCTCCGGAAACCCCGTGATCTCGGAAACGGAGAGAGCTTCCACGTCGTGTTCCCGGAGCACAGAGAGCGTGCCGCCGGTGGAGACGATTTCCACACCCATGGATCGCAGGGCTCGCGCAAAATCTACGATTCCGCTCTTGTCCGACACACTGATGAGTGCTCGACGGATGCTCGGCACTTCGTTCCTTACGGTTATTGCGTAGAAATTCTTCCTTCTGCAATCAGCCGGAGTGCTTCCGGGTAGAGCTCGTGCTCGATCTTCAGAACTTTTGCCGCCAGGGTCTCAGATGTATCCTCCGGGTCGACGGGAATCCTCTTCTGCAGGATCACCGGTCCGTGGTCATACACTTCATCGACGATGTGTACTGTAGCACCGGAGAACCCCTCGCCGGCCTGGATGACCGCTTCATGGACATGGTGGCCATACATTCCCTTCCCGCCGAACTTCGGGAGCAGGGCGGGGTGGATGTTGAGAATACGGTTTCGGTACGCCCTGACGACACGGGGATGGATCCGTTTCATGTAGCCGGCAAGGACGATGAGATTGACGTCATGCGTTCGCAACAGTGTAAGCAATGCCTCGACAAAAAGCTCTTCGCTGGGGTATTGTTTCTGGCTGAGGTGGATTGCAGGAAGGGAGCTGGCGCGTGCAATTTCCAGAATCCCTGCGCTGGAATTGTTGCTGATCACCAGGCAGATGCGGGCAGCCGGAATTTTCTTCTCCTGAATTGCGCTGAGTATCGCTTTGAAGTTCGATCCTCTACCGGACCCGAGAGCCGCAATTCGAAGCATGGACCCCGACGCTGTTGCGAATGACCGTAATATACCAGTATATCACAATTCCGGATCACATTCAACGTTTTCTGGATCAGAAAACCTCCCCACGGAGGTTCTTTTCACCGAACAGCGGGCTCGAGAAGTTCAATCTGTCGGGCGCCTGCATCCACCCTGGCACGTATTCCGAGCGGAATAGTCATCTTCGGGTTCTCGTGGCCAAACGGGAGGTGGGCAAGGAGTGGACGCCGGGCGCTGCTGGCTGCTTCGGAGAGGAGCTGGTCCACGGTCAGGGAAGGTTTCGTCTTGTCCTCAGGTTCGCAGTCTGTGAATTGCCCTGTGAGAATTGCGGCACTCCGTCCCAGAATTCGGCTATTCCGCAGTTGCACCAGCATTCGGTCAATTCGGTAAGGCTCCTCATCAATGTCTTCAAGGAACAAGACCGAACCGGAGAAACTGGGCTGAAAGGGGGTCCCGAGCAGAGAGACGATGAGGGCCAGATTTCCACCCAGGAGTCGGCCTGTGCCTTTTCCGGGGAAAACGGTCCTTGCCCTCTCCTCTGGCAGGCTGATTGGCCCGTGTTTCCTGTCAGAAGTGAGGAGACTCCAGAACATCTCCTCGGTGAAGGTATCCATCTCATCGGCCATGTCCACGCCGACCATCGGGCCGTGAAACGTCACGAGTCCAGCCTTCTTCCAGAGCGCCAGCTGGAGACCGGTAATGTCGCTGTACCCGACAAAGATCTTCGGATTTCGGCGCACAAGCCGATAATCGAGGAGCGAGAGGAGTCTGGGCGTACCGTATCCACCTCGAACGCAGAAAATTGCCCTGACATCCTTGTGTGCGAACATGGTGTGGAGGTCTGCAACCCGCTGTTCATCGGTTCCGGCAAGGTATCCGTGGATTGCCGTGATGCTCTTGCCGAGGAGGACCCGGTATCCGAGACCCTCGAGGTAGCGGACGCCGCGGTCGATGCGGGATGGGTCGGCGATCGGGCTGGCGGGGGAAACGAGTCCGATGAGGTCGCCTCTGTTCAACCGTGGAGGTCTGATGAATTCCATACGGGGTGAACATACGAAAGACCCTTGGAAAAATCAAAGAACGGGTTATATTAAGCGATCAGGAAGCTATGGGTGGAAAGACCAAACGGACCCTGGAACCATCGGTTGAACAGAACCGCCTGCGGTATAACGTCCTTTTTGAGACGCTGACAGAGGAGGAGTTCCGTCGGGTCGAAGTCGTACTGAAGGAGCGACGGTTTCGCCCTGACGAAGTGATTATCGAGGATGAGTCGCACGGTGAGGAGATGTTTTTTCTGGTGCAGGGGCGTGTGCGCATCGTAAAGGTGACCCAGACAGGCGAAGAGCAGCTGCTGGCCGTGCTTCATCCGGGGGATTGTTTTGGAGAGCTGGAGCTGATTGCCGGACGGCCCAGGTCTGCCCGGGTGATTGCGGTGGAACCGGTTATCGTCTACACGTTGCACCGCGATGAGTTTGAGTCATTGCTCGCCTCCTCGCACGCTTTTTCCTACCGTCTCTTGCAGGTGTTAAGCGTTCGCGTCCGCGCGATGAACTACCACTTCATCCGCGAATCAAACAGACGCGTGGAACGGGCTCAGCGAGAGCTGCGAAAGTTCGCGCAGTTGATTGAGGCGGCCAAGAAACTCAACTCCACCCTCAACCTGGAGGAGGTGCTGGATATCATTCTCGAGATGACGCTGCGTGTGGTGGATGCGGACAGGGGGACGGTCTTCCTGGTGGACGAAGAGAGGGGCGAGCTCTGGACGAAAGTGGCAAAAGGGCTGGATGCTACGGGTCGGACGATTGTCCGTCTTCCGGTGGGGAAGGGCATCGCGGGGTATGTCGCGGCGACGGGAGACACGATCAACATACCGGATGCCTACCTGGATCCGAGGTTCAGCCCGGAGTTTGATCGACAGACCGGCTATCGTACCGAGTCCATTCTCTGCATGCCGATGCGGAACAAGGACGGCAAGATCATCGGTGTCTTTCAGTTGCTAAACAAGCGATCGGGGTTGTTCACCGACGAGGATGCGACATTCATGGACGCGCTTTCGGTGCATGCGGCGCTCGCCATCGAGAACGCAAGACTCTACGAGCAGGAGCGGCAAAAAATTCGCATAGATCGCGACCTCCACGCGGCCCGGGAAGTGCAGATGAGTCTTCTGCCCAAACAGGTGCCGCGCGTAGCTGGGTATGACTTCTCGGCTTCAACGGTGCCCGCGCTCGAAGTAGCGGGGGATCTGTACGATTTCCTTCCTCTCGAGGGGGGGCGGCTGGCCATATCGCTCGGTGATGTCTCGGGGAAAGGTCTCGCGGCATCTCTTCTCATGGCGAATATCCAGGCAACATTGCGGGACCAGGCCCATGCCATGCCTTCCACTGTCGAGTGCATTCGAAGGACAAACAACCTGTTGTTTCAGAATACCTCACCGGAAAAATTTGTCACGCTTTTCTACTCCGTCCTGGACAGTAAGAGGCACACCCTGAAGTACTGCAGTGCCGGTCACGAGCCGGCCATCCTCCTGTCCGGTGCGTCACAGGTGCGCCGTCTCAGCACCGGAGGTATCCTCCTCGGGATCATGAGCGACTTTCCTTTCGAGGAAAAAACCCTCACCCTGAACGAGGGCGATCTTCTCGTCATCTATTCGGACGGCATCAGCGAGGCACCCAATGCCCAACGGGAACAATTCGGTCTGGAGAGACTGGAGGAGGTCATCCGAGAACACCGCGAGAAGTCGGCAGCGGAGATTCAGGAAGCGATTCACTCGGCGGTGCGGGCGCATCTGGGAGAGCATCACGCCGCCGATGACATGACGCTCGTGATTGTCAAACGGCTTCCCCGTGCGTGACGCATACACTGAGAAGGAGATGGTATGGTATTCATACTCTGTGTTCTTGTTGCGATCCCCGCGGTGGCTGTCTGGAGACTGGCCAGCCGCAAGGTCGCCGAGCAAAATATTTCATACAGGGGCTTTGCTTGGTTTCGGGCCTGACAGCGCTGGTGTTTGTAGCACTGGCGATTCTCCAGTGCTTTACCGTGGTCAAGGCGGGTCATACCGGTGTGGTGGATTTCTTCGGCATGGTCTCGCGGAAGACGCTCCCGCCGGGGATCAATCTCGTAAACCCGCTGGCAAAGGTGCAAGAGTACTCCGTGCAGACAAAGGAACACAAGGAGGTCATGCAGGTTCTCTCGAGCGAGGGGTTGACGATCGGGCTGGAAATCAGTGTTCTCTACAGGATGAATCCGGATTCTGCCGCGCGGGTGTACCAGACCATTGCAGGGGGGGGATTATGAGAACGTTGTGCTGATCCCCCAGTTCCGCTCGATCAACCGGGCCGTAACCGCGAGTTTTCGGGCCAGCGCGCTTTACTCGACGGAGCGAGAGCAACTCGGGGTTGACGTTCAGCAGGAGCTTGCCGCAGCCGTTGCCCCGCGGGGGGTTATCATCGAGGCGACGCCGCTTCGGAACGTTGGTCTCCCACCACAGCTGACAGACGCGATCGAGCAGAAGCAGAAGGCGGATCAGGAAAGCCAGCGGATGGAGTTCATTCTCGCGAAGGAGAGGCAGGAGGCCGATCGGAAGCGGATCGAGGCAAAGGGAATCTCAGATTTTCAGAGGATTGTCGCGCAGGAAATCAGCGAGCAGCTCCTGCGCTGGAAGGGAATAGAGGCAACGGAAAAGCTTGCCAATTCACCGAACACAAAGGTCATTATCATCGGTGCAGGCAAAGACGGTTTGCCGATCATCCTGGATACGAAGTAGAGTGTGACGCCGAAGGCGGGAACATCCCGCCCCCGGGCGGGATGCGCCTCGCTCTTTTCTGGTTGGTTCTGGTAAGTCAGGCCTGGATCTACACGGCCGCGATAACTCGCTCCAAGCGTTGTTTCACCTCTGTGGCAATCGGCTGCATCTTTTCGTTTCCGAGGATCGTAGTCATTACCATCGGGTCAAAAGCGCCTACGACGGTTTTTCCCTCCTTTACATAGACGATGACGTTGCAGGGAAGGAGCATCCCGATTTGCTCTTCCGTCTGGAGAGCCTTGTAGGCGAAGGGTGGATTGCAGGCCCCCAGAATGATATACCGGGTGAAATCTACATCGAGCTTCTTTTTGAGCGTCTCCTTCACATCGATCGTTGTCAGGACGCCGAAGCCCTCCTTCTGAAGCTCTGCGGTAACTTTTTCGATTGCGTCCTCATAGGATAGGTCAATGGTTTTCGAAAAACCGTATTCCATTCTGTCCTCTCGTTCAGTTTGTGTTGTGTAAGAAATTCCATTCGGCGAGCCCGCCCTTCATATTGCCTGCGGTGTATCCGAGCCTGTGCAGCTGGAGAGCCGCCGTCAGGCTCCTGCTTCCGGAGCGGCAATAACAGATGATTTCACGATTCCTGTATTTGTTCAGCTCCTCCGCCCTCCGTCGCAGGGTCTGGAGTGGTATATGGACGGCGCCCTTGATGTGGTGAGACCGGTGTTCGCTATCGGTCTGAACATCGAGCAGGAGAAAGTGATGCGGATCGTTGAGCTTTTGCGCCACCTGGGACGGCGTGTACTGCCCGATCCGGCGAACAAGAATGAGTCTGCGGAGATAAAACAGGGCAACGAGAGTTATAATTGCGTAAACGACAATCTGCGTTACGGTCATTGCCCGTCCTCCCGGACGGCGGGTCTTCCCTCCGCGTTCCACTGTACCATTCCCCCGATCATATTGAATGCCCTGAAACCAAGTTCGTTGAGGAGGCTTGTCGCCCGGCCGCTTCGTCTTCCTGTGCGACAATAGACAACGATGGTTTTCTCCTTGAAGAGCTCCAGCTCGCCGAGCCGATCGGGAAGCTCATGCACAGGTATGAGGATGGCTTCCGGCAGGTGGCCCACGCTGCTGTTGAACTCACCCGGCGTACGCACATCCAGCAGTACGACGGTGGAATCCGTGGCGAGAAGGCTGTCCGTTTCGGCTGTCGTCACCGTCATATCTGATGCACTCGTTCTCTGTGTTACGACCCAGGCGCTTAGGCCGACAAAAACGGCTGCAGCAGATCCCTTGGCGAACGTTTTTGCGTGTCGTGTCACTCCACCACTCGGTAGTAGTGGGATGTATTGAGGGACCCTTTTTCAACAATGCGAAAGACCGCCAGGCTTGCATCGAGATCGTTCTCGTCCAGGCGTTCGTCCTGTGGTGGGCCGTGTTCTTCTTCCTGCTTCTTCCACTCAATGATAAGCAACCTGCCGCCGGGCTTCAAGAGGCGCTTCAGTTCGTCCAGGAATCTGGTACGGTCGGTCGCTTCGTGGACCACAAATGCCGCGAGGACGATATCCCCAATCCTATCGGGAAGGGGTGTCGAGTACTCCTGTGAGTGAACGGGCCGGACATTTTTCGGTACGCCTTTCTCCCGAAGCAAGTCGAGCATCTTCTCGGAGATGTCTGCGGCAACGACTTCTCCCGTGGGTCCCACGATCTGTGCTGCCGCGCGGGCAAAGAATCCCGTCCCTGCTCCCACATCGATGATGGTCATGCCTTCTCCTGCCCCGAACCGAAGGAGAGTTTCCCCGGGGGGAAGCAGGCGGTAGCGTTCGGGGCGCTCGAGTCGCCCTGCCCTGTCAGGAGAGAACTTATGCAATTGCCATCCTCATCTGGGAGTGGCTGCCTGGATCGGGCGGACCGTGGGGTGCCCCTCCATCTTCCAGGCTGTCGTACCACCCTGCAGATTGTAGACGTTCACGTACCCTTCCCTGGCGAGGAGATGGGCTACCTCGTACGAGCGGTTTCCACTCTGGCAAACAACCGCAATGCTGTCCGATTTTTCGGGAGGTAGTTCACCCCGTCTCGCGACGATCTCTCGCGTTGGGATGTTCGTGACACCCGGGATCGCGCCAAATGCAATCAGCTCGATTGGTTCGCGAACATCCAGCAGGTAAAATGCTTGATCTTCCGTTAGCGCTGCCGCGAGCTCCCCCGGGGAAATGTTCTTGAATGCCGTGGTCGACATCCCGACCCTCTTTGTCCCGCACTGGAGGGTCATCTTCCCGTCCTGGACGGCGTCAGCAACGGGAGGAAAGAAGTCGGCTACAAACGCCACGTACTCTTTCTCTGTGCGGGACCGGAGGAAGGGATTGGTCCTTTTCTCGGCTCCGAGCAGCGCGTACTCTCTTTCTTCGTAGTCATGGCCGGGGAAGATGCGGGTGGTATCCGGGAGCGAAAGGACATGGTTGAATATGCTGTCGTACTGATCTTTCGGATTCCCGCCGGGGAGGTCGCTCCGGCCGGCCTGTCCGATGAGAAGAAGGTCGCCGGTAAAAAGAGCATCCTCACAGAGGAGGCCGATGTGGTTATCGGTGTGTCCCGGGGTGTGGAGCACGGTGAGCTGGATCGATCCGACGGAGATGATCTCCCCGTGTCGGAGTTCTCTGTCCACCTCCAGAGCCGCATTTGCGCGCAGGATGTCTCCTATGCCGAATGCATCTGCCTCACCAACCACTTTCCATTTGTGTCGTGTGTTCTCGTGCATAAGAAGGGGAGTCCCGATGAGTTTTTTCAGCTCACCGGCCCCGGATACGTGGTCAACATGCGTGTGTGTATCGATAACCTGCTCTATGGTAATTCCAAGACCGGCTGCGAGGGAGAGGATCTGCTGGATATCCTCGATATTCGGATCAATGAGCACACCCTTCTTTGTCTCCTCGTCGGCTACCAGGTAAGAGAGGGTTCCCGTGCCATCGGTAGAACGTATCTGTTTCAGGATCATTCGTGCTTCACTCCAATACATTGTGGTAGAGCCGGATCACCTCCATATGATGCAGCGAGACTGGAAAAGGATTCATGGCGGTGATCTGCTGCCTTTTTCACGTCTGTTCGGGGTGTCCCGGTTTGAGAGCCGGCTCGATTCTGTAGGTATGGGTCAATTTGACACTCGGTTTCAGCATTGCGGAGACGGCGCAGTATGTCGTCGTGGAGAGCTCGATCGCACGTTCGACGTCCGCCGGCTTGACGTCTTCTCCGTAGATGACGTACTCAATATGAATATCCGTAAACACCTGGGGGTGCTCGTCCCGGACATGGGCGGTGAGATTGATCTCACACCCCTGGAGTGGCGAGCGTTTCTTCTGCAAAATGGAGACGACGTCACTACCCGTGCAGCCTCCCAGGGATATCAGGATCAGTTCCTTGGGTCGGACTCCCGCGTCACTCCCCCCGAACCGTTCCGGGCCGTCCATGACGACCCAGTGGTTGGAATCGGTTTTCCCTGCGAACGTAATGCCTCGCAGTTGCCGCACAGACGCTTTTCTTTCTGCCATATTCAGTTCCTCGTTATCTGAATTCGTAACGGGTTCGTGAGTGCGCAGAGCTACTTGAGCTCAACTCTGACGGTAGTGGCTCCACGCATATCACCCTTCCTGTAGCCCACAGCAGTATCTTCCGGGTAGCGTTCTTCCGGGACGCGGATCGCCTCCGGGTGGAGAAGGGATCACTAGTATCCGTCTCCTTCGGCCGGCACAACGACCTTGCCTCTCGTGGACCGGTAAAGAAACGCAAAGTACCCTGATGCCAGGAGGATTCCCGCGCTCCACCATATGATGCCGATGCTCAGTCCGTATTCGTGCGACATGGTGTTGTACACCGTCAAACTGCGGCCCGGGTCCGTTGTTGCGCGGAGAACAACCGGGAAGAGACCGAACGCCGTGCTTGCCAGCGTAGCTGTGATGAATGTTGCGGAAGAGAGGAATGCGAGAGGGTCATTCTCTTTCAGGTTGAAGATGAACATTCCTCCGAGGGCAACGAGTCCGAGGAACGGGAGGGCGTAGGCCCATGTATGGATAGTATAGTTGTCCCAGATTTCGGGTCGTATGGCGGTGGTTCCGATGACGGCCCCCGTGGATGTCAGCAATACTCCCCACCAAGCGAGGCGGGCGGTCATCCGTGCGCGACTCTGGACCGTCCCGCTCGTTTTGAGCGCAATGAAATTCGATCCGTGCGTGCTCAGAGTAAAAAGGCTCACCAGCCCCATGGTCACGGTGAACCAGTCCAGGACACCTGTCCCTGGCTGAACGGTGAAAGTTGTCCAGAGCGGCACAAAGAAGTACCCGTCTTCCTGGAGCGGGACCCCGCGTATGACGTTGCCGAGCGCCGCACCGAAGAAAAGCGCAAGGAGCAAACTTCCAGAGCTGAAGGCGACGTCCCAGAAGCTCTTCCAGAGGGGATTGTGAATCTGGTGGCGGAATTCGATCCCAAGCGCCCGAAGAATGAGCAACCAGAGAATGATCATCAGGGGGAGATAGAAACCGCTGAAGGCGGATGCATAGAGCATCGGGAACGCAAAGTAGAGTGTCCCGCCCCCGGCGACGAGCCAGACCTCATTCCCGTCCCAGACCGGTCCTATGGCATTCAGGATCGATCTCCGCTCCCCGTCGTTTCTGGCCGTGAAAAGGTGGATGATTCCCGCACCAAGGTCAAAACCGTCCAGGAGCGCGTAGACGGTAATCATGAAGGCAACAATAGAAAACCAGAGAATCTCCATGCCACTATCCCTTTGCTGTTGCGTGCGGTACAGGATGCGTGCTGGGGCTGGGTCCTCGATCTATCGTCTTCACGACGATGAAGAGATACAGCACACCGATGACGAAGTAGAGTCCCAGAAAACCGAGAAGGGTGAAGAGGCTGTTCCCCGCTGACACGGTGGCTGAAGTGCCGTCCGCTGTCCGGAAGAGACTGTACACCAGCCAGGGTTGGCGGCCGAGCTCCGCGGTCATCCAGCCTGCGGTATTTGCAATGAAGGGAAAAGGGAAGCTGAGCATGAGTATCCAGAGAAAACCCCGGGAATCATAGATGGTCCTTCTCCAGGTCAGGAATCCCCCGATCATCGCTATGGTGATAAAGATGGTGCCCAGACCGACCATGATGTGGTAACTGTAGTAGAGAAGGGGGATGTTGTCAGGCCAGTCCTCCCGGGGGAAGGCATCGAGTCCTTTTACTTCTGCGTCCCAGCGATAGTAGGTGAGAAAACTTAGCATATTTGGAATGGTGATGGGATTGTCAAGCCGGAGTTTCTCCATATCCGGCTGACCAAGGATGACCAGCGAAGCTCCCTCTTCGGTCCTAAACAGTCCTTCCATTGCCGCGAGCGTTGCAGGCTGGTACTCCGCCACGTTCTTGCCCTGGCCGTCACCTGTAGGAAATATGACGAAGGCTGAAGCGACGAGACAGGCGAACACCCCTGTGCGGACGAAGAGCCGTCCGTACTCCGGGGCCCGACCCGCCAGGAGGTAGTAAGCACCGACCGATGCCATGGCGAAGGAGGCGGTTACGACAGAGCCGGCTACCGTATGAAGATACTGCCATCCAATCCAGGGATTCAGGAGGAGGCCCCAGTAGCTGGTCAGCTGGACCGCGCCGTCCGAGGCGATACTGAACGCAACAGGATGTTGCATCCAGGCATTTGTGGCGATGATGAAATAGGCGGACAGCCACGCACCGATGCAGACCAGGAGTGCAACAATGAAGTGTCCGGTCTGGCCGAGCTTCTTCTCTCCAAAAATGAGCAGCCCCAGAAAACTCGATTCGAGGAAAAAGGAGAACATCCCTTCCATCGCAAGTGTCTGCCCGATAACGCCGCCCGCAAATGTCGAAAACCGCGCCCAGTTCGTTCCGAACTGGAATTCCATCGGGATGCCGGTCACCACACCCATTGCAAAGCTGACGGCGAAGATCTTGACCCAGAACCGGACGCTCCGATTGTAGATTTCGTTTTTCGTCTTGAGGGCCAAACCCTTCAGTACGACGATAAGCAGCGCCAGCCCCATCGTCAGCTGGGGAAATATGTAGTGATACGTTATGGTGAACGCGAAATGCAGTCTGTGAATCGAGAGGGCATCTTCCATAGGACAAACGACCCTGAGTCTGTGAAGGGAAGTCCCGGTGGGTGAGAGAGCGACAGCAACAGAAAACTCCGCGCTGTTGCCACAAGGTATAAAAAGCTGTCGTGAGAGTAAAGGCGGGCTATCGCAGGAGTGCGCTTAACTGTTCGAGCGCTTCTCTGTCCGTTGTTCTTGATGGATCCCAGTATGTTTTCGGGCCCCCATCCAGGAAAGTGGATACCCGATGGAGAAGAGAGGAGCGTACAACAAGGAGGAGAGGAGTTTCGAGGTTTCTGAGGAGTTCCCGGGTGGCGGAGGCCCACCCCTCTCCTCGCATTTCGAGCGGCCCGATCTCGTCGATGCATACGACGTCCATGCCGACAAGCATTCGGGCATCGAGTGCATTCCTCCCAAACGCAACTCCAGAGGGGAAGAAGGAGTAGGGTCCCGACTCGATTCCCGTCGTCGGGACGCCCGACCGGCACAGCGGGACAGAGAGCCCCGTCCGTATGTCACGGACATCATATCCTTCGGGTTCGCCATCCCTGATAACGGCGGGCGCAAGGACTCCGCCGGCGGCCCAACCAGAATGCTGAAGTTCCGTGACGAGGCGGAGGAGGAAGCTGGTTTTCCCGGTTCCCCTCTCTCCCGTGATTACAAAGGTGTGGCGCCTTGCTTCTGCTTCGTGATCCAGTCTGTTTACCCACTGGAG
>JBATTW010000243.1:0-29337 GCA_049670805.1 Bacteroidota bacterium
GACGTCACCGGCCCAGCCGATTGCGGAGTAATCATCGGGCAGGCTCTCCAGCAGCTTTTCCGCATGTCCCCGAGCATCGTCCGTCCGGCCCTGATCCAGAAGTGAACCGATCAATCCGCGATATGCCCACAGGAACCCGGGCTGGAGTTCAAAGGCCCGATCATACGACTCCAGGGCATTATGATGCTCTTCCAGGATCCGATAGGCATCACCCAATCCCGTCCAGGTGATGGCCAGGGTCGGACTCAGGCTGACGTTTTTTCTCATCCATGGCAGAGCTTCCTCGGGCTTCCCCAGATAGAGATAGGCCCATCCAATGTTGCCCACCGCAGGATCGTAGTTGGGATTGATCCGGACCGCCTCCTGGTTTTCACGCAGCGATTCCCGGATTCTGCCCCGGTAATAAAACGTCAAGCCAAGCGCTTTGTGTGCCTCCGTACATTCCGGATCAACGGCGAGCCCTTTTCTACTTGCATCCTCGGCCGAATCCAGGTAGATGACCTCGTAGCCGAACTTTCCAACACTCTGGGCGTACGCATCTCCCAGTCCGGCAAACGCAAGTGCATAGGTCGTGTCAAGCTGCAGGGCCCGCTTGAACAGCCGTATGGCCGACGCATTGTCTCCTTCGTTGTATCGCCTGTAGTAGTCACGCCCCTTGAGATACACGTCGTAGGCCGACAGGTTTTCGGTTGATTTCTTCTGGAGCGCACGCTGATCATCCGGAGTCAGCTCCGCCTTCAGAGCCGTAGCGATGCTTCGCGCCACGTCGCTCTGCACCTCGAAGATGTCCTCCAGCTCACGGTCGTATGTGTTGGTCCAGATGTGCTCGTCAGTCCGGGTATCAATCAGCTGAGCCACGATCCTCACTCGATCGCTCTGCCTTCGCACGCTCCCCTCCAGTATGGTTGCCACATCCAGCTCCTCGCCAATAGTGCGCGCGGGCATGTTAACGTTCTTGTACTGCATGACCGAGGTTCTGGAGATGACCTTCAGGCCCTCCACCTTCGAGAGGGCCGCGATGATATCTTCTGTCATTCCATCGCTGAAGTACTTGTTCTCCTCCTCTGCGCTCAGGTTCTCAAAGGGAAGCACCGCAATCGATCGTCTCTCGTCAACCTCAGCCGGGGAGAAAAACAGATGGTAGACCACTGAAAGGAGGGCCAGCAGCAACACAATAACGCCTGCAAGGATCGGCAGTTTTGGCCAACTCTTTCGCTCTTGCACCTGGACCGGGGCCGTGCCTGTCCGGAGTTGATGCTTGAGATCCTCCAGCTCGGCAACCACTTCGGCCGCGCCCTGATACCGGTGGTCCTGACTCTTCTCCAGCAGTTTCCCGACGATCTTTTCCAGGCCTTCAGGAACCTCGGGCTTGACCTCTCTCATCGGCCTGGCCGGCTGATTGACTATTGAATAGAGAAGCGCCGGTTCATGCTCGCCCTTGAACGGACGCTGACCGGATAAGAGCTCGTACGCAACGGCACCCAGAGAGAAAAGATCGCTTCTTGCGTCGACCTCTTCACCCTGTGCCTGTTCGGGTGACATGTATGCCGCCGTGCCGACCGTCGTCCCGACCTTTGTCACTCCCGCTTCCCCGGAGAGCTTTGCAAGGCCGAAATCCAGTATCTTCGCAACACCACCCGATGTCACTACTATGTTGGCGGGTTTGATGTCCCTGTGGACAATCCCCTTTGCGTGCGCGCTTGCCAGTCCTTCGGCGATTTGCTTGAAGAGATCCACCGCCTGAGAGATCTCCGGCGGCCTGCTTTCAAACCGATCCTTCAGCGTCTCTCCCTCATAGAGATCCATGACAATGAACGTCTGCCCCTCCTCGGTCTCATCGATCCCATGGATCGTGCAGATATTGTTGTGCTGGAGCGAGGATGCGGCCTGTGCCTCGCGGATAAACCGCTCTTTGGCATCAGGGTCGCGTGTCATCTCCGGCGGGAGGAACTTCAGAGCAACCGTACGCTTGAGCTTCGTGTCCTCAGCCTTGTAGACGACACCCATTCCGCCAACGCCAAGCTGCTCGAGAATACGGTAGTGTGAGATTATTTTGCCGATCACAAACTTGCCTTCCGTTTCCTGGGTTATTCTTGCGGAAGCTGCAGAGATAAGGTAGGATACGTGCAGGGGAGTGTCAACCAGAAGTTTCGGCCAGCGCGGCTACCCCATTTAAAGAGACAGCCGCAAAAGGGGCCGAAAGAACTTCTACCAACTGGCCTTCCTGGCCCAATCAGCGAAAGAAGTCGGCTTGATGCCAGACTTCTTGGCCTGACCCTGGATGTCAATGCTATAGCCGACCCGGTCAAACCACTCCAGCATCAACGCAAAGTCCTCGCTGAACTTACGGACCTCTTCGATGGGAACCTGGAAAAAACCTGTCTGCTTGCCTGATGCGGAGCTGATCACCTTCGCCGCCTCGGGCATGGTCATGGCATCACCCGCGATGTCAATCGCCGCACCGTTGAGGGCTTTCTGGTTCTCAAAGGCCCAAGCGCCGTATTTGCCGATGTCATCCACAGCAATCATCTGCACGACGGTCTCCGGCTTGACCCCCACCGCAAGATTCCCTTCGTCAATAGCCGGTTTGAACCAGGGGGAGGTGAGATTGTCCATAAAGAAGACCGGTCGGATGATTGTGTAGGACGGAAATCCGAGCGAGCGTATCTTCTCCTCAACCCGCCACTTGTTGTCAAAGTGGGGAATCCCCGTCTTGCGGTCTGCCGATCCCACCGATGCGTAAACGAAGTGCTGAACACCGGCACTCTTTGCCACCTCCGCAAAGAGCTTACCCTGCGTCTCCTCACCCTCCACGCCGGCTTCCCAGGTGTTCTGCACCGCAAAAGCACCCCAGACACCCTTCAATGCCTCTTCGAGTGAAGACCTGTCATCCAGGTCTCCCTTGACCACCTCCGCGCCCAGTTTTCCCAGGGCCGCCGCCTTCTCACTCCCGGGGTTCCTCGTCATCGCCCTTACGGCAAACCCTTTCGCAAGAAGCTCCCGGGCAGTGGCACCTCCCTGTTGCCCCGTTGCTCCTGTGACAAGAACCTTCTTTCCATCGGCCATGAATGACCTCCCTTGTGTTGGATAGTATCTGGTTGAGAGTCTGACACAATACAAACGGGGAATTGGGGCAGGAGGTTCCCCCGGAAAGGAAAGATTTCACTATATTGCTACACTTTCCCGTTGCTCTCACCCGGAGGATCCGATATGAATCAGACCTGGCGCTCTCTTTTTGCGTTGATCATCATGGCCACCCTTATTTCGCTTCAGATTCCATGCTCCATGCTGGCACAGGAGCGTTCCGACGGTTGCACCACCGTCACCGTGGGCAAGTCCGCCACGGCAGACGGGTCGGTCATCACCACACACACGATGGATGAACATCGAGCCCGGAGCTGGATCGATATTCAGCCCGCGAAGACGCATGGAGCCGATGCCACGTTCACTCTCTACAAGGTGTCCAACGAAGACACGCTGGCAATGCCCGCCTACAGGCAGATACCGATTGGCGAGATTCCTCAGGTAAAACGCACCCATGGATACATCAATACCTCGCTCCCCTGCATGAATGACAAACAGCTGGCGATCGGGGAGTCCACGTTTGGCGGCAGGGAGTCGCTCCAGTCGGACGAGGGACTGATCGATCTCTGGCGTCTGGTGCAGCTCCTTATAGAACGATGCACAACCGCACGGGAAGCCATCCAGCTCGCCGGTGAGCTGACAGGAAAGCATGGCTGGCGAGATGTCGGGGAGTGCCTGACCATCGCGGACAAAAAAGAAGTCTGGCACTTCGAGATCGTGGGACCCGGAAGGGGGAAAGTCGGGTCCATCTGGGCAGCACAGAGAGTCCCGGACGATCATGTGGCGGTCAACGCAAATGCCAGCCGGATCACACAGGTTGATCTCAACAAACCCGACTCCTTCATGGCATCCGAAAACCTGACGCAGGTGGCGCGGGACAGCGGCTGGTGGACCCCCGAGGACGGACCATTCAGATTCTGCTATGCCTACGACCCGGAGGGGAGACAGTCCCTTGCAAGCCGGCGGCGGGAATGGCGCTCGCTGGATCTCCTTGCTCCTTCACTTAACCTGAAGCCGGAATCCGAAGCATATCCCTTTTCGGTGAAGCCGGACAGCGCGGTCACGCTCCAGAAGATCGTGCAGATATTCCAGGACTACTACGAGGGAACCGACTTCAACCCCGTGAAGAACATCCTCTGGGTAAATGCAGATGGTGAACCGGAGATCTCTCCCCTGGCAAACCCTTTTATGCCCTATGACATGCTCCCCCTCTTCAAGATCAACGGAGGCTGGGGATGGCGTGGCGAGCGGACAATCGCGCGCTGGTATACGATGTATGCGACAATCATCCAGTGCCGCGACTGGCTGCCGGATCCGATAGGCGGCGTGGTCTGGCTGGCACACGACAACGTGGCAACCTCGATCTACACCCCCCTCTACTGTGGCATCAAAGATGTTCCCGAGTCATACAAGACGCAGGGTCGGGTAACCGGATACACGCGAGAATCGGCCTGGTGGGCGTTCAACAGGCTCTCCACACTCACGGCGCAGCGCTGGGGCGACATGCGCCAGGATGTGACCGCGGTCTGGGCACCCATGCAGAAGGAGCTCTTTGCCAATCAGAAAGCACTCGAAGAGAAGGCACTCTATTATCACGACATGAACCCGGAGAAGGCCGCCACGTTTCTGACAGAGTACAGCGTAAAGTGGGCCGACAGAATCGTGCGGGAAGCATGGAAGCTGGGTGACCATCTCTGGACCAAGTACGACGAGAAATTTTAGCCTCCAAACAGGGGGAGTTGACCATGAAATACCTCCTGAGCATCCTGCTCTCCCTTTGCGTGGTCATGCCTGCGTTTGGCAGTGATCGGGCCGAAGAGCTGCGTGTACGGATGTACCAAGAGTACCGGCAGCGTAACTACGGTACTGCAATCGGACTGGGCCGCCAAGCTCTGGAGCTACAGCCCGGGGACGCGCGCACGATGTACGCGGTCTCGTTTCTCTATTCTCTGGGTGGAAATGTGGATTCCTCCCTGATCTGGCTAGAAAAGACGGTCCGGAACGGCTACGCCGACTATCTCCACTTCGAGCTGGATACGGACCTGGATGCGATCAGAACCCGCCCTCGTTACGCAGAAATCCTGACCCTCGCCAGGAGAATCGCGGCCCAACAAAACAGAGAGAACGGACTCACCATAACAGAGGGCGAGTGGACACCCGTCCCGATGGAAAGCATCTATGAATTGCCAGAGGTCGACGTAGCCCTCAGCTTTGACCACCGGGCTTTCAAGATCCGGGCAAGAGTGCACGATTCTCATTTCAAAGACGGCAACAGGGCCTGGAGATACGGGGACGGGTTTATGATGAATTTTGTCGTGCCCCGAGACAAAGACAGCGTCTATTCCGACCGGTTCCACGCGTACGGGCTTGCTCTGGAGAGCGGAACCCCCATTACCGCGCTCGTGAACAGAGACGGAGAATACTTCCTCTGGAAGAGGGATGAGATCGCTCCTCAGATAGAGATCGATTCTGCTACCATGACCGCAACATACCTGGTCACGATTCCGTGGGAGTACCTCTATCCATTCCATCCTCTTCTCAAAGAGAGGGCGGGGATCAACATACGGTACACAAGCCAGAGCGAGGACCGGTCACGGAAACGGATCACATATATAGAGAACGGTCATTTTGACTCAGAGAGCACAAAGCTGCGTCGGTTCGCGCCCCTCACGTTCGTTTACTCAGAACAATCACCACCGGCGTTCACCGGTGAGCTGAAGAACCGTCTCGTCTCGGGGAAGACGCTGGACGTGACATTTGCCACCTGGTCTTCAGATGAACAGGAGATGCGCGCGTCTCTATCGATTGTGGATGAGAACAAAAAGGAGATCTGGGCAGGATCCTGCACTGAACTGTTG
Organism: Bacteroidota bacterium; assembly: GCA_049670805.1. Lineage (GTDB taxonomy): Bacteria > Bacteroidota > Ignavibacteria > UBA10030 > UBA6906 > JBATTW01. The sequence continues at coordinate 5,943 of JBATTW010000243.1, forward strand.
CAACCGGGAAGGAGCACCCGCTGGAAACCGGTGACGCTGCCCGAGGGGACCGGTATGTACGAATTCGTCGCGGTCTTCCAGGATTCCAGTCGCTGGGAGGATTCGTTCTACAGGTATGATCCGGGGGATCTGGAAAAGATGCGAAAGCTCCTGGACGCCCCGCCATCCGAAGACAAAACCCTCCTGGAGACCAGCAGCAGAGACGGGCTGCGCTATCGACTGACACTCCTCGAGAGTCGCATCAACACATTCACCGGGCGGAGCAGTTTGAGGGCCGTTGAGAGAGACTTTGAGGACCTTCACTCGATGGTCCGGGACTATGAATCGAGACAGACCATCTATGCCAGCGAGGGCTACCTCCTCTCGGCATTCCGTTCTCCAATCGACTCGAGCCTTCAGCCATTCTCCATCGTGCTTCCCAGAAACTTCGATCCCGCAAAGAGATACAATCTCCACGTCGGGCTCCACGGGAGCGGCGTGGACGAGGTGGGGTTCATTCGGAACGTCACGGATGAAGAACAGGAGGACCACATAACGATCGCCCCGCGAGGACGGGACCTCAGCGGCTGGTGGCGGGGACAAGATCAGGAGGACGCGGCCGATCTGGTCAGCCTCGTCAAGGAGATTTTCCAGATTGACAGAACTCTCTGCCTTGGATTCTCGATGGGAGGCTATGGCGTCTGGCGGATGAGCTTTCTGCATTCTGAGCTCTTTGACGGCGCGATATGCATCGCGGGAACCCCTTCCCACCATGGCCCTGACCCGGATGATGATATGCGGACGCAGATCGGAAAAGGAAAAGAGCTCGCCTATCTGGTCATCCACGGCACCGATGATCACGCGGTCGACATCAAGCAGACCGATGAATTCATTGGAATGCTCGAGGAAGCAGGATACCACGTCACATATGTCCGCGTCCCCGGAGGCGGACACGGGAACTTCGACCCCGGGCCGACGCTTGATAAGTGGCTCAGAGAGAACGACTTCAAATAGGAGAGTATCCAATGCACCGCTTCTCTTTCCCAGCTAGCCTCCTGCTCCCCCTGCTTCTCGGGAGCCTCTACCTTTTCCCTGATCAGACCCAGGCCCAGGAAGGAGAAACCTTCAATCACTTCCTGTCGGGGTATCTCCTTGAAATGTACGAAGATAGCAGGCCCGCAAACAGGTACCTGGTCATGACACTGAGCGGGCGGCAGATGGGCGGAGCCGGTACCGAGGTCGAGTGTATTCTGGCCAATCTCACGGCGAATGCGCTGGACAAGGCATACAGGTGTGAGTTGCGCCACTACTCAACCGGGGCCGGGACCATCACCAATCCGGTGATCCAGGAGACAAGCATCGCATTCGATCTGCACGTTGGGGGTTCGGACGCGGATAAGAAACTGCGGGTCACCTGCACCCTGGAGGAGGCAACGGGCAAGTACGCAGTGAACGCCTCGGGGACCTGGTCAGACCAGACACACACCGAGTTCACCCGTGTGAAGTGGAAACAGCTGGAGAGCGTTAAACTGAAACACGACAAGCTCCTGCCTGCCCTCTACTAAATGACCAGCCAATCTGCACACCTGAAAAGCGACACGGCCGCCCCCGCTAGCTGCCTGGTGCTGGGAGCCGGGAGCCGGGGAGAAGCCTACGCGAGCTGGGCCCTCCGCAACCCGGGGAGGATGAATGTGATCGGCGTGGCGGAACCGAACCGGATCCGACGGGAAAGATTTTCCAAAACCCATGACGTCCCCCGAGAGAGGCAGTTCGAGAGCTGGGAAGATTCCCTGGCTGACACACAGCTTGCCGATGTTTTGGTCATAGCCACTCCGGACCAGCTCCACCACGGCGCTGCGATGCGGGGGCTCGAGCTGGGATATCACATCCTGCTCGAAAAGCCGATCGCCCCAACATGGGACCAGTGCAGGGAGATACTCCATCAACAGAAGAAGCACCCGCAGATGGTGTCCGTCTGTCATGTGTTGAGATATACTTCCTTCTACAGGAAGCTGAAAGCAATTCTGGACTCAGGTGCGCTCGGGGACCTGGTGTCTGTTGAGCATATCGAGCCTGTCGGTTACTGGCACCAGGCACACAGCTTCGTGCGGGGCAACTGGGCCAGGAGCGCAAATTCCTCTCCAATGATACTGACCAAGTCCAGCCACGACATGGACATCCTCCGCTGGCTTGCCGGTGTCCCCTGCCGGACCGTGGCGTCCTTCGGTTCACTGAAGCACTTCAGACCCGAAAACGCGCCGGAGGGGAGCACCGAACGTTGTATCGAGGATTGCGCGGTGGAACAGGAGTGCCCCTACTCCGCGCTAAAGCTCTATCTGGATATGCAGACCCGAGACTGGCCCGTCTCGGTGATCGCCGAGGACCTCTCCTACCAGGGACGCGTCAAAGCCCTCCGTGAGGGTCCATACGGCCGCTGCGTCTACCACAGCGACAATGACGTTGTGGACCACCAGGTGGTTGCGCTGGAGTTTGACCATGGGATTACCGCGTCTTTTACCATGAGCGCGTTCACCATCGTGGGGAGCAGACGGACACGCGTGATGGGGACGATGGGAGAAGCGACGGGAGATTCTCGCTACATCCTTGTCGAGGATTTCCGCACAGGGAGAAGTGAGAAGATCGACACAAACTCAGATGACGCCACAATCGTTGGGGGCCACGGCGGAGGGGACGAAGGCCTTGTGGAAGATCTTGTAAGAGCCATTCAAGAGAATGATCCTTCTCTCCTCTCAACATCCCTGGAGGAGTCTCTCGAAAGCCACCTGATGGCATTTGCCGCCGAGCGGAGCCGGCTGGAGAGACGGACTGTCGATCTGGGTCAGCAGAGTGCAGATGCCTGATACTCTCCGGCTCAAATCAACAGCGCGTATGGCGCGCACGAGAAACCGCCCGGAGACACTGACCGGGTCATCCTACAGACGGGCACTGAAAGAGCTGGGCAAAAGAGACCGGGATCTGGCGGCCATTCTTGCGCGACTCGGGCCTCCGCCAATGTGGTTGCGCGCACCGGGTTTCCCCACGCTGGTCCACATCATTCTGGAACAGCAGGTTTCTCTGGCCTCGGCGAAGGCAGCTTTCGACCGCCTCTCCTCTGAGCTCTCCACTGTTACACCGCAACGGTTTCTGAAACTCAACGACAGAAGACTAAAACGGATCGGATTCAGTCGTCAGAAAACTCGCTACTGTCGGGAGCTGGCCGATGCGCTTGTCGCAGGGCGGTTGAATCTGAGCTCGCTCCGGAAGCTGTGCGACGAGGCCGTGACTGAGGAGCTGGTGAAGCTCAAGGGAATAGGACCATGGACGGCGAACATCTACCTTCTTATGGCACTACGGCGCCCCGATGTCTGGCCGAGCAATGATCTGGCCCTCGCAACCGCGGTGCAAAAAGTCAAGAGACTGCGTACCCGCCCCGCTCCATCAAAGATGGAATCGCTGGGGAAGCAGTGGAGACCCTGGAGAGCGGTTGCGGCACGACTCTTCTGGCACCACTACCTGGCAGAGAGGTTATAGCCGCGCATCCGGCGGCGCCGTGAACCTGGAGTCCTGGACGTTTCCGGTATTTCGCGTTGCCACGGGTTCAAATACCAGCACTGCAGCCTCCTCGTCCGCCGCCGTCCGGTGCTCAACACCTCGCGGCACGATCAGGAACTCGCCGGGCGACAACTCCACGGTGCTGTCCCGAAACTCCACACGCATCTTCCCCTGGACCGGCATGAACAGCTCGTCCTCGTTCTGGTGGTGGTGCCACACAAACTCCCCCTGGAGCTTGACGAGCTTCACCTCCTGCCCGTTGAGTTCACCCACAATCCAGGGCCTCCAGTGCCCGGTAACGCGTTCCAGTTTCTCAGCCAGGTTGACTTTCCTCATTATTACTCCTGCTGTTTGATTGTGTTTCGGATCCGTCGGGTCCCGGATGGATTTCCACCGGCTCAGGAACCGGCTCTTGTTCCGATGTGGCCCATCTCGGATCCCGTACCGTGAAAATCATGAGAACAGCACTCGCCCCGGCAAAGAGCATCCCAACTGCGAAAAGCACTTCATACCCAAACAAGTCGGCAATAGCCCCACCGGCGAGCGCCGCAAGATAGAAGGGGGCCAGAAGCGTGTTCATCAACCCGACGTACGTGGACCGTTTCTCAACCGGGCAGAACTCGACAGAGATGTTGAGGCGCGCCATGACCTCGGGCCCCAGATTGATGCCAACAAAAGCAAAGACAAGCGCAAATACCCCCACCGTCGGGGCAAGTAGCGCCAGCAGGGACGCGCAGAAGAGAGCGGTACTTGATACTACCAGGACAACCTTGTTTCCGAAGCGGTCCGCGAGAAAGCCGCTGACCAGGGCACTCAGGACCTGAAACGCCACCATGATCAGCGTGAACAAACCCACCACCGACTCACCCGCTGAGAAAGTTTTGAGAGCATACGCAGTAAAGAACGCGACGGGCATCATCCCGGGAGTGGCAACTATCGCCGCAGCCATGAACCGACGGAATGCCGGGTCGCCCTTCAGGATTCCGGGCAGCTCCTTCAGGTAGGCAAAGGTCTTTCTCGGAGGATCAATCGCACTCGGCTCGACTTCTATCAGCCGGAAGAAGAGAAGAAGGGAGGCCAGCTGAAGGAGAAAGGCAACAAGTAGTGCCAAGCCGTAGTTGGTCGGGAAAGCGAACCACCCCAGAAAGAGCGTGAAGAGTATCCCCGCCAGAAACGCCCCCACACCGCCGACGGAATTACGGAGACCCGAAAGCCTCCCCCTGCGATGAAGCGATGTGATCTTCGCGTAAAAGTCGAACCATCCGGGGGCGGAAATCCCCGCCGAGATCTGTGCCAGGGCATAGACCACCATAAAGAGCGGGAGTGCCAGCTCCGGGTGAGACCCGCCGAAGATGAGGATAACCAGCGCCATGAAAAGGACAAAAACCCGCTGGAACATCCCCGCAAGAACCGCCCACGGTTTTTTCCAGGGAAGCGTTGCTGAGAACCGAGCCGCAAAGATCTGGGGCAGAGAAGCTCCCATGTAGAAGATGACGCTCAACGCCCCTACCATCAAGTTGCTGCCGCCCAGGCGGACAACCATGGCCGGCAGAACGGTCTGAACCGAAAGAATCCCGAGCGACGCGATAAAGAGCGCCCCCTCAAACAGGTTCGCGTAGTAGTTGCGTCTGTCAATCTGCGCAAGCGTGAGACTTGTACGGGACTCTGCCACCTGGGTGTTTCACTCCGTTCTGCCTGGGAAAAAGGGTTGTGAGCCCGGTTCGGGCCCGGGCAAAACTACATATTTCTTTCCGAAAAGTAAAACTCCGCGCCCGGAGGTCCTTGACACTCCGCCCTCGTTCTCCTAGATTTGTGCTCCGGAAAGTTCCATACAACCAGAAGGAGACAGTTATGTTAAAGGAATTCCGTGAGTTCGCGATGCGCGGAAATGTCGTTGATATGGCCGTGGGCATCATCATTGGAGGCGCCTTCGGGACAATCGTCAAGAGTCTTGTGGCCGATGTCCTCATGCCCCCTATCGGAATGCTCCTCGGGGGAGTCGACTTTTCGAATCTCTTTGTTCTGCTGAAAGGCGGGGCGGAGCCGGGACCGTATGCAGCGCTGGCAGACGCGCAGGCAGCCGGTGCTGTAACGGTCAACTATGGAGTCTTCTTCAACGCGATCATAAGCTTCCTCATTGTCGCATTCGCCATCTTTCTGATGATCAAGAGCCTCAACGCAATGAAGCGGAAAGAAGAGGCACCGCCGGCCGAACCGACAACAAAGGAATGCCCCCGCTGTCTCTCGGAAATCGCAATCAAGGCGACACGGTGCCCGCAGTGCACCTCAGACCTGGCAACCGCCTGATAGACGACGATACGGAGTGACACGTACCCAGGTTATCAAAACCCTCAGGGCCGCCAACCTCTACAGGCAGCCCTGCGATGAAGGGGTTATCCACTCTGAGCCGGTCTCTACTCCCTGCCCGGCACGCTCGGGGCGCTGGGTACTCGCCGCAACGATCATCGGTTCGAGCATGGCCTTCATCGACGGGACGGTTGTCAATGTCGCGCTCCCGGTCCTGCAGAGGGAACTCAACGCGACAGTCGCGGACGTCCAGTGGGTCGTGGAGGCCTACGCGCTCTTCCTTTCAGCGCTCATACTGGTCGGCGGTTCACTGGGTGATCTCTACGGTCGCCGGCGTGTCTTTGCCATCGGGGTGGCGGTCTTCGCCGCCGCGTCAGCCTGGTGCGGCTTCGCGCCCGACCCCATTCAACTGATCATAGCAAGGGCTGTCCAGGGGATTGGCGGCGCGTTGCTGGTTCCCGGGAGCCTCGCCATCATAAGCGCATGCTTTGGCGATGAGGAACGGGGGAGGGCGATCGGCATATGGTCGGGCGCTTCGGCAATGACTACGGCCCTCGGACCGGTCCTGGGCGGATGGCTGGTGGAACACGTTTCCTGGCGGCTCGTCTTCTTCATCAACATACCGCTGGCTCTCGGCGTACTTGCCATACTCTATCTGCGCGTACCGGAGAGTCGCGCCGAGACGGCCTCCGGTCGTCTGGACTGGTGGGGGGCGCTGCTGGTTACCCTCGGGTTGGGAGGGACAGTCTTCGGACTGATCGAGTCACCCGAACTCGGCTGGACACACCCTGTCGTGCTCACGAGTCTGGCGGTGGGGATCATCTCGTTGCTCCTTTTTGTGGTGGTCGAAGCACGCAGCGCCTCACCCATGGTCCCCTTCTCCCTCTTCCGCTCACGTAGCTTCAGCGGAGCCAATCTTCTCACGCTCTTCCTCTACGCGGCCCTCGGCGGATCACTCTTCTTCCTTCCGTTCAATCTCATTCAGGTACAAGGGTATTCCCCCACCGCGGCCGGTGCCGTGTTCCTCCCCTTCGTCCTGATGATGTTCCTGCTTTCCCGCTGGGCCGGCGGACTGGTGGACCGGCACGGGCCGAGACTACCCCTGGTAGTCGGGCCGGTCATAGCCGCCTGCGGCTTCGCGCTTTTCGCCATCCCAGGTATCGGCGGCAGCTACTGGACCACGTTCTTCCCGGCAATCGTCGTTATGGGTCTGGGGATGGCCATAAGTGTGGCTCCCCTGACTACCGCGGTGATGAATTCGGTCTCATCCCAACGCGCAGGCGTCGCTTCGGGGATAAACAACGCCGCCTCGAGGGTCGCGGGTTTGCTCTCCATCGCGATATTCGGAATACTCGTGCTGAATGCATTCAACCATGAACTGGACTCCCGATTGACAACCCTGGATCTCTCCGACGACATCCGCCAAGCCCTCAATACGGAACGTATCAAACTGGCCGGGGCCGAAATCCCGTCGGAGGTGACCGGGGAAACGAGAGCCCATCTACGGGACGCCATCAACCGCGGGTTCCTGGCCGGCTTCCGCCTCGTGATGATCATCGCTGCCGCCCTGGCACTGGCAAGTTCTCTGGTTGCAGCACTCATGATCCAGGGAAAGGGGCCGGGACGATCGGTTGAACGAAAGGCTCCGAGATGAAGCTCGTCCAGCTCAGAAGCGCCGCCTGGTACGGCGACCGCCCGCTCGAGATCAGCTTCCCGGATAACTGGGACGTAGAACTCGTCGAAGGAAAGCGACTCCCTCCCCTCTCCCTGGCCGAGATGGAATCCAGCATCCAGAAGCCTGTCGGTTCGCCCCGGCTGATCGAGATTGCACGTGGGAGGCGAGACGCGGTCCTGCTGGTTGACGATCTCTCCCGCCCGACACCTGCCGCGATCCTTCTGCCGATTGTCCTGGATATGTTGCAGACAGCAGGATTATCCCGCGAGAGAACATCTGTGGTCATCGCCGGCGGTACCCACCACCCGTCAACGGAAGAGCAGGCAAGAAGAAAGACAGGCCTGGACAGCCGGAGCGGAATCCGCATCATCTCGCACAACGCGCATTCAGACCTTACCAGAATCGGGAAGACCGGAAACGGCTACCCGATCGATGTCAACCGTCATGTGGCTGAGGCTGATCTAAAGATTGCCATCGGCACGTTCTCCCCTCATTCATTTGCGGGTTTCTCAGGCGGGTCCAAGATGGTCTACCCGGGAGTCTGCGGAATGAGGACTGTCCGGGACATGCACTCCTACCTGAAGGGGAGCAGCCGGCGCGGAGGAGAACTGGATACGGAAGCCCGTAATGAAATGAACAACGTGGGGACCCTTCTGGGACTGGACTTCATCTTGAACGTGGTGCTGAATCAGGACAGAGAGATAGCCGGCCTCTTCACTGGGCACAGAGAAGAAGCATTCACCAGGGGTGTGGAGTTCTTCGAGTCGGTCTATCGGGTCGGTGCGGTGAGCCAGGCCCAGGTAGTCGTGACTGATGCCTATCCCTTCGACACCACATTTCAGATAGCGTACTACAGAGGATTCTGGCCCTTCTGGCATGCCTCAGATGATGCAACCAGAATTGCGATCGCTGCCTGCTCTGAAGGGATGGGCTCGCACGAGCTCCTCTCAGTATCCAAACCGCTCTGGAGACAAGCAGTCCGCCGACTTGCCAGATGGCGGATCTCCGATTTCGGCCGGTTAAAGCAGAAGGTGAGCGGCTACTTCAGGACCGCTGAGGGACGCCGTGACCCCTTCAAGATGCTTTCCCACGGAATCACGCAGCAGGATTTGAAAAAGACCTACATGAATGGGGAGGTCTCCAACTCGTGGAAAGAGCTGATCCGGACCACAACAGCTCGACACGGGGAAGGGCCTTGCAGGGTGGTGGTCTACAGATGCGCCCCATTCCTGATTCCGGAAGAAAGACGCACGTGAGGCTGTAGTTTCCTGCCTTGCCCCCTTGCGGCTTTCTCCTCAAGCGACTATATTTCCCGGCACGTCTTCTTCAGTACCCATAGCATGAATCACTCGCCGGGTCTATCGTTCAGGGGAACATCAAACCTCTCCAGGCCAATCAGGATTCAGTAGCACTTTACTCAACAACACACTCAATACACTCAGGAGGAAGCACCATGAGGGTCTTGTCAGCAATTCTGGTTATGACACTTCTCTGGACGGCGGCAAGCCTTGCCCAGATCACCATAACCAAACAGGATATGGCCAACTACTACACCATTGGCACAACGCATACGACACAGTTCGCGATCATCCAGGGTACGGTCAATGTCGGAAACAAGGGAGGGGGAAACACCTGGGACTTCAGCGGTTACACCGCTGAAGGAACTTCATCGACTACAGCTGTCGATCCCGCGAGTACCCCCTACATCAGCGACTTCCCCACGGCCAATGCCGCGTCATTGGGAGAGACGGAGAGCGGGGGTATTGTAACCTCAAATTACTCGTACTTCCATCTCAACAGTTCTATTGACCTGCTTGGGAGCGTCTCGGGAACAGACTTCCAGACTTTTGCCATCCTCACGAAAACAGTATATACTCCCCCCGACCTTCTCAATCCCCTGCCGCTGAACTACAACGACAGCTTCACGAGCTATACGCAGAGAACCAGCACCACCGAACAGCCGCCGCTCCCGCCATCTGTGTCAACCGGGAGCCAGGCTACGAACGCGGTCGTTGACGCCTACGGGACGCTAATCCTTCCGGGGGGGATGTCATACCAGGCCCTCAGGATGCGACAGACTCACCATGACACGATCAATGGCTTCACCGGCGCGTCTACATCCTTCATCTTTATCACAAAAGAGGGAGCGTCAGCATCGATCAGCGATAGCGGCGCCACAACCGCCGAAGAGGGCGTTATCACCATCAACGGCGGGGTGGGCTGGACCGGCACGGGTGTCGTTTCCGTTGATGAGGGAGAGACCCAGCCGGTGGAGTTTCAGCTGCAGCAGAACTACCCGAACCCCTTTAACCCATCGACAGTTCTCTCTTACAGCATACCGGAGAAGTCCCATGTCAGACTCTCGGCGTTTGATCTGCTGGGGCGGGAAGTCGCGGAACTGGTGAACGAGGTCAAGGGCGCAGGAACGTACAGAGTTACGTTTGATGCAAGCGGACTGCCAAGCGGGACATACCTTTACAGAATCACCGCTGGAGAGTTCACTTCTGTGAGGAAGATGACGTTTGTGAAGTAGCAGGCAATCTATGAACGGCGCCTCTCCGGTACGGGTAACAAAGCCGGAGAGGCTCCCCGTTCCCCTCCGATCATTCCAACCCTCGCGGCTCAGGCAAACCCAGAAACTTCCGGACGCGGGAGTAGAACTCCCCCTTCCGCTCATGCCAGTAGTGGCCACAATGGTCCAAAAGGACAAAATCTATCCTGGCGGAGGGGAGAGCGGCTCTTGTCGCTTCGGCCATCGGGATCCCAAAAGGGTCGTCCTCACCCCAGAGCATCAGTATGGGATGCTCCAGTCTCTCCAGCTCTCCGGTGATGTCCCACTCCCCCAGAGCTACGTTGGTTGATTCAGACGCGGTGGGAGTGAATGTCATTGCCTGCAGCTCGGGGGGCATCAGGAAGTTTGGGTCAGAAAAGAAGGCGGGAAAAATGGCACGAACTATTGTCTGTCCATCCTCGGGAAGCTGCCTCGGTATGACCCCTTTCTCCTGAAGATCCAGCACCCTCTGAACAAGACCTGCCTCGCCATCGTAAACAGCAGCCGCAGTGGGAGGCGCGCTCCCCATCAGGATCATTGATCGAACACGCCCCGGATGGACCGCGGCGTACCGGAGCGCAATGAGACCCCCCCAGCTATGGCCAAAAAGGGCGATTTTCTCTACCCCCAGGGTCTTCCTGACGGCTTCCAGATCACCCACATAATCCATGAGCGAGTATCCACCCGACGGCTTGCCTGACCGCCCCGCCCCACGCTGATCATAGGTCACAACCGCAAAGTTCTCTCCCCGGAGCGTGTCGAGATCAACCAGGTAGTGGCTGGACCCTCCTGGACCCCCATGGACACCGATCAGGAAATTCCGGGCCTCCGGATCCCCGGCCACTCGTAGATAGAGCCGAACATCTTCAGTCTCTACCTCCTTCTCCAGGACCGTGAACTGTAGCTGCCTGCCACAGGAAAAGGCAAGCAGCAGGGTCGCCGCTGGCAGGAGGAGAACAGCTTTCGTCAATCCCATGGGTAGGCTCCTGATCCGCGGGACAGTCTTACCTCTCGAATACCTCGGGTTCTACCTGCTGCAACCTTATTCGGTACCCCTCCGGGAGGTTCGCACCCCGGATCGTTCTGGCACTTATGAGCTGCTTGAGCGTCAGGCCGGACGCTTCATGGAGATCCACATCGCTCAGGTTGCACCCATCAAAGTCTGCGTTCTCCAGCTGGGCCTCCTTCAGGTTCGCCTTCCGCAGGTCAGCCCCTTCCAGACGTGCATCCGATAGTTTGGCCTCCTTCAGGTTTGCGTGGCGCAAATCCGCGTTCTTCAATGAAGCACCCTGCAAGGTTGCTTCCTTCAGGTCTGCGTACCTGAGATCCGACCCGTCCAGCACCGCGCCGCGAAGTGTTGCCTCCTTGAGGTTCAGGTAGCGCAGATCTTCGTCCTCGAGATCCGCACGGGAAAGATCCGCTTCTTTCAGGAATCTCAAACTGAGGCCCCTCTCTTCCAGAAACTCATTCAGCGCTTCTGCGACTCGATCCTGGTCTGACACGCCTTTCTCTTCCACGTTCAGGCTCTTGAGACCCGCGCTGTGTATTTCCAGAAACTGATCCAGAGACGTTCCCTCAACCCAGATCTCCGCCGGGGTCCGCAACCGGGGCGCGTCTTGCGCGAGCGACACCTGGCTGAGACAGAGCTGCAGGCCAAACAGGATCAACAGGGGAATTGCAACCGGGATGTGCAAGCGCATGTCGTCACCTCACTGGTTCGTTCACAGGGGAAAGGTACACCGAAGAAGAGGAACTGTCAAACAAAAAAGGGAGCCCGGCGTCCGCGGCCGGGCTCCCGTACGATAGGGCAGCTCTGTTGTAGAGACCGACCTAAAACCGATAGGCCACACCGATCATGAAGAGCGGCTGCAACCCGGGTTGGTTCACGGCCTGGGCGGCATCTTCATAGGTGTAGTCATTCCTTCCGTTCACGTCCAGACCGTCCGGACTGTAGGAGGTGTCGTGTCCCTTGAGCGCATTCTCGAAGTAGTTGTCAAAACCTGCGGTCACCGAAAAATCGATGCTGTTGCTGACCGCGAAGAGTCCTTTCGCCCCCAGACCGACTCCCCACTGGTTGCTGGTGACGTCAAAGTCTTCGTTCCCACCGATGAAATTGAAGTTGGCGGTAAACATCGAGTACCGGACACCGCCGTAGAGATAGAGTTTGCTGGCCTGGAGGAGGTTGACGTCGTAGAGGAAGTCAAAACGCATATCCCACGCCCAGCCAGCTTTCTGCGGGGTTCCATTCGTCGCGTCGTTGATAAAGATCTTTCGCGCTGCTGCCGGATCACCCGGGTCAAGACGCGTGTGCCCCACTCCCAGCTCGAGTCCGAGGGGAAAACCTCGCGCGAACTCCGCAACCATGCCGCTCACCCGGAAACTCAAGCCACCGTTGTAGCCGGCCTCGATCCCGGTGGAAAACTGCGCAGCCTCCGCTGTAGTCCCCATGGAAATCATCAGGAGTGCGACAAACAATAACACCGTAACCCCGTGGGATTTCATGACACCACCCCTGTCAATTGAACAAACGAAAATGTGCAACAGCGAAACTCACGTATACGGCTACGGAGAAGACGCGACGATGTCTGATCGCCGTGCCACGCATACCAGACGTACAAAGAATCCGCTATACTTTTTATATGTAAAAAATATCTACGAAAGGTGCCACAGATCAGAGACTTTTCATCAACTTTTTTTTTGTCTTCCTCCAGAGCCCTTTCGCCTCATGTGGTGCTTGTCACCCAAGAGTATACCGCGGGATCTCCGGCCAAGCTCCGTGACAATCCTGCGGAGAGCCCTGCAACGGCTGTGCCACAGGGGCTTGTCGTGCAAAATGGCTGATTCAGGGTGGGAAAAGCTATGAAGAGGCAAGGGTTACAAGGAAGAAAACCACAAAGAGCACCTCGAGTTCCCGGAATTGTTGCAAGGGGGGGCAGCGATCCACCGCGCCCTTCGTCTCTCAGTGCCCTCTGTGGTGTCTAGCGTTGCCGCGTGTCAATCCTGCTTGTTGAAGATGTTCTTCGAGTCGATGTTCATCGCCGTCACATTCCCCTCCCCATCCAGATCGAAGAAGATCGTGTTCTTGTTGAATTCATCTACCCACCCTCCGTTCTCATCCGGAAGGCGCAGACCCACATTCCTTTTTTCGAGAGGGTTGTAGACCGCCAGGCTTTTCCCCACATACCCGACCGTGAACTCTGCGTTCAACATCGAGAGGCGGTACTTCCCGAGATACGGTTTGAACTTCTGCGGGACATCTTCCGCCTTCTCTTCGCTCTCCCCTGATCTCGGCAATGCGATGAGCTCGTGCAACTGCAGATTTTCCACTGTACCCCCGTCACGCTTGCCAAAACAACAATAGAGTCTGTCGGAAAGCGTGCAGCACCACTCTCCTTCTTCATTCGGGTCATCGAACGCCAGGACCATCTTCCCCGGTATATCCACCGCCAGTTTTCCTCCCTGCACGAGAACCCTCATCGGCTTCTCCCCTGGAAAATCATAGTTCCCCACGTACGGCGCGTACTTCGCAGGAACAGCCTCCTCCTTCTCGCCCATCGTCAGAGAGCCCGCTCTGTAGTCCAGGATCTCCATCGTCTTCCCGTTGAACGCTGTAGCCGGCGACTGCAGGACCCCGAGGCGGACGTGTCCACAATCCACGAAGTCAATCTCCGAGGCCGTGGCGTCCACCGGAATCCAACCGGCCTGCCCCATGTAAATCTCATTCCAGCCGTGCTGTCCAAAGCTTCCGCCGTGGTTCGGTGTGTACATGGCTCCCCATACCACCCGCGCCGGAATACCCATACTCCGACAGAATCCTGCCAGGAGCAGCGAATGCGCGCCACACTCACCTTCCCTCATGTCATAGGTCTTCCGAGCCGTCATTCCTCCAGGAATCGCATACCCGATCTCCTTGGAGACCCATTTGCTCAACCGCCGCGCAGCCTCCCAGGAATCCGGTGACCCTTCTGTGATCTCTTTCGCCTTGGCCGCAAGAACCGGATCATCCGACTCTATGAAATCCGACGCTTCAAGGTACTCCCTCAGGGATTCATCGTTGCTGAAATCGGGCGGGAACGGCGGCGCTTCCGACCCGTCGTACCGGGGGTACTCAATCTCAAAAACACCCTCGACCACGTTCTCCTTTACGCTCCCGGTGAAGCGCTGACCCGGCACGTTCAATGACTCCTCGGTCACCCACAAACCCATCGGTTCGATCGAGGCCTTCACCTTCATATAGCTGATCGCCTTTACATCGGCGATTGCCTCATTCGTCCTGACAAAGATGTTCTCATCCAGCGTTGCGACCGCGATCTCCTTCTTGACGGTCTGATCGGCCCTGTAGATCTGTCTGTTGGTCGGCAGGTCTGCCTTGAGCACCTCGCCGCTCTCAATATCAAGCCACCACTTCACCTTCAGCCCGTTCTTGTGGTTCAGTTCACCCAGAATAATGGCTTCATATCGCTTTCCGCCGAGCTCCAGTGTTTCGGTCCCGATCTTCGTGTATGTTGTCTTCTGGATCTCGGCTTCCCGTACCTCATATACCTGGTAGACCTTCTCGGTGGCCCCTTCAACGACGAAATCCTTCACCAGATGGGGGAAAAACAGCGTGTTTTCAAGCACAACATCCTCAGGCAAGGCGGTCACAATCGACTTCTCGTCCAGAGATGAAGTCATTCGAGCGCTGTCCCCGTCGATATAGATCTTTGAATCCAGTTCCACATGCCCCTGGTGGAGCTTGCTGTCGTGATAGGTGAATCCCCCCGTGGCCGGGTCCAGGTGGTACGTCAACAGGAGTTCAGTGTTGAACTCGCTCCCGAGCGCGGAGACCATCACAAAGATCTCCTCTCTCAGCATCATCCTCTCCTCGCCCTCTATCAGCACGGAGGAGGTGTCCATAATGGCGTATCCGCACAGCACCCCGTTGATTTCGATAGCATAGTAGATTCTTTTGCCTTCCTCCTCATGCGCCTTCAAATCCTGAGACCGACAACCCACCGAACTGCCAATGAGAAGCATCAGAACGAAAGACGCGAGCGTCCGCATGCCCGAGGTCTTCATTTCAGCCTCCACTATCCATATGCCTGGTGATTACGTCACCAAAACGATGAGGAAAAAACCAGCAGGCGCCTCAAAGAGCCGGACTGGTTTATCTGGGTTATACGAGAGAATTGCAGTAATGTTCTGGTGGGCTACGTCTGGGGATGGTGAACAGGGAGGAAGAAGAGAGGCGCTAGCCTCCCCTCCTGCCGCCGCGTCGGATGGCCCCGCTACCGCGGTAGCTGACGTCCCCGCGGAACCGACCCCCGGCCTTCGGGACCTGGGCGCCTGGCTTCGAGGTTGCGTTCACATTGAGCGCGTGCCGGTGGAACTCATCCCCTGGTTTGAGTGCCCTCACGCGGAGCTGCTTCCCCTTCATCTCCTTCCCGCGCAATGATTCGACCGCCGTGCGGGCTTCGGATTTCACCGGCATATCCACAAACCCGTAGCCCTGAGAGGGGCCGTCCTTCTTCTCACGTCCGATAGTAGCGGCACGCACCTTCCCGTGCGCCTCGAACATCGCCCGAAGTTCGTCATCAGAGAATTCTTCCGGCAGGTTACCAACATAGATCTGCATAGTGTCTTTTCTCCATACGTGTTTGCTCAGAGGTCAGTGTACTTTCGGGCCGAGCCCTTCGACTTCTCAACGGCATATTTCTGAGAGTTCGTGTGGAGCTTCTCCATCACGATCTCTTTCACGTCCAGTCCGCGCTCGTGTGCAAGCAAGAACGCAAAGGCAAACACATCGGCCAGCTCCTCTCGGATCTTCCTCGCATCCGCCTTTCCGGCCTCTTTCCAGAGAAAAGCTTCGTTCAGTTCTGCAGCTTCGATGGAAAGCGCAAGCGCGAGGTCCTTCGCGTTGTGAAACTGCTCCCAGTCCCTCTCGTCCCTGAAATGGACAAGCGCATCGGTGATTTCTGCAATGTCAGAGCGCATGGTTCTCCATCTTGCTGCATGAGCATTTGTGCCGTTGCAGGCCTCAAACGAGCCCACCCTTCGAGGCACTCCAGCCACCCACCCCCCCCTGAACGTGTAGGGGTGGAGAATCCGGTACTCCAATCTATGCATCTCGCTCCTATGTATCAAGATACGGCTCCCCTTTCCCCATCAAATCCGCTTGCTTCCGGATGTGACGAAACGCAACGCCGTCTCAAATCGGCACTTGACTTTACAGGGCGCCTCTTGTAGTTTTGTGTAAGTAATTATTGCAAGCATCACGACATCCAGTCCACTTCAATCCCCTTGCGGGGATTCTGTATTCGGCATCCCGCTTCATTGCGTGATCCGGGTTGAGGCGGTCGACCCCCTGTTGAGAGTTCGTGCTTGCTCACCATAAAGTAAAGATATTCGTGGGGTGACTTATGAAATCGATCAGAGGTCTGATTGCACTTCTCACTTTTGCGCTGTTGCTCCCTTCCTGCTCGGAAGACGAGCCTGCCCCGGGCACTGGAGGCACCCCGCCCGTCGCGGGTACCATCACAGGCGCTGTCAGACTCCCGGCCAACAGCCCGCTGGACCCTTCAACCATCGAGATCCTTTCTCCATCAACCGGTTCCCGCGTGAACATTGACGGGTCGTATTCGGTCCCTTCACCAGCTCTAAGCAATCCGACGGTCCTGGTCGCTGTTGGTTCGCAAGGTACTCCGATTCTCGTTGCCACTTCACCGCCAGGTCAGACGGCCACCGTGGAAGTTTCCGCACAATCCACGGCGCAATCTCTGGTGATGATGAGCCCTCTCTGCATTCTGACATCGGGCGACCAGAGAGTGGCAGTCCTCGGGGCCGCCACACAGAGCTCCAAGTTTGCCTCACTGGTTCAGAATATCGAATCTCTTCTGGCGACCGATCCGCACAACACGCTCTCCTATACGGCGCACCCGCGTATCTACGAACAGGCAAACGAGATCACCGCTGACATCCTCAAGAGTGCAGCCTACTACGGACTCCTCAAACCCGGCGACGTTCTCTCTGAAACTCCCACAATCGAAGATGCGGCCGGTGACACGGTCACCTTCGTCAACCCGGCCCCGGTCTACTTCGGTGCCGAGATATGGAAATCCGGTGACACGACTCCGAGTGACATCCCCCTCATAGATACCGACCCGAGCGGGATCACCTTTGGTGTCGGGTGGCCACCGGTCTATCAGACACAGCCCACGAATACTGACTACAATCTGGGAGACGGGGACTTCCAGATCCGGATGACCAGGGGCTTTGATCCGAGCCAGCCCGCGGATCAGTTCTTCAACACGGCCAATGCGAACGGGAAAGCTACCCTCGCAAACATGGCTCTTTTCTGCCTTCTGACCACCGATCTCGTCACGGGCTATACCGCCACCGATGTTTCGCCGCTCTCGCTCGTCCTGAACTCAAGCAAGACTTCTCCCCTTCTGCCCAGGCTGAAGGAGAACCTTTCCAAGGGTGACGCTCTTGGCGTGCTAACCAGCCTGACGAACATCATGCTGGCAAACTTCAGCGAAGTGACAAACTGGCTCTTTGCAGACGACGCAACCGCCACAACGCTCAGATACACCGAGCAACTTTATGCCGTACTCAACAACGGCGCATCCATCACAAAGATCATCGCCACGGGAGACCAGGCAGCCGACCAGCTCGTCCCCTTCGTCTACACCCTCACGTCCGGAGAGCGATGGGTAACACAGAGTGTCTCCCAGCAGGGTGGATCGCTCGGGACCTCCCAAACAAACACCTCGCCCTCACCACCGAGCGTGATTTCCGACGTCACGAACGCAAATGTGAACGCGCGTGTCTCGTTCCAGACGGTGACCCAGGATGAGGAAGGCGACAGCGTCTCTTACAGGTTCCACTGGGGTGACGAGACCTCTACGAGTTGGTCCGCATTCGTCCCCAGCGGACAGACGGTAGGATCAACCCACCAGTTTGCCCAGCAGGGCGTCTATAACGTCGTCGCTGAGGCACGGGACGTGAAGGGCGGCGTCTCTGAGCTCTCGCAACCCTTTGCGATACAGATTTCGCCCACAGGAGCCAGCTTCTGGTATGACTTCGACTCAGATGTACCGGGCCTCTTCCCGGCAGATCCGCCCTGGACGTCACTGCAGGCGGCCCCGAGTTACCTCCGAGTTGTCGATGACGTCTTCTTTGGCGCGTCCGGGAACAGCTGCGGCTTCTTTGACTTTGATCCTGACCTGGCCGATTCCACGGGGGTATTCGCCACCATCAACACCCAGATCCAGTCAAACCAGCAGGGGAGCATGGAGTTTGCGTGGCGTGTGGCAGACGTAAACGACAACTTCGGCGTGAGGATCTGGGAAGAACTCGGAGTATGGGATGGAATGGGATACTACGTCCTCTTTACCGGGGGCAACATATCCTACTACAGTCGAGCAGAGGGAGGGGTCGTCCCCATCCAACCTGCCCAGGCGGGCCAGTGGTACACGATGAAGCTGGACTACGATATTTCCGCCAAGACCTTCGACATCTCCATCGACGGAGTTCTCAAGAAGTCAGGAGCAGGGTTCTACGACACGACCCAGACTTCTCTCAGCCTCCTCCAGATAGTGGCATTCTCGGATGCGCAATGCAGGGCCGCATACGTGGACAACTTCAAGCTCATGGGAGCTAGCCTGGCCAAGGTCCCGGCCGGAACAAAACCGCGCGTGCCGGAAACCGCACTCAGAATGCGTCCGTAAGACCCGGGGCTGACAGCCCCTGCTGAATGCGAGAAGGCCGGTCCACCAGATGGTTGACCGGCCTTTTTTCATCCCGCACCCTACGTCGAATTCCCCGCTGGCTCTCAGTCGGGCCTGACGTTAGACTACTTGATGACCATCATCTTTTTCGTGGAGACAAAACCACCCCAATCTCCTTCCACCGTGGATCTGGTCCGGATCCGGTAGAAATAGACGCCGCTGGCCAGACCTGCCGCATCAAACGTCAGAGATCTGTACCCCGCCTCCTGCACCTCGTCAACCAGTGTCACGACCTCCTCGCCCAGCACACTGTAGAGTCTGATCACCACATGTGAACTGGCCGGCATATCGTACCGTATCGTCGTGGAGGGGTTGAAGGGGTTAGGATAGTTCTGCAAAAGGGCATACGCGACAGGCATGCCCGTCACGACTGCTTCTTCTACCCCAACAGGTGTCACCGTCTGATTTTCGAATGCCCCCAGATCGGACCTGGTACCCTCTGGTGCCGGACGGTGATTCCCCTCGATATCTGATAGTGGCGCGTAGAGCCAGGCTCCGGCAACCTGAAGTGAATCTACCCCCCTGCCAAGACAGGGGCTCGTATCCTGCAGATGGAAGTCACCACTACCCGTATCGGCAAAGAGTGGATCCGCATCAATGTTCCCCATTCCCCAGTGGACTACCGGGAGGGAATCCGTCACGGCGATGGAATCCAGACCCTCCTGAATATCAGAGTAGTTGACGTAGAGCGTGGCCTCACCGTCTATGGAAATCTGGCCCAGCGTGTTCCCCCAGAATATACAGTTGGTCAGAGACGCGTCCCCACTGTTTACACGCAACCCTGCGCTCGGTCCGCCTTCGTTGTCCGCAAATGTGCTGTTCAGGAAGTCCACGGCTGTACCGTTCCCTACAACTGCGCCTGTTGTATTGGTGCCCGACCCACTGCCTGCAACGTTTGACACAATCAGACAATTGGAAACCGTTCCGGTGCAATTCGAGACGAAGGTCGCTCCGGCAGTCCAGCGAGTCGCTGTATTGCCGCTCAAGACGGAGTTGGAAACCACGAAATCAGAAACGTGCCCTGCAATGCGAAATGCTGTGACTCGATCCGCGCTGTTGTTTACAAAGACGCAGCTGTCAACAAGAGCGTCAATCAGTGATGTCTCTTGACCGATTTGCTCAATCTGTACACCAGCCACGACGCCTGCAGAGTTGTTCCCGTCGAACCTGCTCTTTGTCAGCTTGACTGAATAGGGTCGACCAAAAATCGTGGAATCCGCCACATACCATATCGCACCCCCATTTGAGAGGGCTTCGTTTTGAAGAAAAAGAGAATTATTGACCGCCATGTCGGAGTTGTTGATGTTGAGCCCCGCACCGGATGTAGCTGTGTCACCTGAGAACTTGCTGTTGTCAATCGTCAGCTGGCTCCAGGCTGCGTTGATACCACCTCCAACATCTGCAGCGCAAATTTCCGATTGGGAGTTGCCCATCTCTACCGTGCAATGGTCAAAATGGATACCCCCGCCTGCGGCATCTGCCCTATTCTCCGTGAGTTTCGTGGAATCGAGGCGAACCTCGCAGAAGTCCGCAGCGATGGCCCCGCCCAGCCATGAGACGTTGTTTCTCATGAATGTGGAATTCCGGACCAGAATCGTAGAGTTGCCGGCACCCAGGCCACCACCCCAGGTAGCACTGTTCTCTCTTAATGTCACATCTGTAAAGGAAACAGTGTCAGATTCGATACAATTTACTCCACCACCCGCGTGCCCCACTGCTTCGTTGTCTCTTATTGTGCAACCGGTGAGCTCCAGCCGTGCTTTGAACGTCTGGATTCCACCCCCGTCTTGGGCAGTATTGCGCGCCACCGTCACATTTCTGAGTGTCAAACTCCCCAGAGAATCAGTCGTAGCACATATTCCCCCCCCCCAACCTGCAGTCGCTTCATTGTCTGTGATGAAGCAACTGTCCAGCTCCAGGCGTGCTTTATAGGCAGTAATTCCACCACCCTCCAATGCAGTATTACGTGCCACAGTCACGTTTCTGAGTGCCATGGACCCCAGAGAATCACTCCACATACCTATTCCTCCCCCCGAGCCTCGAAGCGCTTGGTTGTCTGTAATGCTATCCCCGTTGAAGGTGGGGTGCGATGTCCCTCCGAACATCAGTGCCCCACCGGCTATTGACATGTTGTGGGAAAACGTGTTCCCGATGAGTGTCAGGTCGGATTCATGAGCCTGAATGGCCCCACCATCGCCAACCGCATAGTTGTACGAGAATGTGTTCTCTGATAGAGTAATGTCGGACCATGCCGTGTGAATGGCACCACCCGATGGAACCGTAGAATCCGGTCCGCCGGCCATGTTATTCGTCAGGAGGGAGTGTGACACGACTACCTTGTCGAACTGGGTGACACAGAGCGCGCCTCCGGCATTGATGAACCAGACCGGACCAATTGCCTTTCCATATTGCAGCTTGCAGTAGGCGATCCTGGAGGTGTCATTGTCCGTAGGAGTATCGATAAATCGAATCCCGTTCCAGCCCCCCAGGGTCGTATCCGGGTCATAAAAACCCGTTGTGTCATTCACCCCGAACACAATCGTATCGGTCTCGGCCCCAACGGCCAGCAGCCTCCCCTGCACGTTGAGCGGGTAGTGACCCTGAAACTCGACCACCACGCCAGCTTCTATGGCAAGCGTAGAATCGTTCGGGATGGTGATCTCGCCATCAATCAGGTATGGCGAGTTTGCCAAGGTCCAGGTTCCGTAGACATCACCCGGAGAGATATGCGTCTGAGCATTGGATATCAGAACAGATATCGCAAGAACGAGGAGTGCACATAACAGAATTCGCATGTGGAACCTCCATGTATGCTATGCAGCAGAACGTTTGTGACAGGTGTACGATTTGGCACAATCAGGCCTGGGGCTTCAGCTCCCCCCTGTACCGCCAGTTGAGCAAGAAGAGAAGTCGCTTTGTCCCTTTTGTCATCAGATCAAGATCATTCTTCTTGATGAAATGTTGAAAAAGTTGTAAAAGGGCAGGAAAAACTTGGGGGATACCCGAGGCTCACTCGATTGGGAAGGCTGGTCGTCGGCAGATAGAGAGGCAGATGTATCGGCGGCTCAGCGGCTCCAATGGCGAGCCACGTGATACCGATATGTGTGCGTAAAACATACGCCGCTCCAGCGCCATTGTCAACATCAAAAGAGGTCAACCCCGAACGAGGTCACCCGCCGTGTGATATGGGGTGGCAAGGACCGGGATCACTGGTGATATGCGTCATCGGTCAAGCTGCCGGATTCTCCAGCAATCTCTTGAGGTTTTCCCCCTCTTCACTTATGTGCTGTCTGCCAGATTCTAGGGCAGCCTCGAACCCCTTCCTGGCGAGCTTCTTCACCAGCCAGCCAACCCGCAGGTGGGCCGCTGCGGTAAAGACGCTGGTTTCTCCCCTCGGTTCGATAGAAAAGGTGTTCTTGGGGAAGTAGATGCGCCAGAGCCAGAACAGAGGACTGAATTCGATCTCTCTGTTCGGCACCACCTTCATGACGATGTACTTCAGCTTGTGCAGTTTCCCGTGCGCGTACTGCTCTGCGTAGACAATCGAACCCTCCTCCCAGGGCTCCCCCTCGACCCAGCGAATGAGCACATGGTCTTCCGGATGCCATTTTCGGTAGTTGTCTCCCAGATGGAGATGGCGAAAGAAGTCAAAGATCTTCTCGGGTGTCGTCCTGATCTCGATGGAATGCTTCAGAACCACATCTTCCAGCAGTCCCATTTCGGCCTCCTTTGTAGATCACAGAAGAATGTATGGCGGCCGGCCTAAAGTGTCAATCTCAGGAAACCTCTACTTTGCCAGGACCATTCTCCTCGTCTGTGTAAAGCCACCCGCGATCAGCCGGTAAAAGTAGACACTGTAGATATACCAGACCTTCTTGGACAGTTTTTGTTAGATTGTTTGAGATACAAAGGAGGTCAAAGATATGGGTAAGCGTTGGGCAACCCAATGTAAGAGGCTCGCTCTGGAATACGCAGAGTTGAGCGGGAGTGACGCAAAATCATATCGTTGGCTCGAAGTGCCGAAGTCAACGTTCTATCAGTGGAAGAAAGCGTATGCAATGGCAGGCGAAGCCGGCTTGATCGGAAAGAAGCCTGTGGCCAAGAGCCATCCGCGTCAATTACCCTCGGAGGTCGTCGAGAAGGTCATTCATCTCAGACAAACGTACCATTTTGGTCCACAGAGGATAATGTGGTATCTACAGCGATAGGGCGGGGTCGAGACCTCTTGTTCAACCGTTTACAGGACGTTGATTCGAAACGGGTTGAGGCGCTTGCCGAAGAATGTGGGCCGGAGAGCGGTTCACACACGTCGATACGCCAAGCAGGTTCCCGGTCACCACATCCAGGTAGACGTGAAGTTCCTGAGTTTGAAGGCTGCAGAGGGGCATCGAGTCCGGCGCTTCCAGTACACAGCCATTGATGACGCCACAAGGGTGAGAGCACTCAAGATCTACAATCGTCACAACCAGAAAAACGGAATTGGCTTCATCCGATTACGTGATCGAGAAGTTTCCGTTTCGCATCCACACCATCCGCACGGACCGAGGCCATGAGTTTCAGGCC
>JBATTW010000244.1:0-1606 GCA_049670805.1 Bacteroidota bacterium
CCATTGAACAATGACCTTGATTATGCTCAAACTTCGAGAAACGACCCCAGAAAGTCAATCTGCGGCCGAACGGCTCATCGACCGCCCGGACAGCCAAAAAGGTAACCAGAGCAATAGGAAGAGGAGACAGGCGACAACAAAACCGCCCCCGAGGTAGACCGGCCAGGGTCCCAGAATATCCAGGAGGCTCGAACTGAGAGGTTTCCTGCAAAGGTACAAGTAGTTGGTATCAAACACCCAGTTGAAAATCCCCACACCCGCCGCCGCAGCACACGTGACCCCCAGGACCTTCCAGAGAGAACCGGGACGTGGTCTGGCCTGTCTGCTCCAGATCAACGTGAGCACGGCAGTCACAGCACCGCCGTGTGAAACAAAGTACTGGATGGCCGGGATGGAAGGAAAGGGAACGTGCAGATCGGGGGTCAGCACGGCCATGCTGGTTCCCGCAAGTGTCCAGTAGTACGCAATATCAATCGCCCAGGGCTTTAGTGTGAACAGGGAGAGGATTGTCAGCCACACGGCAGCGTCGCAAAGATGCAGCGGCAGCCCGTAGGGAAACTGAATCCAGCCCTGCTGGAAGCGATAGACGTAACAGAGTATTTCGTTTGCGAGAAGGATCCCGCCCATACACAAGCGCACCTGTCTCGCCCTTCCCTCACCGCCGCGTGACCACCACACCAGCCCCGCAGCCATAAGCGGTACTGCGGCGAGCATCGAAAGGTGCGCAGGGCCGAACAATGCAAACCCGGATTCCATGCGGTGATCCCGGCCAAACAGCTGCAGTCTTTATTGAACGATACCGTTCTTCCAGCGCCATACGAGCTTCTCCCACCACTGCCGGTACACCTCGCTCCGCTGGAGAACGATGTTGTTGTAGTGTGCACCGCCACCGTACGCATACGATACGGAGTGGAATCTGAAGGCATTCGCGGCGTCGCGCCCATCCTGAGGATAGTACCACGTTTCGTTATTCATCATCCTTTCACTCGAGGTCGGCGGGCCGCAAATGATGTATACCATACCCCGGTCGGTCTTCCACCCCTCTTTATGAGACGAGAACATCCGGTTGGCTTCTTCAACCCGGGAGTAGTACTGCTTGATGACGTCACGCGCGCGCTGACGATTCTCAGCCCCGGAGAGCCAGAAGGCTTCGAATCGGCGCTGTCGTTCGGCTGGCGCGAACTCCGTACGGAGCGAATCCCACTCTTCCTCCGATGCAAGATAGACGAGCGGTCTGATGAGTTCATCGATGGTGGACGGTCGGGGAAAGCCCGGACAGAATACCAACAGGTCACGGGACTGGAATGAGACGTCCCGCGAGTCCTCCTCTTCCCCGTTATCGGCAAGGGTGATCTCCAGCCGGTACACGCCCTCTGCTAGCTGTGGGAGGGAGAAGCTGACTCTGGTCCAATGATTTGCCGTCTTTCCCAACTTGCTCTTCAGCAACACGGTATCGCAAAGGCTCTGGTCCACACCCTGGTACACCAGAGCCTCCCTCCCGATTGGAAGAGTCCCGTGCGGCGGCAGGGCGATAGTCGTGTCGGACAAACAGCGAAGCATGGCGAGGTGGAGGATGACCGTAGTCTCCGGCGACGCGGAGCTGACA
>JBATTW010000245.1:0-1555 GCA_049670805.1 Bacteroidota bacterium
GCTGGACGTTGCGCGGGGGACCGGCGCCGGGATCATCTACTCCGACTATCACGACGTTCGGGACGGGAAGTTTTTGCCACATCAGGTGATCGACTACCAGCTGGGAAGCATCCGGGACGATTTCAACTTTGGCTCGATGCTCTTTCTAAAAAGTGCGGCGCTCAAGGAGGCGGCCGTGGAGCTGCGCGGCGACCGCTATGCGTATGCCGGGGTCTACGCGGCCCGTCTGGCCATTTCGCGCAAGCATCCCCTGGTCAGGATCGGCGAGTTCCTCTACAACAAGATCGAGTCCGACGTACGGAAATCGGGTGAAAAGCTCTTCGATTACGTTGACCCCAGAAACCGTCAGGTGCAGATAGAGATGGAACAGGCCGCCACATTCCACCTGAAGAAGATCGGGGCGTACCTGAAACCGGAGTTCAAGCGGGTGACAGTCGGCGCCGGAGATTTCGCCCTGGAGGCGAGCGTGGTGATCCCGGTCCGGGACCGCGTAAAGACCGTGTCGCATGCCGTGGAATCCGCGCTGCGCCAGACGCCTCCTTTTCTCTTCAACGTGATTGTCGTGGATAACCATTCAACCGACGGGACGACAGACCTCCTCCTCCAGTATGCCGGTCGGGACCAGCGCCTGCTCCACATCGTGCCGGAACGGAAGGACCTGGGAATCGGAGGCTGCTGGAACGAAGCGGTTCACCATCCGGAATGCGGACGATTCGCGGTGCAGCTGGACAGCGACGATCTCTATAAAGACCCCTCCACGCTCGAGCGGGTCGTGGAGGTGTTCTACCGCGAACGCTGCGGAATGGTCGTCGGGTCATACCAGATGACCAACTACGACCTGGAGCCGATCCCGCCGGGGGTGATCGACCACAAAGAGTGGACTCCCGAGAACGGACGGAACAACGCCCTCCGTGTCAACGGTCTCGGGGCCCCGCGTGCGTTCTACACACCCCTCGTCAGAAAGATCAAGATCCCGAACGTCAGCTACGGCGAAGACTACGCTCTGGGGCTCGCCATCTCACGGGAGTATCAGATCGGCCGCATCTATGAGCCGATCTACCTCTGCCGTCGGTGGGAGGGGAACTCCGACGCCGATCTGGACGTGGCAAAACTCAACTCCTTCAACCTCTACAAGGACAGACTTCGAACGTTCGAGATCCTCGCGAGAAAGGGGAAGAATGCCGGGGCCCGTTCGAAAAAGAGGAGGAGGTAATACCGGAATCCGATGACTGACGCTCTTCTCATAGGTGAGGAGGAACTCCAGCGCTACCACACGGGCAAGAATCTGGCCGAGAGGGCGCATGCTCTGTTCCTCCAGCAGAAAACGGATTGGAACCTGGCGCGGGAAGGATACGCGAGTCTGGGTTCGGTGGAGTTCCGTCGGTTTGCGTTTGACAGGTTTGAAATCCAAGTGCAGTTCAATCCAGGCCGATTGACCTCCTCATCGGCCAGTGTGGACGAGGCGTCGATTCGGGCGCGGAAGTGCTTCCTCTGTCCCGCCAATCTCCCTCCGGGGCAGCGAGGAGTGGCCTTTGGAGAGGAGTACCTGCTCCTG
>JBATTW010000246.1:0-5000 GCA_049670805.1 Bacteroidota bacterium
ACGAACGGGCCGGGTCTTACCGATGAGAACTGGCTTGCCGTGCGCGCGTCCGCAACAGTGATCCGGGTGGATATCGTGAGACGCCCTCCCTCCGGCATTGCATCGCGGGCGTTCAAGAGGAGATTGAGAATTGCCTGCTGGAGCTGTCCATCATCCCCGTTTGTTACGGCTCCGTCCTCTGTAAAGGAGGTCCGAACGACAATTTCCCGTGTAACGCTGCGCTGAAAGAGGTGTAACGTATCACGAATAAGATCGTTCATGCTGACGGGCTTCACGATGGTTTCCGTCTTCCTGGCAAACGTGAGCAGCTGCCTTGTCAGGGAAGAACCGCGCCGGGCGGAGGACTCGATGATCTCAACGTACTTGTAGAGCTTCGCCTTTTCCGTCAGGCGCCGACGCATGATGGAGGCGGACCCCAGGATTGCGGAGAGGATGTTATTGAAGTCGTGGGCGATCCCGCCGGCAAGATTTCCGATGCTGTCTATTTTCTGGGCGTGCTGCAGCGCTCCTTCCATCATCTTGCGTTCGGTGATATCTCGCGCAACGATACGGGCGTTGACGATCGAGCCCTCCTCGTCAAAAACCAGGGAAGAGTTGAGATTCACGAAGAGGGGTTTGCCGTCTTGCGTCTTTATACGCTCTTCCACATCCCTGAGACCCCTCCCTTCGGAGAACATCTGTTCCACCTTCTCGGTGAGCCGCTCCCGGCTATCCTCTACAAAGAGGCTCTCAAAAGAGCGCCCCAGAAGCTCCTGTCGTGGAAAGCCCAGGATGCCAGCACCTGTTTTGTTACACCCGACGATCATCTGTTGGCGGTCGATGCTCAGGTAGATGTCCGGCGCGTGCTCGAACAGATCAGCATAGCGCTGCTCCGATTTCTTCAACCGCTCGAACAGCTGGGCGTTCGTGAGCGCAACGCTGATCTGGTTGCCGAAGGCCTCCAAGAGTTCCGCCTGCCTCTCCGTGAAGATGTCATAGGCACCCCCGGCCACGACCAGGATCCCGATCGCCTCGTCCTTCGTGCGGAGAGGTATGGAAGCCCAGAACTGTACGCCCAGTGTCTTGAACTCTCTGCTGACGACGTTCGGCGGGTCCTCACGGCGCTCACGCTGGACACGAGGTTGGTGGAGCCAGAGGGATGCCGGACGCGCGGGCTCCCCGGAGACAGAGAAGAAATCGAGGGAAGTCCCCTTCGCGCCCTCCAGGGTGAAATTCGTCCCGTCAAGAATATAGACCCAGCCGAAGGGTGCGTTCAGCAACTCCGTGATCTTTGAGAGGGCCGTTTGCAGGACAATGCCCAGCTGGACAACGCGGTTTACAGCTTCTGCGGTGGTGTAGAGGGCAAGGAGCTGTTGCCGCTGCTCATCGAGTTGCCGGCTGTGCTGGAGTGAGAAGTAGACACTCACGAACCCGATGGTGCCGACCGCCAGAATACTGATGAAGTCCATCAGCCTCGGAGATTGACCCGTAAGGATCATGGCGGTGATGATCGTGGTCATGGTCACGACAACGGCTGTTGACGCTACAATCTGCGCCTGCTCAACCGGTCCGAGTCTCCTCGTAAGGCGTCTGACGGTGGTGAAGGGGTTCTTCATGGCAGTGCAATGTACGAAACCCGCTTCTGAGTATCAATCGGGGGGAACTTGCGGTTCGGGGGAACGCTTTTGTGGTCGCCTGTGGAAAGACAAAAGTCCCGCGCAGAGCGGGACTTCCGTCAGTGTCTTGGACATGGTGGAAACAACAGCGAGACGTGCGGAGTTATTTCGAGAGGACCGCCTCCTTGCATGCCTTTGCAACTCGAAACTTTACAACTGTCTTGGCGGGTATCTGAATGGTCTCACCGGTTTTTGGATTCCGACCCAACCGTGCCTTCCGGTCGACCAATACTAGCTTCCCGATCCCGGGGATTGTGAACGAGTTCCTTGCCTCCTGGTACGCGAGCTCCGCAAGTTCCTCGAACATTCCTACCACGTCCTTCTTCTTCAGGCCGTACTTGTCGGCAAAGTGCGCAACGAGTGCAGCCTTGGACATTGATTTAGCCATTGATCCTCCTTGCTGTTGGTGAGTGCCTGGGCGCTGGAATGGTCAGACAAGACTGTGAGAAGATACCATATTCCCCGGACTTTTCAAACAGAAAAGTCGCCTTCACACTTCCCCGTCTCACCTCTGCGCGGGAGGTGGAGCTACCATTCCTCCGGAGTGATCTCCTCGATGGCTCCCGTGGCAGACCATACTTCCAGAGGGCAGCGAGGCAGTGATGAGAAGAAGGCGCGTCCGTAGGTTTTCTGGAGAATTCGCGAATCCAGGATGGAAACGATGCCATGGTCTGTCCTCGAACGGATGAGGCGTCCAATGCCCTGCCGGAGCCGCAGTATGGCTTCGGGCAGGATGTAGTCGAGGAAAGCGTTGCCGCCTTCCCCGGAGATCCGCTCCAATCGAGCCTGGATGAGAGGGTGTGTCGGAACGGAAAATGGAAGGCGTGTGATGATAACCTGCTGGAGCGCTTCCCCGGGCACATCGACACCGGACCAGAAGCTATCCAGCCCGAACAGGACAGAGGGAATATCTCTTCGGAATTCCTCCAGGAGCTCGTGACGCTGCCGTTCGATACCCTGCACCAGCAACTGGAGGCCGAGGTCCGCCATCTCGCGTGCAATTCTCGAAGCGACACTCTGCATGAGCGACGCATTGGTAAACAGGACGAGGCTCCTTCCACCTGTCCGCTCGATGCATCTCAGGATCCAGACCGGAAGTTCCTGCAGGTACTTTCGGCTCTCCGGGTCGGGCATGTCCCGTGCGATGACAATTGTCAGCTGGCGCATGAAGTCGAATGGGCTGTCGAGGATCAGGGATCGGGACCCCGGCGTTCCGACCTGTCTCTCGAAGTATTGCAGATCGGCTCCCACGGCAAGCGTGGCGCTCGTCATGACGACCGGCTTCCTCTCTCGAAACAGTTGTTCTCTCAGGTCCTCCGAGATGTCTGTGGGAGAACCGCGCATCGCGATGTGTGAATACTGTCGATCGCCAAACTCTATCCAGTACGTAAGGGCGGGTTCTGTCTGGGTAAGGAGATCGTCGATCAGTGCCACCGTCTCCAGCAGCGCGAGCCGTGCTGTGACGAGTTCCTGCTGGAGGACGAAATCCCCGCATCGTTCCTCCAGATCACGCAATCGGTTCTCCAGGTCTTCTAGCTGATCGTGGGGGGTGTCTCGCAGTAGATATGGGCCGGGCACCCGAACCTGGTGAGTGCCGGAGGTTCTCTGGAAGTCTGCCGGCGAGAGGAGTCCTCTGGCAGCTCCCCGCAGAGACTCGAAAAACCTGGTCACATCCCGCTCCGTCCTGCTACAGAGGGTCTTGTATCCTCCTTTCTGGCGGGCCAGCAGCCCTCTGCGGGTCCGGGAGTTGTAGAGCCTGCGAAGGGTTGAAATCAACTGGTGCCGGGAGAACGCTTTCCCGAGACCCGCAGCGGCGACAGCCTGAATGGTGTGCGCTTCGTCGATGATGACAAAGTCGTTGGGGAAAACGAAATCGTCGCTCCCGCCCTTGAGCGAGACGAGCGTGAAGAAGAGCGCGTGGTTCATTATCACAAGCGGTGACCGACGGGCACGATGGTGTGCCTGCTGGTAGAAACAGGAGCGGCCACACACGGCACTGCTGCAGGAGCCCGGCATGGAACAGACCGCGTCCCAGACCAGCGGATCAGGAGAGAAGCCCAGATGTTCAAGATCACCGTCAACGGTCTCATGGGACCACTGCTGGATTCTCTGGAGCTCGGGTGCCGCATGTGCTCCGAAAAGAGAATCCATTGAGGTCATGGCGTTCCTGAGCCGGGTCGTGCAAAGGTAGTTCCTCCGTCCCTTGAGGAGAACCGCGTCGCATGGTCTATCCAGTATCGCCTGAGCAATCGGGATGTCGTTGTGGATTAACTGCTCCTGGAGATTTTTCGTCCGGGTTGTGATGATGGCCGTGCCCGCGTTCTCCACGGCGAAGAGGGCGGCGGGGAGAAGGTATGCCAGAGTCTTCCCGACACCGGTTGGCGCTTCAAGAATAGTGTGATCGCCCTGTTCGAGTCCGCGTGCGATTTCAACGGCCATGTGGTGCTGCTGCGCACGATACTCGAACTGTGGAAAGCTGGAAAGGGGACCGGATTCCGCAAAGAGGGAGTCGACGGTCTGTACGAAACGGGACATTATGAAATGTATCAGTGGTGCGATCAAAGGTCAAACCCCCGTTTGATTTTTTGCACCCGTTTTGTTACAGTAAGCCATTTCGCACACACAATCCTCTTGCCCATGCCCACGAGGTGCATCCTCTGAGGAAACATGCCTGACCTGTCGGCTCCAGATCACTCTCCAGCTCCTTCCCCGTTCCGCACAGCCGTTCAGGAGATAGTTCGGCCTTTTGTGGATCTTGTGCGTGCTCCGCGTGCTCTGTGGGGGGTGAATGTCTCATATCTGCTGGAAGGACTGACATACTTCGGCGTTGTTGGTCTGCTGGCAATTTTCTTTAATGACCACATCGGTCTGGATGACATCGATGCGGGGAGGATGGTTGGTTTCCTGACCGGTGGTATCACGCTGGCGATGCTCCTTCTCGGGGCAACTGTTGATATCATTGGAGCAAGAAAAGCACTCCTTTTCGCACTCGGGTTTATGCTCCTGGGGCGTGTGTTGTTGACGGTAAGCCCCGAAGTCAGCCTGGAGAAAGGTATCTGGACGCTGCCACACACCGTTGCAATGATCGGGATTCTCGGGATTATTGTCGGGTACGGCATCTACCAGCCTGCATGCTATGCAGCGGTCAAACAGTTCACGACGATCAAGACTGCTGCTATGGGTTATGCAATGCTCTACGCGATACAGAATCTCGGCGGATTTCTCCCCGGCCTGCTCTCCCCCCCGATTCGGAGAGCCTACGGAATTCCGGGTGTGTTCTGGGTCTACGCTGTTCTGACCGTCGTGGGGATGATTGTCGTCGCGGTCTTCCTCTCGAAGAAGGCC
>JBATTW010000247.1:0-2587 GCA_049670805.1 Bacteroidota bacterium
CTGAAAAGAAATGGGCGGCCCGGTGGGTCGCCCATTTCTTTGTTTCTCCTCTGACTGATCTACTCTTTTCTACTCCTTGGCGAGAACGCGTTCGATGGATGAGAGCAGGTACTCCAGCGTGAACGGCTTGGTGATGTACTCCACCGCTCCCAGTTTGATGGTTTCCGTCGCGATGGAGAAACCGACTCTGCCGGTCAGCATGATGACGCGGCAGTTCAGACCCTCTTCCTTAACGAACTTCAACACATCGATGCCGGTCTTTCCCGGCATGTTGATGTCCAGAAGCAGTACGTCGTAATTCCCGCCCCTCAGCATCTCCACCGTCTTCTCCCCGTCGTCAGCTTCCTCGACCACATATCCCTGTCCCACCAGCTGGACCCCGACCACCTCCCGGAGAGCGCTGTCGTCATCCGCAAACAGTATTTTGGCTGCACCCATAGATGTTTCCTCCCGAACGAAAGAAAGAATATGGAATCTCTCGCATAAAATCAACTCGAGGTGTAGTACTCAGGGGTAGCCTGTGCAATGCGCCACACGGTTTTTTCGCCATCGGCCCTCTCCACACCGGAGAATCTTCTCGTGACCCGGATGATCATGTTCCTTGTGCTGGCCTTTGCGCCCCTGTTTCCCGTCCACAATCAGATTCTGGTCTTTCCCCACAGGGAGGGTTTTGACTCCCTGACCCCTCCCGCGCTCCCCCCGGGCTGGAGTTCGACGCACGCGAGGTATCCAATGGAGGATGATTTTGCCACCGGGCCGACATCGCCTCATTCGCCTCCAAACGCCGTTCTGGCAAGAAATGCGACGCTGGGGCAGGCCTTGCTGTCGCCGGTCTTTGATTTCGGTGATGCGAGACCCGGCTCGGTCTCCTTCTTCACCCGGCGGTCATCCTCGTTCCGGGCCCCGGTGGTCCTGGAACTTTCGACTGATGCCGGAGCCTTGTTCGAGGTCCTCGTCGGGGACACTCTGCGGGCGGACGGACCCGCCGGCGCCTATGTCTTCACGTGGGTTCGGTTGCCTGACCTTCCCGGGGAGGGTGATTCCATCGTGCTGCGCTGGCGAGTCGTTCCCGATTCCTCGGGAAGCAACGGGACGATCCGTTTTGACGACGTCCTCGTGGAGCGGCGGCTCAACACCGACCTCTCGGTGAGGTTTGCACATGTCCAGCCGGCCACGCCGGGGGAGACCGACAGTATCCAGGCGGTTGTCCGGGTGTGCAATAGGGGGGCGAACGGTGTGCCGGAGTTCGCTCTCCTGTTCGCCCACGATGTGAACGGGGATTCTCTGGTGCAGGAGGAGGAGGTAAGGGTGGAGTGGGCCTCGAACGGGTTTCTGGCTGCAGGAGACTCCCTGGATGCGATCGGCTCTCTGGGAATATATGCACCCGGCCGGCAACGGCTCATCGTCAGACTCCTGTGCGAGGGTGATCAGGAGACCGGAAACAACAGTGACTTCTATCAGTTCGAGGTCGGCCTCCCGCCGGGGGCTGTCGTCGTCAATGAGATCCTCTACGCCCCGACCGGAGCGGAGCCCGAGTGGCTGGAGCTCTTCAACGCAGCCGGGGGCACGGTCAACCTGGAGGGTTGGCAGGTTGCCGACGGGGGCGCAGGCTCTTCTCGGCCGCTGACGACCGCGATGCATCTCCTGGCGTCGGGTGAGTTCCTGGTGCTGACCGGGGATTCAGCGGCGTTTGCCGGTGTCCATCCTGATGCTCTGTCGGCCGTTCTCTTTGTCCCGCAGCTTCCCTCACTCAACAACACCGGTGATGACGTCGTGCTTTATGACCGACAGCTACGCATCATGGACAGCTTGCGGTATCTTCCTTCCTGGGGCGGGAAGGATGGGAAATCACTCGAGAGGGTGGACCCCCGGATGTCTTCCATCTCCAGCGCGAACTGGGGTCCCTCGCAGGATCCCGAGGGAAGTACTCCGGGACGCCGTAACTCCATCATGCGTCTTGCCTACGATCTCCTCGTGGATGTGGAGCTGCCCATACACCTCTTCCCGAAGATTCAGGGTGCGATCAACGCGATCCTCCGAAACGTGGGAGGGAGTCCGACCGATATGTTCGAGCTTCTCCTTTACCATGACCGGGACGGGGATTCAACGGGGGAGTCTGGTGAAATCGTTGCGTGGGCGACGGTGACCCTTCCCGTTGAGCCCGGCGACTCACTCGATGTCCCCATCCTCTGGACGCCTCCGGATCCCGGAAGGCACGAGATGATCCTTGCGGCGTCCTGGGAACACGACATGCGATCCTCGAACAACGCGGTGCGATTCGCAGTGGAGGTCTCCTATCCCCGGGGCTCGATCATCATCAACGAGTTTCTCTATGAACCTCTCTCCGGCTCTGCCGAGTTTGTGGAGCTCTTGAACGCCACGGAGAGGTCGATTGATCTGGAGGGCTGGTCCGTCCGGGACGGTCCCACCGAAGGTGGTGAAAGCCGGCGGTTCACGTTTACGGGGGAAGAAGAGATCGTGGGTCCGGGTGAGCTCTTTCTCCTTTCATCGGACACGAGTCTCTTCTCCTTCTTTCCTACTCTTGCAGATGGAGAGGTGAGGGTCTTTGTTTCGAGTGGTTCCGGTC
>JBATTW010000248.1:0-2066 GCA_049670805.1 Bacteroidota bacterium
CCGAGGAAGCCGTGGGGGAATTTCACTGGCAGAGCGTGCACTACCCGCAGCAAGATGTTCTGGGCGTCCGCGATAATCCCATGCGCGAACGGATCGATCGTGTGGCGCACCTGGCTGGCCTCACCTCCATCATCAATGTCGTGCTCGACGGCGAATGTCGGATCATCGGCTGCTTTTCAGGGAATCCGGTCGAGGCCCATCGCGCCGGGAGCGCGCTGGCGGGACAGCTCTTCCGCGTCGCGATCAGCAAACCGGAAACAGCCAGCATCTTTATCACTGATACTCACCCGCTCGATCAGGACCTGTGGCAGGGTGTCAAGGCCATGTGCGCCCTCGAGTGCATCGTTCCCGACGACGCGGCGGTCATCGTCGTCACACCCTCCCCGGAAGGGGTAAGCCGGCAGCACCCCGATGTGCTGGCACTTGGATACCAGGGCCTGGCGACAACGACCCGGCTTGTGCAGGAGGGGCGCATAGACAAAGTCACCGCGCACAATATTGTTCAGGGTGGAAGACTAGTCGAGCGCACGCACGCGTTCATGGTATCCCCGGGGATCAGTGCTGAAGATATCCGGCGCCTGGGATTCACACCGTTCGCTTCTGTTCAGGACGCTCTGAACGAAGCTTCCCGACGGAAAGGGAGATCCGCGCGGGTGATCATTCTGGGAATGGGAGGAGAGATCTGCCCGGTAGCCGTGTAAGACTCTGTTTGGCCTCACAATAGAGAGACGACAATGGAACTGCAAATTCCCGGTCGCTACTATCGCATGTATCCACCCGAAGCGTACCTTGGCCACGCCGAGGAGATGCTGTCGCTGGCTCTGGGGCAAACAGCCTTCATGCTGATCGACGTGTATGGACTGGGTTATGCACCTGGAGAACCGGAGCCGGAGCGACCTGCCCTTTTCTACAAGGGGTCCACCGAAGTAGAACGCCGGATGATGGTCGACCACGTTAAACCAGCCCTGGAAGCGGCACGCCGGACTGGGCTCCCGATCATTTTTCTGAACAACTCCAACCAGATGGTGGCAACGCAATACAGCGAATTCGGCGCCCTTCTTGTCCGAACGCACGGTCTGAGCGTGGAAGAGCGCTGGGAGACGGATCCGGCCGAATTTCGATTCAGCAAGCTGGTCGAACCGAAGCCGGGCGAATATATCGTGCGGAAGCAGATGTATAGCGGATTCTTCGACACCTGTCTGGAGACCCTGCTCAGGAATCTGCATATCAAGAACCTCATCGTCGTGGGATTTGCGGCCAATGCCTGTGTACAGGGGACCCTGCACGATGCACTGTACCGCAACTACCGCATCGTCTTGCTGCGTGATTGCACCGCCGCAATGGAATACCACGATACCCTGGAGGATCAGACGATTACTCGCTATATCCTCCGGCACGTTGAAGCGTTCCTGGGTTACACCGCAACTTCGCAGGAGTTTGTTCACTCATGTGAGCAGATCCCGGACCGCGATTCGCTCCATCCGTAGCGACCATTCACAGGGAATCCATCCCGCGCGGAAGGCTGTTGTCAAACATGCCTCATTACGGCGCATGGCGCATCGGCACCTTATCCACCAACGTAACGATCCCCTTGACAGGTAGCGAACCGAATCCGGTGTGATTCGGCTGCTAGGGTGTAGGAAAATCCGATCGTCCCGCGAGTCAGCAGCAGTAAATCACAACGAGTGTATGTCTCTGCCACGCCTGTGGCAAGTTTTGGCCAACTGTTCGCAGACGGATTGTGAGAAGAATACGAACCTCACGAGAAGCGATCTCCGACGGCCCTCCAATCCCTTGAGGCTGCCCTCCCACAATCTGGCCTACTCTGACAAAGAAGAATGGACACATTAGAAAAACGTGCCCATCTCTTGGACATGTTCGACAGGGCATGGCACCGCCCTTGGAGGTGTCGGCATACCGTTGGTCTACGGCCAACGTACACCGTCGCCATCGCCCAACATCTCGCAGAACAACTTGGATTGCGCAGGTAAGGAGGGATCGCACGCTCACAGCACACCCTAATGAGTGTGCTGCCAGCAATGCAGAGTAGACGATATCAGTACCCT
>JBATTW010000249.1:0-2039 GCA_049670805.1 Bacteroidota bacterium
CTACAACCTTTCTCCAGCTTCTCCCTGAGCTGAGCTCGTGCACGGTGCAGCCTGATCTTCACTGTATCCAGACTCACATCGAGTACTTCAGCAATCTCCCGGTTCTTCAGCCCCTCCAGCTCGCCCAGCACCACAACGCTCCGGTAGGTCTCAGGGAGATTCTCAATGAAGCGACGGATACAGGAGTTCATTTCATCCCTGACATGTTGCTGCTCAACGGTGGGAGCTTTTTCGCCGGTTAACGGATCCTGATCCGGAATCTCGATCTCTACATTCTGGTCTGAGGTTCCTGCATCGGCCAGCCGAACCGAGCGCTTGTACGATGGGCTCCGTATTCGATCAAGGGCTGTGTTGGTGGCAATCCGATAGATCCACGTGGAGAGTCCGGAATCTTCCCGCAGGCCTCCTAGCCCACGTTTCACTTTGACAAAGACGTCCTGGGACAGGTCCTGCGCCTCATCCAGCCCCACCATACGCCTCAGATATCTGAGAATCTTCGGCCGGTACTCGGCGTGGACCTGCTCGAACTGCACTCTACCTTTTGTCATGCGATCCCGCTCACGGTCGAAAGAAGAAGAAAGGAGAAGGTCGTTCTGATAGAGATCTACACTCTCGGAGTTGGATGTAGTCAAGATCATCAATGCCTCGCAACGAATCAAGATCTTTTTCGGATTTCGTCCTCACACCCTGATTCCTCGGCTCTCAGATCAGAGGTTGACGCCTATTTTGAAGTTCACCCTGGAGAGTTATTGAGGTTCACCACACCTTTGTCCTCGTTCTCCTGCCACTGGTATCTGGCTTCCAGCCCCAGCGATACGATGCCGAGGTCGTAGCCGATGCCAACGCCTGCCTGGACAGTCCAAGTGTTCGTAGCGGGACCCTTGCTGGATATCATATAGCCGAACCCGGGCCCTCCTCCTACCGAGAGATTCTGAGTGATATAATAGACGTATGACGGATTCAGCTCTATTGTGCTGAGGGTGAATACGTCATCGGAATACCTGTTAAGGCTGAACGCCGGACGAATCTTCCCCACGGCCGGCTCAAAGAAGAGACAGTTGAAGGCCAGTTCAGCGCCTACCGCAGTGCCGGATGCACTACTGCCAGAGACGTTCATGATCCCGGACTTCACAAAGAACGTCGGTTCCGCGTCAAAAGCCGGATCCAGCACCGGGAAGAACCGGGGGCCTGACGGTCCATCCGTTCCTAACGGAGTTTGTCCTGTCACCTGGCCGTAAAGGGCGAGATTGAGGAGGAGCCCCAACCAGATCAATCCCTTAAGCGTGGTCATCTTCTTTCCCTTTCATTTTTTCCATCATGGAGCAGCACCGGGGAACGCCCTCTTTTTGCTCCCCGCAGAATCGCTTCATCATACCCATCATGAACTTGCCCATCAGGGGTGAGGAACCGCAGCAGCTCTCTTCGGCTCCTCTCCCATTGGGCGATCCGTGGGATCCGTCTGGATGTTTCATCTTCCTGTCTCCTTATTGTTATTCAAGTGGCTACACCCTGAAGACGGTTTGGGGAGGGGAAAGGATACACCCCCTAAATCTTCCAGTTTCGGCCATAACCGTGACGAATCCGGCTCCGTGCTTGACAACACGGGCCAATCGGGCCATATTAGCCTTTGGATACGGTGCTTAACTAATGACACTTCACGACAGGAACCCGACCCCCTACGCTGCCGTCAGGCCGGCCACAAGTGCGATTTCACTGAGGGACCGCCGGGATCATTTCCTGACGCGCCTGGGGATCGGCAGGAATCGGCGCCGGGTGGACCCTGGACTGTATGCCCTAGGCAACCCGACACCGGCTTCGTTGGTCTTTGTCACCGCAAACTACACACTTAGCTTCGACGCTCTGAGATCCAACCTCCCCGGCATAGATGCGTACATCCTGGTGCTGGATACCAAAGGGATCAACGTCTGGTGCGCCGCGGGCAAAGGGACGTTCGGCACTGACGAGCTGGTGCATCGCATCAAAGAAACCTCGCTTCATCAGATTGTTGATCACCGGAAGTTGATACTCCCCCAGCTGGG
>JBATTW010000250.1:0-4761 GCA_049670805.1 Bacteroidota bacterium
AACGATGAGTCTGTATCTTTGACCGTCCGGGGGGTGATGGAAAGAAACGGGATCCTCTACTTCATGGGATTCAACCCCCTGGGAACGACGGTGGCGTTGCAGTAGATGAAAAAGGGAGCTTCGGCTCCCTTTTTCTTTTCTTTTAAGAGACGTTTTTGTAGCGTGTCCATGCCGTGCCCACGATCCATTCCCATCCTGGTGGAGAACGAGAATGCGACGACGCACATTTGTCAGATCTATGAGCTGTACAGCCGGAGCGCTCATGTTTACTCCCACTGATCTGCTCCAACCCAACGCCCGGGAAATCCAGCGGAACGCGGCGTTGCGTCACATCCAGGAGCTGGAGGGCGAGCCACCCGCACGGGCGGAGATCAGTGTTGAGCGGGGCGGTCCGCGGCTCTTTCTGAATGGCGAAGAGGTCTATCCGCTCCTGGCGTTGAGCACCCACCTCTACAATACCATGGAGAACTTCAAAGAGGCCGGGCTCAATATCTACAACCCGATCATCGGAACGCGCTCGATGTGGCTGGGTCCTGACCGGTACGACTGGTCCCGTGTGGATGTGTTTCTCGACCGGCTCCTCGAGCTCAATCCCGGGGCGTTCTTCATGCCGCGGCTCCAGCTCAACACGCCCACCTGGTGGAAAGTGGCACACCCGGAGGAGTTGATCAAGTACGGGCTCGATATCCCCGAGAAGCGTTACGATATTTTGAAGCACCAGGATCTGGTTTTCACCGAGGGGGGACACTATTTCGGAACAGGAAATGAGTTGTGGGAGGCCTCTCTTGCCTCGGAGCTGTGGCGCCGGGATACGGCCGGGATGCTGGGTGCCTATCTGGAACACATTGAAGAGTCCCCCTTGCGGAGCCGCGTGATCGGGTACATGCCGACAACGGGACGGACAGGTGAGTGGAACTACTATGGGGCCAACTTTCTTCCGGACTACAGCGAGCCGATGCGTCGTGCCTGTGGCAATATCCCCGACGTGGAGGCCAGGTTGAAGACGACCTACGGGCTCTTGCGGGATCCGGAGAAAGAGAACCCTGTCATCCAGTTTTACCAGAAGTTTCACGAGACGGTAGCGGAGAACGCGGTCATCATGTGCCGGACGGTGCATGAAGCGACGAAAGGCCGCGCCCTGGCCGGCGTCTTCTACGGGTACCTGCTGGAGCAGGTCCGCATTCAGGAAGGGGGATACCTGGCAGCACGGAAGATCTTTGAGAGTCCGGATATCGACTACATCGTGGGGCCGTACACCTATCAGCCGGGAAACGTGAAGGACGAAAACGGTGTCCGGGTCACCATGGAGGATGGGGCCGGGAACATACTGGGGAGCGCCCGCGGTGTTGCGGGTGATGGCGGCTTCCGGATGATGACAGAGTCGCTTCGGAGACGCGGGAAGCTCTATATCTCAGAGATGGACCCGAGCACTTACCGGGACGAGAGCCCGCACAGAGTCATTGGCGGACACGGGGGGATAGGGAGCGATACGCTTGAGGGGTCGCGGCGGATCCTTCGGAGGGACCTGGGCCAGGTTTTTGCCTCCGGCGTCGGGGGATGGCTCTATGATTTCGGGCCGCTGAACAAGGCGAAAGATGGGTGGTACGGCGGCCATGAGATGATCGCAGAGATGAAGCGGTTCGCCACGCTGGGGAAACGAAGGAAAGACCTGGATATTACCCCAGCTTCTCAGATTGCCGCGCTCTGTGATGCCAAGACCTTCGCAGCCACGGAGCACTGGGACGCCGACCGGCCCTGGGAGGACTACGGCATCAAGTATTCGGATTTCATCAATCAGTGGTTTATCAATTCTCAGGCCAGGGCGTATCACCGGATCGGCGCGCCAATGGATTTTCTCTTTCATTCCGATCTCGAGCTGGATGACAGGGAGAGGTATCGTCTCCTCTTTATGATGAACCTCTATTTTATGAGAGAGGAAGAAGTTCACCATCTGAAAAAGGCCCTGCGCGACAGCGGGATGACCGTTGTCTGGTACTACGCCCCGGGATTCGTTGCAGAAGAGAAGCTGGATCTTGGGAGGATGGAGTCACTGACCGGGTTCCGGTTTGAGATCCTGGATGCCCCCGGTTAGATGTTGATCCGGTCTGAAATCGAAGCGGTGAAGCTGCAGTTCGGGGTCAACCGGAGCAAGCGGCCGCGTTTTGCAGTAACCGATGACAAAGCCACACCGCTCGGATACTGGGCGGATACCGGCGAGGTAGCATTTGCCACGAAGGAGTATGACGGGTACACATCCGTCTATGTGGGGAGTGCGCCCCTTCCTCAGCAGCTTCTGCGCTGGCTTGCCCGGCAGGCGGGTGCGGATCTCTGGAGCAGCAAGCCTGACATCATCTGGGCTACGCGCGATGCCGCGGCGATTGTTGCGGCCAGCGATGGAGTGCGAACCCTGACACTCCCGAAACCGATGGCTCTGGTAGATGGAGGCACGGCGCAACGGAAGCATGAGCTGGATCTGGAGACGGGCGAGGTGAGGATCTTTGCTGCAGAGATATAACGGGCCCTGTAATGGCTCCGGGCGTGTCTATTGAGAACGAACGTCCATATCGTCTGTTTGCACATATCGCAATTCTTTGGGGATTTGAGTATATTAGTACATGATCACCGATCCGAAACAAGTCTCCGCTTTTGATGCTGCTTCTCGGGCGAAGGACGATCTGTCGCTCGCCCAAAAGTACGCGATCCTGGAAGGCCTGTACCAGGAGGCTCGTCGCATGGGGTACTTCACGCAGAAGGACCTCCTCGAAGGGATCGACGATGACATCCGCCTGGCGGCACTTCTGAATGGAAATGTTTCAGTCCCTCCTCGCAAAGATCGGTAGCGCGCTCGTTCGCGCCGATATACCCTATATGGTGATAGGTGGCCAGGCGGTTCTCCTGCATGGTGAGCCGCGCTTGACGCGAGACATCAGTATCACACTCGGGGCAGATAACTCCGCACTGAACACGCTCCTCGAACTGGTCCGAGCTGTGGGTCTTCAGGTAGCGGTGGAGGATGTTGACAAATTCGTTCGCGAGACCAACGTTCTGCCTGTCGCGGATCAGGCTACCGGCGTCAGAATCGGCCTCATCTTTTCATTCATGGAGTATGAACGACAGGCTATGGGGCGGGCGGTGGCGGTCGAAATGGAAGACACCTCTGTTCGATTCGCGGCGGTTGAGGACCTCGTCATCCATAAGCTCATTGCCGGACGTCCCCGCGACAGCGAAGATATTCGTGGTATCCTGGCCCGGAACCATGCTATGGACCGGGAGTATCTGAAGGTGTGGCTTCGTTCACTTTCTGAAGCCCTTGGAAGAGATCTGCAGAAGGAATTCGAAGATCTCGTTTGATTAACTGGCGTAATTGACATATATTGGGCGCTCATCTCGAAAGAAATCCACGGTCCGTCAAGAGTAATACATCCGAAAGGTGTTCAATGAAACCCGCATTTCTCACGTTTCGCCTTTTTCTGTCACTCATCGTCCTGCTGTTCTTGACAATGGGCGGGCCCGCAATCGCTCAGGATTTGAGTGGTTCGACGGAGCATCTGAAGGACGCGTACAGCCAGCCGAACTATTCGCCCTATGCCGGGAGGGACTTTCCCACGCATGTCTACTGGGGGGATACTCACCTGCATACGGTTTTGTCGGTTGATGCGGGGGCGTTTGGCAACCGTCTCGGGCTGGATGAGGCCTATCGATTTGCGCGTGGGGAGGAGGTCGTCTCATCGGGAGGGCTGAGAGTGAAACTCTCCCGCCCCCTGGATTTTCTCGTTATTGCAGACCACTCCGATGGGTACGGTATGTTCAAGAAGATCCTCAGCGGTGATCCCTACATCACATCCAATGAGACCGGCCGGCGCTGGCATCAGATGTTCAATGCTGGCGGACAGGAAGCTGTGAAAGCCACTCTGGAGCTCATCGACCTCTTTTCCAGAGGCAAAGTCCCGTTCGATTTCAATGATCCGGACATGCGCGGGACCGTATGGGAAGATGTTATCAAGGCGGCCGAGAAATACAACGAGCCCGGCGCCTTCACGGCATTCATCGGATATGAGTGGACATCTCTCGTCCCCCCGGGCAACAATCTGCACCGGGTGGTCGTCTATCGCGATGGAGGGGACCTTGCCAAGAGAACTCTACCGGTTATTACTGAAACGAGCGTAGATCCGGAAGATCTCTGGAGAGCTCTGGCAGTGTATGAGGATAAAACCGGCGGCAAGCTGCTTGCTATTCCCCACAATGGCAACCTCTCCAACGGCATGATGTTCGCTTTGACGGACATGGATGGGAACCCGATCACGAAAGAGTATGCTGAAACGCGGGATCGGTGGGAACCCATCTATGAGGTTACACAGATCAAGGGAGATGGAGAAGCCCATCCGTTTCTCTCGCCCAATGATGAATTCGCTGACTACGAGACCTGGGACAAGGGAAATCTGAACCTGAGTGAGGCGAAAACCAGCGATATGCTTCAGTATGAGTACGGCCGTTCAGCACTCAAGCTTGGTCTGCAGCTGGAGCAGAAGACGGGAGTAAATCCTTTTAAGGTTGGTTTGATCGGTTCAACGGATTCGCATACTTCACTCCCGACGGCTGAAGAGGAGAATTTCTTCGGTAAACATTCGGGTACGGAACCGAGCCCTGAGAGGGCTTCACATGTGGCTATCGCCGCCGCCGATGGGAGTGTCAAGTTCATGGGCTGGGAAATGGCTTCCTCCGGCTATGCTGCTGTCTGGGCCCCCGAGAATACCCGTGAGG
>JBATTW010000251.1:0-1600 GCA_049670805.1 Bacteroidota bacterium
GGCCACCCCCGGCGCAATGATTTTCCCCCCGCCGGAGAAACCCGCAGCCGGATGCGGTGCAATGCTCCCCACGCCGATGACAACATCTGAGTCGTGCATGGCGCGGTTCAGCACGATGCGAGTCCCATCAAGCGTGCCGTAGTCGTGCAGTGCGGCGGGATTCTCCCATTCGTGGTTGACGACAGGGAAGCGGGCCGCTGCCCCTGCGCCGATCTTTGCGGCAATTTCCTCCCCGGTCATGCGACGGTGGGTGCCAAGTGCCACCAGAAACCGTATGTTGGCATCCTGCGCTCCGCCCCGGGCAAGTTCCGCCAACAGCGCAGGGACGATCTGATGGATCGGGGTCGGCCGCGACATATCATCGCCGACGATCAGGATCCGCGAACTGGCATCGACCA
Organism: Bacteroidota bacterium; assembly: GCA_049670805.1. Classification (GTDB taxonomy): domain Bacteria; phylum Bacteroidota; class Ignavibacteria; order UBA10030; family UBA6906; genus JBATTW01. The sequence goes on from JBATTW010000251.1 coordinate 399, forward strand.
GCCTGGAGAGTCGCGGCATGCCGATAGGGGAGGCCAGACTGGCGGCCACGAGGACCTCGGGTTCCCCCCGCACCCCATCGACGGCCCTGACAGTGTAGACCTCAACTGCATGAGATGCGGGAACCTCGACCGGCGCGATCTTGTCATAGGGAAATTCGTACCGCATCAGACTTCCTGTGAAATCTGCTCCATCCTCCGTCCAGGCTGACAGCGACGGCCTCCGCGACTATTTCCTGTACTCATAGTCCCTTCTGGTTGTGAAGGACTGGTGTATCACCCCGTCGATCATGAACTTCGTGACGCCTGTGAGTCCCACGTAATCGACGCCTCCGGCAGTAGAGCTGATGCGAGCGTACTTGAAATCCCCTTCGATCTCATCGGTAAATCTCCGGTATGTTCCGTCCGAGAGGATGATGAGATCCTCCCGGTCTTTCGTCTTGACCCGATATCCGATCGCAGCCTCATCGCGCAGGTCCTGGCGTTCAACCCACACGTCGGCGGGAACGATCACTTCCGCTGAAGAAAACGGGTAGATGAGCGTCGCCATGCGGTCGGCCCGGCGATCCGCGCCCAGCGCCTTCCTAAACACGAGCCAGTCGATCTCCCGATGGCGGGGTTCATTCTGCAGGCCTCCGAGATCCGCTCCCCCTTTCGACTTGATCCTGCTGACATTGGACGCATCACGGCGATCCTGCTTGATCAGGAATCCGTTTTCCCCGCTGGAGACAAATCCCTCCTCGATCGCTGCCATCGAACAGGGGGTGTGGAAATTGAAATCCATCTCCTGGTTATTCCCGGCCGTGTTCACCTCGTCGATGATCAACCAGTATTTCCTCTTGGCAAACACGATGTGACGCCGGTGTCTTGCCTTCTGATAGCGGAGATAGCCGTCGTGTGTCGCGGCAAAGAACTCGGTGTGTTGCTGGGGTGACCAGACCTTGTCGTAGCCTGGCATGTCCCGCTTCTCCGGGACTGCCTGGTTGATGGTGATCATGTTATGCGACGCCGGATGTTTGTACCAGGCGAGGTGGAGCGAATCCAGGTATCCGAGCTTTCCGATACCGGCATCAACTGCGATCGGAATGCCGTTGGCATAGATCTCGAAATCCAGTTGGTCGTAATGGCTGTGATTCTGCCACTCGCCGTAGTTGAGGATCAGGAAATAGCTTCTCGGGTCCCACGAATCCCGCATGACCACAAAT
>JBATTW010000252.1:0-8877 GCA_049670805.1 Bacteroidota bacterium
TCAACACCTGTCAAAAACATGACATTCCTAATAAGCACAAATACATGACATTTCTATTAAGCTACAACATCGCCCGGCCAGAGAGGAAAAAGGCGGGTAATCACCACCATACCTCAAGGGCTTAACAATTGACAACTGTCAATTGTCTATGAACATGCGTCATTGAAGCATTACCATCTTCTTCGTTTGAACATAGTTTCCGGCCGTCAGCCTGTAGAAATAGACTCCGCTCGAGAATCCACCTGCATCCCACGTAGCTCTAAACGTTCCGGCAGCACGCTCCCCCGAAACAATGGTGGCAAGCTCCTGTCCGATCAGGTTATGCACGGTCAGTGTGACGAACCCAGCCTCTGGCAGGGAGAATTCTATTATCGTGCTCGGGTTGAAGGGATTGGGGTAGTTCTGCTCGAGGGAAAACCGACCCGGCACTTCTCCCTCCGGTACCGAGGTAATCTGACCGGGCGAGCCGATAATGGCGGTGGCAGAATACATGGACATTGATTCGCTGACGAGGATATTGTCCCCCAGAAATGTAGCAGGTATCGTTTCCCATGATGTGCCATCCCACCCCATCAGCCCCGTGGGACGCCAGTGCCGATGGACGGAATCCGCGCGCATGCTGTCCCAGTGAACCTGACAGTGGACCGTGTTCATGTACTGCATCATATGATGGTTACCGTGTCCATCCTGATCATGCATCAGATCGAACGTGGAGCTGTCCCGCCCCATGAGCATACGGTACCAACCAATGACCGTTGAATCGTGCGGATGATGCAGGCTGTCCATGGGCATGTTATCAATCCGGGAATAGACTGAATCATACATCATCCCCATCATCCCCATCATCCCCATCGACCCCGGAGGGAAGAACATCTGCGTCAGGGAGTCGTTCCAGCAGACTACGACTGTGGTATCAGATGCATTTCGATGGATCCAGTTACTGTAATGGTGCTGGGCATTTGCTGAAGAACCCAGCACAACTCCGAAAAGTATAAGAAGAAATAACTTCATCGGTATCTCCCTTTCATCGTCAATATTCTGACCTCTTCACGACCTCAAAGCCGAATTTGCGAAGATTTTCTGTAGCTTCGGCAACAGAGACCTTCTTCAAGAGCATACCGCACTTTGGGCATCTGCCCTCCTCGTCGGCAACGACATTCCAGTCCATCTGATCCTGGTAGACATAGCCATCATCGTTGGCGTCGAGAGCTTCCACGTCTATGGGCCCTTCGTGCGCCCAGGCATCACTGCTCGGCAGCTCCTTCGTCTCGTCGGTCGCCATGTGCGAACCGCCATGGGATTCACCATCGTGTGCATTGCCATTGGCCTCTTGATGGGTCATGGCCGTCTCACCATTCTTTTCTTCTCCCTGATGATCTCCCGACCCGCAGGCCGAGACGAGACCGAGAAGAGCACCTATTGCCAGTAATGCGATAAGTTGTTTCATCATAACTCCTGAAGATTGTTTATCTATGTCGAATGTCTATAGTGACCCTGCACATCGACCTGCAACGTACAAAGAAGGGTTGACTCACGGCACAGTGTCAATCACCACGCTATGAGCAAGATTGACACAAAGAAGGGAGGGCTACATCAGGAAGCTGGCGTGGAGAACGTACCTCTCCACCGCGTATTGGCGAGCGTCGCCGGCGGGTAAGGAGGAACAATGGCTGATGCGAGGCGTTTCGGGCGGCACCACATTCCGTGCAGCGGCAGAGGAAAGGACATCAAGCGTCGACGTTTGCCCCTCCAGGGCGGTCTCCGATACCATCGGTATGAAATTGAGCCCGCCAGCGATGGTCACCTTGTGACATTCGCTTTCCACTTGCACAGAGCCAATGTCCCGAGCAGGCATGGTGTCGCCACTGGACATATCAAAAGCCATCTGGTCCGCGCACGTTTCCATTGAACAGACAGCCACACATTCAGTGGTGCAGTACTCCAGAACCACCGTATAGCCGGCATTTGCAGCGAGGAAGAGAAGTGCCAGAAAACTGGCCAATCGCTCAGTATGTGTTGCCAGACTCTTCATTCCAATCCCAAGGGTTTTCAACTTCTGTGCCACCCACGCCAGACCGCGATATACAACGAGAAGTGGAGAGTCAACATTAATGCAATTTCAGGGGCTCGGTCTTCGCAATACTGGCAATTCCCCGGTCTCCACGGGAGGCCTCATTCTATAAACAAGGATCTCGGTGCAGTATGTTCCTTCAGAATGCACGATTTGACGCGAGAAAAGAGGTTTTAGTGGAGGCCGGGCCGTCTCATCAAGGCTGAGCGCCCGGCATAGTCTATTTGCTTCTCATCCGCCAATCATCAAAGGAGGAAAAAACGATCCCAGTGATGTCTTTGTTGATCCCTACTTCATTGTCACATTTGTGATCATCGATACCAAATTGCAGCGTACACATAACTCACGAGTTCCAGAGAGATGCCTCCATCGCCGTGCTCACTTTCATTCTCACATTTTGGATGGTTATAGAACGCCTTTAGCAATGAATCCTCTACCTCAATTGCATTGTCAGCACTCTCAGTCTCATACAGAGGAATGATCTCGTCGGAACCGTGATTTTCTTGGGTGGCATCCAGGTCTACCGAGCGTCCAATGTAGAACAGAACTATTTCGTCTCGCTCGATGGCCTCCAAAACAATCTGCTCAAGATCTTCAAGAACTTCATCTGGTCTGCCTTTAAGGGGAGTTTCCATGGATTGCCTCTTGAGTTATGTTTGCGACAACGTAGGAAGACACGCTGCAGTTTCACGTTGCCTTATCGCCACCCCGTTCAAGGATAAGCGTATCAGTTAGCGGGTGCTATTTCCCGTGTAAGTTCTTAGGGATGTGACAGTTCAAGATGTTGCGAAGAATAAGCGGGCAGTTTTCATATTTCCTCGAAGTGTTCGTTAATCTGAACCAGCGCTTTCGCATAAGTTCCGCAAAACGAAGCTCTATGCCTCTGCTTCATTCATCAACCCACTTGTCACAAGAACGGAACTAGCAGGAGAATCAAGAACGAAAAACTCGGTCAGCTTCAGGAGACATCAGCAACTGCCGGAAAGTTACTCCACCCTCAATACAATAGCAACAAACCCACCTGCACTTGACTCATAGGCAAATACCTGATCATATGGTGCGGTTTTCGTCGCACGTCGATCCGGCCACGCTCGAGTTGACCGCGGATCAGGAATTGATGTGATCGATAACAGACCCGGCATACCCGAGGAAGTGAAGGAGAAGATCTTCATTCCTTACCTTCACAACGGAGAAAGAGGGCTCGGGGTGAGAAAAGGCTTTCTTCCCGTCGCGAGGTTGATCTGGAATCAAAAGACCGTGAAGGATTCTGTTAAGAGTGCGGACTCTCCGGGTTCCGGGCACTCCAGGCTCTCATAGCGAGGGCCTTCTTCATTCTCCCCGCCAAAACACAACGCGGACATTGCTGCCCGGGCGGTCGCCATTGTCAACCGACCAAGATCACGAAACCAAAGCCCTCCCCTATTGCCGATCCCTCGACTGTCCAGATGGCTCTAACGGGCTACAGGAAATAGCGTGCTCATCACTGGCACCACTACAGTGGGCTGGTCACTCGTCACTTGGCCGGTTAAACTCCTCCACTCGCGCTCTTGCCTCTTCCAAGGTTGGTACACCCAACTGCCGCCTCGCATGATCCGAAACGGCTGTCGTGTCGATATCATACAATCGCCAGGGACCATTCTCGCTGTCCTTTACGTACTGCGTTCCATACCACTGCGGTTTCCCAAGACGCATCTGATATCTGTCCCATGACGCCGCAAGCAGCCATTTTGCGCTGGCGTTTGTGGAATCAAGCCCGACGGCCTGCTGAGCCAGTTCGTGGGCAAGTCGGGCGGCGGTTGTATCTGAGCCGTGCTGAAAGATCATTGCGGCGTGACGATAGTCTTCTGAAGTTCTTACCTCGTTTGAGTCTAGCAGTTCGCGCACACGCTCGCGTCGTAGGCTGTCACGCTGGTTGACCAACGTCCAATCAATGCTGTCGGAACCACCTGATCGATCAGCTTGATCCTGCTCGTACAATGCCCGAAGTTTTGCATTGTCGCCCAAGCCTTGGTTTGTTCTTTCCACCTTACGTCGATCTTGAGCGCAGGCACCCGTGAGGGCGAGAGCCAAAACCACAATGATCATCCTTGGGATATATCCTGCCAACATCTTCAACCTCCCGTGAACATAACATGTCTTAGATTGTGAACCGGCATGAAAATATCGCAATTCATCCGTAATGAATCCACACATATTCCTCCCCTGACCTTCCTCGACTTCTTCTCCAGTTAGGTCGCCTTCACTCCGTTGATTCTCCAGCGGTATTGCAGTAGATTAACCCCATCCAGGATATCAAAGAGGCTCACGGTGAGCGCTGCGACCGTCTACGGTATACTTGCTGCCCACGCCGAATCCTCACCCGGCGCGCTCGCCGTTGCAGCTCCCGGACGGCAACCCCTCACGTACGGAGATCTCCGACAACACGTCAACGCTGTCGTCGACAAACTCAACAGTCTGGGCATAGGCCGCAACGATCGTGTTGCGATCGTTCTCCCAAACGGCCCGGAGATGGCAGTCTCGTTTCTCTCGGTGGCGTCATGTGCAACGAGTGCGCCTCTGAACCCTGCATATCGCACTTCTGAGTTCGACTTCTATCTCACCGATCTGAACGCCCGGGCCCTGATCACACTCACAGGGACATCTGGCCCGGCTCTGGAATCAGCCCGGGCAAAGGGGATCGCTGTGATCGAATTGAGCCCGCTAGACGACCAGCCGGCAGGACTCTTCTCGCTGGAGGGAACCGCGCAACAATCCGACACACCTGCCGGCGTCGCGGAGCCGGATGATATCGCTCTCATCTTGCACACATCAGGGACTACTTCACGGCCCAAGATTGTTCCGCTCACACATCAAAATATCTGCGCTTCAGCCGAACATATACGGGCTGCGCTCGAGCTGACAGAAAATGATCGATGCCTGAACGTTATGCCGCTGTTTCACATTCACGGCTTGATTGGAGCCACACTCAGCACGTTGGCCACAGGGGCAAGCATCGTGTGCACACCGGGATTTGATGAATCCCGGTTCTTCGAGTGGATGCGTTCACACAGGCCGACGTGGTACACAGCAGTGCCAACGATGCACCAGTCCGTTCTCGCACGGTCCGCAGAAAACCGTGACGTCGTTGCTGACGTCCCCCTCCGATTCATCCGCTCTTCATCGTCTTCTCTGCCTCCGCAGGTGATGATGGCGCTGGAGAAGGTATTCGACGCACCGGTAATTGAATCCTACGGCATGACCGAGGCCTCCCACCAGATGGCCAGCAACCCGTTGCCTCCCCGCACACGGAAGCCCGGTTCGGTCGGAGTGGCAGCCGGCCCCGAAGTGTCGATTATGAATGAACAAGGGGAGTTCCTCCCGGAAGGCTCTCCAGGAGAGATCGTGATTCGTGGCCCCAACGTCACGAACGGCTATGAAAACAATCCGTCGGCCAATGAAGGTGCCTTCACCAACGGCTGGTTCCGGACAGGCGACCAGGGGTATATGGACGAAGAAGGCTATCTTTTCATTACGGGCCGTCTCAAGGAGATCATCAACCGGGGTGGTGAGAAGGTCATGCCCCGCGAGGTTGACGAAGCGTTCATGGATCACCCTGCTGTCGCACAGGCTGTGACGTTTGCTGTACCCCATCCGAGACTTGGCGAAGATGTTGCTGCCGCCGTCGTACTCGGGCAAGGCGCCGTTTCGACCGAACGGGAGCTCCGTGAGTTCGCTCTCGCCAGGCTGGCCGACCACAAAGTCCCGACCCGGGTGTTGATTGTCGACACGATACCAAAGGGTCCCACTGGCAAGTTGCAGCGCATTGGCCTGGCGGACAAGCTTGCGGACCAACTGAAGCCGCCCTACGTGGCACCCCGTAACCTGGTGGAAGAAAAACTCGCGGGAATCTGGGCCGACGCACTCGGCGTCTCACGGGTAGGCATTCAGGACAACTTTTTTTCTCTTGGGGGAGATTCCCTCCTGGCATCGCGCGTCCTTGCGGAGATACACAAGGTGTTCAGGTCAGAGCTGCCGCTGTCCACCGCCTTTCAAGCTCCGACCATCGAACAACTGGCTATAGTCATTGATCAGGAGGCACGTGCCGGAGCTGAATCCTCCCTTGTACAGATCCAGGATGGCGAAACCAGACCCCCGTTGTTCTATCTGCCCGGAACAGCAGGAAATGTCTTCGGCGGTCTCGGGGCATTCGCATGGCTCTATGGGCCGGGCCGGCGCGTGTACGGCATCGAAGAGCGTTTGCGAGACCCCTCCAATATTCGAGCGCAGGCGGCGAAATACCATGCTGATGTACGCAGGGTTCAGCCGGAGGGTCCATACTATCTTGTTGGTTCCTGTTCGGGCGGCGCTGTGGCGCTTGAGATGGGCAAACTGTTTCATGCCGATGGCCAGCCCGTTGCGCTCCTGGCCATGGTGGAACCTACACCCCCGTATCTTCAGCGTCCCAGCGCATACGTGAGCTTTGGCATGTATCTCTGGGACAGGTTGACGCGCCGTCTGGATCGGCAGGTCGGCGACTTTTCCAGCAAGAGCTCCTCCGAACGCGGAAGCCATATCCGTCGCAAGATGAAGAATATCACAAGGCAGTGGGCCATACGGAGACACATCCCGCACACCTACCCCGGCCGGATCGATCTCTTCCTGACAGCTGAGTCGCTCAACGCCAAACGCAATTCCAGAGTCGCATGGCGCGATCTCACCCCCGAGGGAGCAATCATCCGCGAGATTCCCGGAACCCATATTTCCGTCGTGGGATCTGCGGCCGGCCCGGCGAACAAGACCCACCTGGAGGTCATTGCCAGAGAACTCAAGAAGAGTATAGCCGATACCCTGCCGCTCAATGCTTGAAACCCCGCATACTGGAGAGGGGCAAAACCCGAGCGAAAAATCACAACAATCTTTTGGTGTGTTGTGATTGGAGGATATCGTGGGTTCCGGGCACGCCAGGCTCTCACAACGAGAGCCTTTTTTATTGCCAGCGCACATACAGCAGGCGGAGTAATGAGAGCGAATCGTGAGGGTTGTGAAGGCACTGGTTACGTGAAAAAGTACTGGGGGTGGAACAGATCAGTTTCAGAGAAGTTCTCATCCGAAATGGACCAAGCCATGGGGGTCATGACCCTTGGTTGGCGCAGCACGCGTACCCTATGCTGCGAAGCAGCGGTCGTCTTCACCTGGTTGTGAGCCCGCTATTTCTCTCATCCACCTGGACAGATCTCTCAATCAATCGCGCCGCTTCAGATGCGCCGCCATAGGTTTTCATTCTCTCGCTCATCCTTTTGGCGTTCTCTGCAAACGATGCATTCGAAAGGATATTGAACACTTTTGTGCGCACCTCATCCTCGGAGACCCTTTTCTTCTTTCCCGTGATGTCTGATTTGGGTAATACATAGTCCCCTGCTCCCAGTGCAGCAATCCGCCGGGCGTTGCTCTCGCGCTCGGAATACGTTGGGATGATCAATGCGGGTCGCCCGGTATAAAGCCCAGTCTGGCATGATCCATAACCGCCATGATGGATGAGCAGATCACTCCTCTCCGCCATCGCGAGACCAGGAATATAGGGTTCGTGACGGAAGTTAGATGGTAGGGGAAGATATTCTCGAGGAAGGGAATGATGCCCTGTGGTGAGAACAACCTGTACAGCTTCATTCCCCAGCGCCTCAATGCATGCTTGTAGGACTACCGCAGAATCGAAGGATGTGCTGGACGCTCTACTATATTTGAGGTTGCCCGGATACAGCCAAATTACAGGCTGTTCTCTGCCAAGATCATCAACCCAATCAGGTAACTTTTCCTCCTGCTTTTGCCATAGAATTGGTCCGATGTATGTCACGTTTGCGGTTTCCGGAAGGGGATCTGTCTCTGGCATGCCCAGAACCAGTGTCGTGTCGCCAATCAAAAGCTCACCCATGTTTTGGATTTGCGGCAATTCATATTCTGCCAGTATCCTATTGGTACCCGGGACGGGGGAAGGATGGAGTTCGGAAGGAGGTTTCTTCCACCAGATGAAACCTTGACTCTGAGGGTGCATATCTGCCTGAATGACAGTAATCAGCGGCTTATGGCTGGCCTTGGCTGCGATGCAGGCAAACGGGTTACAAGAGTCCACAATTACATCCGGCTCATATGTATCTATAATCTCTGTCAGCGCGTCTACGTTAGCCCGGACGAGTTTCTCATTCCACATTCCAAGCATGCACATGAAGTGATCGATATCCCAGATTTCTGCCGTACTGGACTGAGACATGTGCCTTAGGAAAGAAATAAGGATTCCAACATTTCGTATCAGGTGTCGTGAGCGTAGAAGGTGGGCAAAACTTTCAAATCTGACATCCCCGGAGATGAGATAATAAAGGGGCTGACTCGGAAGAAGGTTGTCGATACCCGCCTCAGATATCAACTTGTTCGGGGCTCTCGCTGGACTGCAAAAGGCCGTTTGATGTCCGCGATTTCGCAGTTCTCGAGCAATCGGCAACGATCGCGTGACCAGGCCTAAATCATTTGAAGGGAGTGTTGTAAAGAGGTACTTATTCATCATTAAAAGCCGGTAAAATATATTTCTTGAGAATCTCAAAAGGAGGCCTATATGATACGTAATTGCCACAAGTGAAAACAACTACTGTGTTTAGTTCAGGGATGACCATAATAAACTGTCCCCCCCAACCTGCAGCATAAAACATATCTAGTCGTTTACCTGATTTAACAAAATGATGAGTCCACCACGAATAGGAATAACCTTTCATTCCCCAGTGATCATCCCAATTATTCATCCAATTATTACCCGGAAATGGAGTGGCACTTTTCTCGAC
>JBATTW010000253.1:0-6591 GCA_049670805.1 Bacteroidota bacterium
GATCGATCTGATTGACTACTTTGCGCTTGCACATGGCGATAGTCCTCTCTTAATGGTGAACGATTTTGCGGTCGTCACCTCAGAGTACTACTCGCCATGTCTGTTTTCAAGACCCAAGTTCAACTAATTCTGATACATCCCCCCCGCCAAATGGTCACTATTGATGAGAGTTGCCACCTCTTCACCAAGAATGTTGTAGACCCTGAGCGTCACAAATCCGGCATGCGGCAAAGCAAACTCAATCGTCGTGCTGGGGTTAAACGGGTTGGGGTAGTTCTGGTGCAGGGCAATTGCAACAGGAATTTGAAGATTATCGGTATGGATACCTACCAGTAGTGTATCAATGCGGGTTGCGAGGCCGCTGACTGAAGTAAAGCCTATAGGCCCAATCACACTACCTGCCCCCGTGGATTTGTCGATAGAGATCAGATTGTTGGGCCCATCTCCGCCACCTTTGGAGGCATAGAGATTGCCCAATCGGTCGAAACAGAGATCTGGAGTACCCCCGCCTAAACCTGTCTTGCCAACCAATGTCGCCGAGCCTGTGGATACATCGATCGTGAAGATCGAGTCCTCCCCTCCTACCGATGCCCACAGGGTGTTATCCGTAGGATCAAACGCCAGTCCCCTAACTGCGACGCCTGGGCTTCCTATGAGCGTGCTTGCTGCCGTCGAATCATTTACGATATACAAATCTCTACTCCACATGTCCACGGCGTAGAGAACGTCATTCACATCAAATGCAAGGGCATGAATATAAAAAAGGCCGGTGGGAGCAATGAGGACCGACGCCCCTGAAGCGGCATCCACTCTCCAAAGCCTACAATCAGTGCTGGGGTCGGCAACGAACACTTCGCCCGTGGACTTGATCGCCAGAGCTGGCACATGAGAGATTCCGGTTGTCCCGATCAGAGTGCCGGCCCCGGTGGCAACATCAATCGTAATGAGACTCCCTGGATTCGGGTCGTTGAGGCCAAGCGTACCGTAGAAGACTCCCTTCTCCGCCAGGTTCAACGCCACGGCTTTCCCCCTCAGTGTCACATCAACCGTAGAATCGTTCGGATCATTACTGCTTACGGTAATCACCGAAGCGAAACTCCCCTGAAGGTCGGCATCAAAAGCAACTTCAAACTTTTCCGAACCAAACATGGGAATTGTTACAGGCAACCCTGGTACGTTGCTCATTGTGAAATGATCTCCCGGGTCGGAAATGCCGGTAACAGTCACATTGACGTCACCGATATTGCTGATGGTCACGGTTGCCGTGCCCGGGGTCTGACCCAGAGGCACATTTCCAAAGTCCAGGAGGGCCGGAAGAACTTGAATCTGGTTCCCTGTCAGAGGCTCCAGTGAGAACGACCCAATGCGGGTCCGGAAGTTGAGTCTACTGGTCTCGGCATAATACTCGTTCGTGTACCAGAATGTGACATCGTCCGTGGGGTCAACGGCCATCATGCTGTAGTCACCCCAGCGTCCGAAGCTGTTTATCTGTGAGCCGCTCCCCTCGAAAATGTTCTGTTCCGCCACATTCATCACACCCGGTGGGGCATTCACGGTGTGCCCTGTGTAGCGGAGTGAGGGGAACGTCGCGTCTCCCGAGACAGAGTAGCCCAGAGCAATGTTACCGCTGGAGTCCATGGCAATGCTGCCATTCCAGCGATGGTCTGAGTCCGGGGCATATGTCCCCTGCTGGAAAATGCTCCAGCCACTGCCCTCGTTACGGAGCTCGTACCAACGGATGCCGGCATGATCATCGAAGTCGCCGACATCCACACAGTGGTTTGTTACCATCGCCATGTGTGTGCCGAGATCACGAAATGCCAGGCGGTGCATCATGACAAAGGAGAGTGAATACAGCAACTCACCCGGAAATGGTTGAGGAACGTAAATGGAACCACCCATATTAAATGGTTGGGTGGGGAGGAAGAATGGGCCGTCCAGAGTGGAGCTGTCCGTGCTAGTCCAGTTGACATTGAGTTCCCAGATAGCCAGCCGATCATTTGGTGCGCCGGTGAGGGCATCATCCTGATGCCCCACAAAGACGCTGGGCGTACCTGGGGGTGGCGGAGGGCCGTCCAGGTCCGCCGGAAGCACATGAAATATTTCAGTGCCGCCAAGTGTGGGAAGGACGGAAAAGAGAACCATCTTGGCACTCGGATCGCCAGCCAGGATCTTCTCACGCTCCATAGCCCCAATAGTGGCCTCACTATATCCCTTTGCACCAATATTGCTGAAGTCCAGATAGGTGAATGTATAGGCATCCGGCCATACCCCATGTTTGGGATAGTCATTTCCGGGCGCATCGAACTCGTACCGGAAATAGGCGCCGGTCGGATCGCCAGTTTCGGAACAGGCAACACACTGTTTTTCGCCAAAGACGAACTGGGTCAGCAGCCACCGATCCGCCAGCGGGTCATAGATGACGATCGGATCACCATCGTTCCTCGACTCGCAGGGCCCACCAAAACCGTCCCATAATGCTCTGTTTATGAAAGGGCCGAATACCAGGTTGCCAGACTTATCATAGACGGCGAAGACATCATTGATCATTTGAACATAGTGCATCGGTCCAACGTCGCCGTTAGGATCGGGAGGAACTACCGCGTAGCCTGTCACATTGATATTATCCTCTTCGCCCAAGCCTTCAAAATTCAGGAGCATCGCAGCCGGTTGGAACGCCCCCTGCCAATCTTGTAGAGCAGGATCACGCTGGGGAACAGCCCTCTTCCAGGGGTCTTTTTGAATCGCTGGGATTTGGAGAGGGACTACGCGAATCTCGGTTGTCTGCGCAGGAGCGCGGTATGTTCTGACAATGTCACGAAGGGCAGATGACTTGTCCGCTCTATTGGGCTTGACAACTCTTGCGGAGGGTTGTGCCCAAACGAATGAACTGCCAAGAAGAACGATCATCAGGATGCCGGGGAGGCTTTTCATTCGACATTCTCTTATTTGTTGACTGGGTTTGCCGTAGGTGACCTCGAGATCTGAGCGTGACGATTGTTTCGCCCGTTCTTGGCTCACAATTGGAATCCGGTGGGTCATCGAGAGGTCGTAGGTCTGGTGTTAGGAGGTCAGGTATCCGGCGGTTCAATAGCTCCATGGGCGAGCCACATAATCACTTCCAAATCCTCACTTAATGCTTCTGTTCTTTTTGGCATGAATGTGTGTGCCGTTTAACGAACACTATTGATGGAGCCGAGCACATGATTCAATTGAGCCTTAACAAAAGAGCGGGCGTCGTAATGCCTGTTGTCAGCTGCCGTTGGCTGAGTCAATTCGGTACGTCCAAGCGACGCTCCATTTCTTGAAAGCGAGGGTCGTCGTGCAATGACCTAAGGGTCGGCACCTGCTTTATCCAAAGTATCCAACTAAACCGACAGTTGTAGCTCTCTTCAAGCCATCTGAAGGCATTGTCCTTGTCTCCCAGGGCGGCATAGATTTCTGCAAGCCCCCACGTAGTCAACGGTGCAGGGTCTTTTTCCAGCGTTGCTGCTATCCGGAGGGCATCATCTCTTCGACCGGCCAGGGCATAGGTATGCCCGAGAGCCCAACTCAAATAGGGAGCGTTGGCTGCCAGCTTTTCGTGCACCTCATTGGCTTCCGGAAACTTGCCTTCTTCAGCAAGCACGCCACCAAGGACATAAAGCCCCCAGGGGAAGTTCGGATTGATTTCGATGGCCTTCTTTGCTTCTTCTTTTGCCTTCTCGTATTCACCGCTCCACCAGAAAATCCATCCCCGCCATGCCGTCCAGAGTGGCGTGAGCGGATCGAGTTCTTGGGCTCTCTTTATCTCTGCGAAAGCTTCATCCTTGCGACCATAGAGCAGGTGGTACCAAGCAAAGTGCGCATGAGCATCGGCCAAGTTTGGGTTCAAATCGATTACCCGTCTAAAGGCGTCACCCGCAGCCGAAAGATCCCAATCCTGGTAGAGCGCGATCTCCGCGAGGGCCTCGTGAGCTTCGGGGAGCATCTCATCCAGCTCCAATGCCTTTGCCGCCGCTGCCTTGGCCTGCATGAATTTATCAGGCATAGCTTCATGGCCCATCATGCTATAGCCAAGCGACAGGGCAGCGTAGGCAAAGGCTTCTGTGGAATCTATTTCGATAGCCTGGTGGAGATACGCCAGCCCCTTTTCGAATCCTTCCGGAGTGAATTTATTCAAATGAAACTTCCCCCGTAGGTAGGCTTCGTACGCCTTTGGGTTGACCTTTCTCGCACCTGCCAATTTTGCCACTTCCTGGGGGGTAAGCTGTAACCTGACTTGCCGGGTGATTGCTGCCACGATGTCGTTCTGAAGTGAGAGCACGTCAAGCATGTCGCGCTCGTACCGTTCTGCCCAGAGGTGTTCTTCGGTCGCTGCCTTGATGAGTTGAACTGTGACTTGCACGCGCTCTCCCGACTGCTGCACTGAACCTGTGATGAGCGCTGCGACATCCAGCTCCCTCGCGATCAGAGAGAGTGACTTGTCACTCTGTCGGTACCGTCTTGTCGAGGATCGGGCTATAACGCGCCGAAAGCCGCTCAGCTTCGCCAGGTCGGTTGTCAACGCTTCGTGTACACCTTCAGCCAGGTACTGCTGCTCGGGATCTCCCGAGAGGTTCTCGAGCGGCAGGACGGCAATCGAATCGATGACCTCACTCCGACCAGTGGTGTAGAAGATGGTTGCAACAACCGCAATCAACACAAGAGCCACAAGCCCTCCGTAGACCCGTCTCCTTTTCTTCGTGGGAAGCTTACGTGTCTGTTTAGATAGCTGACTCCCTGCTTTGTAGGACTCCAAATCACCGAGAAGCTCTGCAGCACTCTGATACCTGTCCTCAGTCCGCTTGGCCATTGCCCTGCGGGCAATCTTCTCAAGTGCTTCAGGCACTTCAGATCTGTGTTCTCGTACCGGCTTCGGGTCCTCGTTCAGAATGGAGTAGACCAGTGCAGACTCATAGTCGCTCTGGAATGGTCGCTCCCCTGTCAGCATCTCATACAGAACCACACCCAGAGACCAGATGTCCGTCCTTTGGTCTGCTGACTCGCTTCTGGCTTGCTCCGGTGACATGTAGGCCGCTGTCCCTAATGTCGTCCCCGTCTTTGTAAGGAGCGTACGCCCGGAGAGCTTCGCGAGCCCAAAATCCACAATCTTCACCTCGCCCCGCGACGTCACCATGATATTGGCTGGCTTGATGTCACGGTGGACAATACCTGCCTCATGTGCACGCGCGAGTCCTTGTGCTACTTGAGTGGCAATAGAGGTAGCTTCTTCCGGGGTCAGTGGGCCACGCTCGATCTTCTGTTTCAGTGACTCGCCTTCATAGCAGGCCATGGCCATAAATATCTGCCCGTCATCGGTATCGTTGATCTCGTAGACCGCGCAGATGTTGGGATGATCCAGAGCTGAGGCGGCTTGAGCTTCGTGAGTGAAGCGCTCCTTTGCCGCAGGGTCGCGGGTTAACTCAGGAGGGAGGAACTTCAGTGCGACAGTGCGTTTCAGGCGGGTGTCTTCGGCCTTGTAGACAACACCCATACCCCCCTCGCCGAGCTTCTCGAGGATCTGGTAGTGTGAGATTGTCATGCCAATCATGGGACAGGCTTCCCTTGATGGGTTGGATATGCGGCAAGGCTACATGGTTGAGGGTCAGTGTTGAGCGGATCTCGAGGAGGAGGTGTGGTCGTCGTGAGGGTTACTGCCAGGGTGGCGGCCGCGAGCCCATTCATCGAGCCGCGTGACACCGAAATCTGATAGTATGGTACCCCGCAAGGAAGCGAAAATCAAGGGATTTCGCTCAACCTGCTTCAGCTGCAAACACATGTGGACGCACTACGGGGGAAATAGGGTTTTCTGGACAGTCCAGGGGATCTCGGCTCGTGGGCCAACGCTCTGCGTACACCGTAGGTCTGCTGCTGACTGTAGATCAGACGCACTACCGGGAAAGGATCAAATGAGGTCCAATTAGAGGATTTCAATTAGCTGAGACGCCATGATCAAGGGTCAGCTGTCTACAGTTCTGTCAACACACCGCCGTGTGGTGCTCAACGGGAGCACTCCGGATACGAAACTTCCTAGCTCATTTTCGGATAATCTTTCCGGGGCCATGTCAGAAGATCGAACGGTTCCACCGGTCGATGAAGAACGAGATCCGTCTTCAGCACTACTACCTGCCGGGCGAGCTGGAGCAAGAGATCAATCGTTTCATCGAATACTACAACAACGAACGGTATCATGAATCACTGAACAATGTCACTCCGGCTGACGTCTACTGCGGAAGATACAAGGAGGTGATTACTCGGCGGGAACAGCTGAAGCGGGAAACGATGAAACACCGGAGGCAACACAATCTCAAACCACAAAACCACAAACAACACCGACTTCACAACTTGACTATCTCAGAAACACTCTCTTAACTTACTGCCACTTCTGTCCGAAAGACTTTGACGACATACAACGAGTACCACTAGACAGGGTACTCCTGTCCCGGAAAAACAGGAAGCCCTAAATACGCGATCAGGGGTAAACAGATTTTCAATCGTCCAGGAAGCAAATGAATCCAGTCGACATTCGTGGTATTGTTGATAAATATAACCACAATCGAGGCAGTCTCC
>JBATTW010000254.1:0-6334 GCA_049670805.1 Bacteroidota bacterium
CCAAGAGACTGCAGGAACGCATCAGTCCTCTTCAATGCATCGGCTCTCACCTCGGGATCGGGTTGTGGCCAACCGTCATCTGGGATACCCGCCGGTGTAAAGAGGTGACCGTACCCCTCATACACCTTCAGTTCACAGCGATTGCCCGCCTCCACCATACGGCGACAGAACCGTTCCACACCTTCCAGCGGCGTCACTGTGTCCACATCCCCCTGGAGAACGAGCGTTGGGGGCAATCCGCTTCGGACATGCTCATCGGGAGAGACAGAACAGGGTTCTGCCCGACCAAGGAGAAGACGATGAAACCAGCCGTCACGGTCCAGAGAGACAGCCGGAGACTGGAGGACAAGAGCCGTTGGTGCGCAGCTGAACTGAAAGTCAGAGTCGGTTTCGGTGAAGATGGCGGCGCATGCTGCGAGATGGGCTCCGGCTGACCAGCCATTGGCTCCGATCCGGTCCACATCTATCCGAAGAGAATCGGCGTTGGCCCGCATCCACCGGATTACTGCCCGGGCATCAGCCATCGCGTCGAGCGGCGTGACAGATCTCTGGTCCGAGAGGCGGTATTCGGCCGCCACACCGATCATTCCCAGTTCGGCGAAGTGACGGGCTTGTGAGAATGCCCATGCCGGTTTGCCGATGCTCCAGCCGCCGCCGTGGAAAACAACGACCGCGGCCCGGGGTTCGGGAGGAGCCGGAACGGGTGAGAACAGATAGGCCCGCAGCTCTACGCTATCGCGCTCCGCGTAGATATACTCTTCCGGACCGGGAACAGGGAGGCTCTCCTGAGCCCTTGCGCCCGTCAGGAATGAAAAGAGAATCAAGACAGGAGCGAGAAGTCGAAACGTTTTCCTGTTCATTGGTTCCTCCCGGGACTATAGCTCCGCCATGAACGACTGTCAAATATTGACAATGTCGCCCGGCTGGAGTAGCTTTCATGCACATCTCGATGCTGCATGGCACACTGCTGGACTCCACTCCGAGCTTCGGATTATGATGACAGTTGCGACAGACGCAACTGTGGTACCTCTGATGCGTATAATGGGTATACTGAACTGGAGGAATGACATGCGCGCTGCAGTTTTCTTCATCCCCGCCTTGATTCTGCTCTGTACGGTGAGCTCGATTGCTGCCGACCATGACAACGAAGCCCTCTTTGGCCGGCAGCATCTACCGTTGAAGATAGACGCCGGGAGCGCACCGGCCGGTGAACAGCTGTTGATCTCCGGGAAGAGCACCTTGCTCCCCATGCCGGTTACCGTCTTCTATCTAAATGGGAAGAGCTCCACCGGGGGGTGGGGTTTCCAGTTTCGTTACGCGGATATTGACGGCAGGTGGTCCGATTGGCAGAACGGGGAAACCCACCTCCGGAAGTTCGGCAGGTTCTGGGTGACGATGGAGGTGCCGGGAGGTGGCGCGCGACAGTTCCAGTACAGGATCGTTACCACCGAATCCGTCAGAGACCTCACCATCCAGATCTACGGTGCTGATGTACCGGATCTCCACACAAAGGAGAATCTCCAGGAGTCCGCGCCTCCTGAGATCCGGAGTCTGAATCGGGCCCTTGACTCGATCCCGAGACCCCCTGTAATCCCCCGGGCCGGCTGGGGTGCGAATCCCGCGCTGGGAACTCCGGTGCCCCATAGCCCCTATCGGGCCACGGTGCACCATACCGCCATGGCGCGATGTCTGACCCTGGAAGAGGGTATTGCGGAGATGCAGTTCATTCAGGAGTTTCACCAGGTCACGCAGGGGTGGAGGGATATCGCCTATCACTACTGCATCGACGATTCAGGGCGTATCTATGAGGGGACTCCCGAAGGATATCTGGGCACTCACACGGGAGGAGCCAACACGGGAAACATCGGCATCTCGCTCCTGGGGCTGTTCACCGAAGAGACCCCGACGGATCTGATGGTGGAGTCCTGCACAGATCTCCTTGCCGCCCTGGTCTATGACTATTCGATGTATCCCGATTCGATCATGGGCCACAGGGACCATGTCGCCAGTACCGTCTGTCCCGGGGATGGCACCTATCCGTTGCTGGAGGAGATGAGAACCGAGGTGCGGCGGCTGGTCGGGTTTGGTGCACCGTATCTCTCCAGGCCCTTCCCTGCGGCGTTTGCGAAGGATGTCGATCCCGCCACACAGATATGGTTCCACCTCATGGATGACGAGGAGGGTGTGGACCTGGCAACCTTCAGCGTCTGGGTGCAGGGGACACCCGCCACGTTCACGTTTACAGGCACACCGGCCGACTACACGATCTTGCCCAAGAACTATGGGCTGCTCCCGGATGGCTCCGTTGTGTCGGTCCGGATCCAGGTATCAGACCTTGCCGCTGAGCCCGATACGCTTGACTATACCTTCTTGTTCCAGACCATCGCGAAGGCCGTCATAACGGAAAGCGATGGGATAAGCGCGTCGGTGAACGGAACGATCGCTCTGGAGGGTACCTGGTACGATCTGGGTGGAGGTCTGGAGTTGGCGGGCATGGTACCGGGAGGAGCGATATACGCATACGGGATGGCGGGAGAAGCAAAGGCCAGGATCAGCCCCAATGTCACAGAATCCGGTGACTACGTGCTCTCCATCGCAATGCCCTTCACCACCACCGGGGTGAATGCTCGCTACCATCTCGTGAACTCAGACGGGACTGCAAACGACGAAGTTATTGAATACAACTCCAGTTATGCCGGTCAATGGAAGGCGGTTGGCAATGGCCCGATCTACTGCGAAGCGGGAACGCCATCAAGCGCATACATCGAACTGCATATCCCGGACAGCACATTCGGGGTCCTGGGAATCGATGGTGTCCGGCTCCAGCTGGAGGCTGCGCTTTCTCCCCCCGCCATTCCAGAGCTGAAGTATGCCAGGAGCAGCGGGCCGGGGACGACCGAAATCGGCTGGGTCCCGACGCAGGAGGGGGATGTAAAGGGATATCGTCTCTATGAAAGCAGCGATGGAAAGAGCTGGGGTGACCCGGTTGCCGACGAATTGTCACTTTCGAAGCTGGACACGGTTCTGAATCGCCCGGCCCCACCTGCCGGGTCAATGCTCTACTACCGCGTCGCGGCCGTAGAGACGACCATCGTCCAGGGGGCCTCCGGTCCCGAGCCGGTCCTGAGCGATGTGTCAGATACCTACGGAGTCCACGAGCACTCAGGGTCACGGGTGCTGATTGTGGACGCCTTTGATCGGGTGGCCAGCTGGCCACAGCCGCAGCATGCGTTTGTGAAGAGCTACGGTGATGCGCTGCAGGCACTCGGGGTTCCATTTGAGTCGTGCGGGAACGATGCGGTGCAGAGCGGCGAAGTGAACCTCGCGGACTACGACGTGGTTCTCTACTTTGCCGGGGATGACAGCGATTCTGATGAATCGCTCTCGGCCGTTGAGCAGTTTCACATCTTCAAGTTTCTGACAGGAGGGGGGAAGCTTTTCATCAGCGGGTCGGAGCTGGGCTACGATCTTGCGCGGGCTGGCCGCCCGGATTATGAGAGCTTCAATGAATTGCTCAAGGCGGAGTATGTAGGCGATGATGCGGGGAGGAGGAGTTGCGAGGGAGCTGCCGGGACGGTCTTCGAGGGGCTCTCCTTCACGTTTGGTGAAGTTACCGAAGACACCTACGTGGAGGACTATCCGGACTATGTAGCACCGTTTGGGGGTAGCGAGCCGGCGCTCATCTATACCGGCTCATCGTTTGTTGCAGCCGTCCAGTATACCGGCACATTCGTGGACTCGCTGGGAACCACGGCCGAGGGGCAGCTGGTCTACGTCGCGTTTGCCACTGAAACGATCTACCCGGCTCAGAGCAGGATAGAACTGCTGAAGAGGGTGATGCAGTACTTCAGTGTGCCTGTCTCGGTGAGTCCTGTTGGTGAGGTGCCTCTCGTCTATTCTCTGGAACAGAACTATCCCAACCCCTTCAATCCGACGACCACGATTCGCTATGAGTTACCCTTGAGGTCCCATGTGACCCTCAAGGTCTTTGGTGTGCTGGGTGACGAGGTTGCGACGCTGGTTGACGATGTCCAGGAAGCGGGGAGGAGCTCGGTGCATTTTGATGCAACGGGCCTGGCCACCGGGGTTTATTTCTACCGTTTGACCGCCGGTACCTACGTCGAGACCCGGAAGATGATGATTGTGAAGTAGCAGTCGCGTCTGCTATGCCAGACGCGACTGTCACTTTCTGGCTGTTGCCTCTGCGGCCGTGGGAGGCACCCAGCCGGGCCGGTCCCACTGCTCCAGCTCTACAACGATAGAACCGACGATCACCTTCGCCTCTGCGCGTATGGGAACAGCCGCGTCATCATCGCTGAACCATCCCTTGAAATTCCCCGCAAACCCTGCGACACCCTTCCGCTCGCCCCACTTTGTCTCTCCATCAACTACCCTGGTTCGAATGGGCGCCTCCATGGCGCTGATCTCCAGATCTTCCTTCTCGCCGCGAAAGATGATCTCTGTCGTGCCCATCTTCCTGTCCACGAATGACGGGAGCCGGTAGAGCCCCATTGTGTGCGAAACGGAACGCGCAAAGGCGAGGAGCGATGCGGACTGGTGGGCTGTGGTGATGTTCTCCAGCATCCCCTCGTGTAACGTTTCGTCAGCGTTCTTGTCAACGACAATGTAAGTGAGTCGCCCGGTCTCTTCATCCAGGTTGGCGCGGGTCTCGATGAACGTCTCTCTCGTCCGCTCCAGTCCCCAGATCCCTTTTGAGACAAGGCTGGCCGCGTCCATCGTGGATTCATAGTAACCCCGGACACAGATGATGCTTATGTCGGGGTTTGACTCCGCCTGGAAGGCCACCTTGTAGTCGTTTGGCCCGGTGCAGGCGCTGTTACGAAATGTCCGCAGCGTGACTGTCCCCAGTCTGAAGACGGTCCATTTCACCTTGTACTGGAGCACCTCCCCATCCCGAAATACGGGGCTTGAAGTGTCGGCCCCTTTTCCCTGGGCGCACGCAGAGAATGCGATCAGCATTGTCAGAGAAAGAGTCAGAAACGGTCTCATGGCACTGGTCCTCTTTTCGTTACTGCCAACATAACAGCCGGCGAGGGAGGGGCTGTCACGGAATTGTTAGAATTGGGTCATAGTTTTGTCCAGTATTCTGTACACACCCGGCGCAAACGCCTGTTAGGAATTCCTTCCTTCCGGTATTACCATCCCATC
Organism: Bacteroidota bacterium; assembly: GCA_049670805.1. Lineage (GTDB taxonomy): Bacteria > Bacteroidota > Ignavibacteria > UBA10030 > UBA6906 > JBATTW01. Next base: position 5,170 of record JBATTW010000254.1, read on the forward strand.
TGACGAGCAATTCTTGGCCAAAGGGGTGGATGAAGAAGAATCGAATCATCTGGGCAGGCATCTGTCTGTTTCTCCTGTTTTTCCCGGGGGGAGGATCAGCCCCGGCACAGCAGGTCGCTTCCGCCTACAGCCTCGATTCGCTGGATCTGAGAATACTCGAAAACCGCTTCCGGAGGGCACGTCTCAGGGTCTCTGAATCCTCTTTCTTCCGGAGACTCATCCCCCGAATACAGGCGACCGCTTCATTTGGCGTGAGAGACGTTGTTTTCATTGATCCTCTCACCGCCGATCCATACCTCCTCCCGAATGATGCCTTCAGGCTGACCTTCAGCCTGTCGGTCAATGATGTTCTGGATTTCACGCGGCATGAGCTGGCCCGTCTGGATTTGCAGCTATTGGAGATGGAATACAGGAAAAACCGAATTGAGCAGGCGCAGAGGAGGAGGAGAGGGGCAGCAACCGTTGCCAGGCTCGAACGGCAGCTGGAGTTGCTCGAGAAGGAAGAGCCGCTCAAGGCCAAACTGGTCAACTACCGGGAACTCCTCTTCCATCAGGGGAAGACCGACTACGAGACACTGATCCGGGCCCGGCTCCAGCTGCTCTCGCTCGAGAGAAGCATCCTGCAGCTGGAGCAGCGAATAGCAGATGCCCGGCAGGACTCGCGGTGACACACTCGTCTGAATGCCACAAAAGGGAGAGATTGATGATAACAGGCTCGAAACTCGTCTTCAGCAATGTGCCGGCATGCCAGCTGGATCCGTTTCTGATGGCCGAGGGGAGGATATCAGGTGAGGAGGGGTTTGTCGTCATCTCCTACCCGGAAGGGTGTCACGACCTGCTCTTTCTTCGCGGGAAAGAGATACGTATCGCCACGCACCTCAGGCCGGAATACAGGTTCCCCCTCCAGCCTGACGCCGTGCGTGATCGTTACCGGCGATACCGATCAGACAGCAGAACGGTTCTCTCTTTCTACCTCTCGCCCTCCGACTCGATCCGGCGGTTTCTCTCCACCTTCTACTACAAGTCGTTTCTAAACATAGAGCTTGATCTGCTCGGGCGGAGACAACGGCAGGTGCTTGCCGCTAAAACCGAAGGGGAGCAGTGGCTGGTGGAGCTGGACAGATCTCCGCTTGCACGTACCTCAACAGCCTCGTCTCTAGTCCCC
>JBATTW010000255.1:0-4973 GCA_049670805.1 Bacteroidota bacterium
CCGCAACGACGAGCTCGTTCCCCATGATAAAGGCCGCACCGCCGGCCGAAGCCGAGTACTCCAGCGCGTCACCCGGGGCACCCTGCGAGGTATCGGCACCAATGCCCATTGCGTACTTCATCTCACCTGATTTCACAAGGCTGAATGCCACGTACATCGCTTCGGAACCGGCCTTGCAGGCGAACTCGTAGCTGGCGACATGAACGTGGGGGCCGATGCCCAGCGCATCAATCAGGATGGTTCCGCTCGGCTTCACGGCATACGGGTGGGATTCCGAACCTATGTAGACAGCACCAATCTCGGTGGGGTCAATTCCCGCCCGCGAAATCGCGTCCCTTGCTGCAGCCACGGAGATCGTTATCGTATCCTCGTCCTGGCCCGGGACAGTCTTCTCGTTCAGCTGCAGTCCTCTGCTGATCGCTACAGGATCAGCCCCCCATTGCCTGGCAATCACTTCCGCTTTGATGCGATATCTCGGCAGATACGCACCGTAGCCGACGATTCCAACCATGGGACCTCCTTTCACCATGCTGGTGGGAGTCTAGACGACACGTATGTGAAGCTCTCGCAGCTGTTTGTCATCCGCAGCGCTTGGCGCGTCGTCCATCAAGGACGTCGCGCTCGCAGTCTTTGGAAATGCGATGACGTCCCGAATGGATTTCATCCCGGTCAGGAGCATCACCAGTCGATCAAAGCCAAAGGCGATCCCTCCATGGGGCGGCGCCCCGTACTTGAAGGCATCCAGAAGGAACCCGAACTTGTGCTCCGCCTCTTTCTCGCCGATCCCCAGCATCGCAAAGACCCTCCGCTGGAGAGCGGAATCATGGATCCTGATGCTTCCTCCGGCGATCTCGGTTCCGTTCAAGACAAGATCATACGCCCGTGCCCGCACCTTCCCCGGTTCCCCCTCCAGAAGCTCAAGGTCGTCCGGATGAGGCGAGGTGAACGGATGGTGTACTGAAACGTATCTCCGTTCCTCCTCGTCGAATTCCAGGAGCGGAAACTCGGTGACCCAGAGCGGGTTGTAGAGGGACGCGTCGATGAGCTGGAGCCGGCGCGCCATCTCGAGCCGCAACGTACCGAGTATGGTGTACGCCTTGGCCCAGGTGTCTGAGACCAACATCACGAGATCGCCCTGTCGGGCACCAAGCGTCACCGATATGGATTGAACCAGATCCTTCCCCAGAAACTTCTCCACCGGAGTCTCGATTCCCTTGTCTCCCCACTTGAAGTAGACGAGGCCTCCGGCCCCAAGACTCTTGGTGTATTCCACCAGGTTGTCCAGCTGATTCCTGGTGAACGAAGCGCCCCCCGGGACGGAGAACCCGGCGACAAAGCCTCCCTTTTTCACCGAATCGGTGAAGACACGGAAACCGCAATCCTGCACCAGGTCATTCACACACCCCAGAGTCAGGCCGAAACGAGTGTCGGGCCGGTCGGTGCCATATTTCTCCATCGCTTCCCGGTATGTCAGGACGGGAAACGGACGTTGAAGGTTCATCCCCTTCACCCGGCTGAAGATTTCGTGAACAAGACCCTCCGAAACATCCCTCACGTCGCTTTCGTCAACGAACGACATCTCCAGATCGATCTGTGTGAACTCCGGCTGGCGATCGGCCCGCAGATCTTCATCCCGAAAACATTTTACGATTTGAACGTACCGGTCAAAACCCGAGACCATCAGAATCTGCTTGTATGTCTGCGGCGACTGGGGGAGCGCATAGAATTTCCCCCTGTGGATTCGGCTCGGGACCAGATAGTCACGGGCGCCTTCCGGGGTACTCTTCATCAGGACAGGTGTCTCGATCTCGATGAACTGTGCTTTGCTGAAGTAGGTGTGGACGATCTGATAGACTTCATTGCGAACCGCCATGTTCCGCTGCAGAGCCGGGCGCCGGAGGTCCAGATACCTGTACCGGAGCCGAATATCCTCATTCGCCTGGACGGAGTCGTCAATGGGAAACGGCGGCGTCTCCGCTCTCCCCAGAATCTCCAATCCCCCGGCCATGACATCTATCTCACCAGTAGGGATTTCCGGGTTTGCGGTCCCTTCGGGACGGAGCTCAACAATGCCCGTTACTGAAATGACAAACTCACTCCGGAGATCTTTGGCAAGCTGGTGCACTGATTGGCTGTTTTGCGGATTGAAGACGACCTGCGTCTTCCCGTACCGATCACGAAGGTCGATGAATATCACTCCGCCCAGGTCACGCCTGACGTCGACCCATCCGTTTAACGTCACGGATTTCCCGATATCTTCCGTGCGGAGCTGGCCGCAGGAGTGTGTCCGTTTCTTGAAGGAAGGCAAGCATGTCTCCGGAAGATGAAAAGGGCTAACTCAATGTTCTGCAACGATTTATCAAACGAGTATACACAAAAAAACCATCACTATCAAACCAGTTGCATCGCACGAGACCTTGCCGATACTCCATGCTCTTCTTATCTTGGATTGATCTTTCATGCCGAAGGAGAGCGATGATTAGACTCATACCGATACTTCTTCTCGTAGCAGGCTGTTCGGTACTGGCAGCAGCACAGCCTTCCAGACAGGAGGAGGAACGCCGGCGGAGGGAGAAGCTGGAGACCATCCTCCGTGTGAAGGACCTCCGAACACCGCACGACGGGAAACTCCTGGAGCTTCTCTCTGACGCGGACCCGATCGTCCGCGAGGAGGCCACGCTTGCCTTCGGAAGCATCCAGGACACCACCGTTATCGGACCACTCACCCGAAATCTGACCGACCCGGTCATCAGGGTTCAGCGGGCCGCCGCGTTCGCTCTCGGGCAGACCGGCCTCACGCTGAGCCCCACCGGTCGCCGGAATCTGGAGTACGATCTCATCTGGAAGCGACTGCACCAGACGCTGGTCTTTGACAGGCTTATCGAAGAGATCGGTAAGTTCGGGACCGAGGAGGGGCTGAATGAACTGATCATAAAGGTCGCGAACCGGCATGCGCTCCAGGCCAGGCGTGGGCTCACCATGTGCATCGCCCGGTTTGCGATCAGAGATATCGTCTCGGACGATGCTGTTCGGTACCTGTTGCGTTACGTCCGGCCTGCGGAAGAGACGCGCTGGGAAGTGGTCTACGCCCTCCGCCGGATCGGTGACCATCCCGTCATCCGGGACGACCTAGACCACCTCGCCCTTCTCTGGAGGCATCGCGATCCAAACGTACGCATGAACCTGGCTCTGCTCCTGGGAGAACTCAAGGAGCCAACTGCTTCCCTCGAGCCTCTCATGAACATGGCGCAATTCGACGGAGACTGGCGCGTGAGGGTCAACTCCACAAAAGCCCTGTCGGATTTCCCTATCCTAGACACAGCTCGCCGGAGTCAGCTCTTCAAGGAGCTCTTCTTCGACAGAAACCACCATGTAAGTCTCACCGCCCTCTCCTCGTTCCCCGGGCTGGGGTTGGACACGGGAGATTCCCTGGAGATAGTCCAGGAAACGTTCTATCAGCTGAAGTACATTGCCCGGAACGCGAGCAGGGATTTCCACTGGCAGCTTCAAGGTGAGGCGGCAGTCTCGTATGCGAAACTTGCCGGGCCGGAAGCATTTGAGAGTGTTGCAGACATTTCAGAGACACAACCCTACCTGGGCGCCTACCAGATCAAGGCAGCCGCCCACAGCGGCGCGAAAGACGCAGCCGGCTTCCTTCTAGACGAAACGAGGGATCCGGATCCGGTCCGGAGCTGCGCGGCACTCGAAGGGCTCCAGATCTTCCAGTCGAAACATCCGGATGACGTTCTCTTTAGAGATGAGGCCCGGCAGGCACTCATTGGGTCACTGGGTGCGGAAGATGTAGCCGTTGTCGCCACGGCGGCGTACCTCCTCCGCGATCCTCTCTTCCGGGACCCGGCGGTTGTACAGCCGCTCCTGCGCGCCCTCCCCACCCTCCACATACAGGATGACCGGGAGGCCATACTCGAGATATTTTCGACGCTGGCTGAAATGAAGGACACGCGGGCGATCCTGCCTTTGCGGGATCAGCTGAAGCGGGTTGACCGTCAACTGGGGATGGCGGCTGCGGAGGCGCTCGAGGCAATCACCGGGCACGACTACAGCAACCAGGTGCCCAACACAGAGCGTGCCCTCTTCACCGATTTCGATTTTGCGTATCTCCGGTCGCTTCCGGACACGGTCACGGTCCGCATCGAGACGATCCGGGGGGATATCACTGCCGAGCTCTATAAGACGGTTGCCCCCTTTACGGTGATGAACATCCTGAAGCTGGCCTCACACAGAGGTTTCTACAACGGACTCAACTTCCACCGTGTCGTTCCGAACTTCGTGGTACAGGGAGGAGACCCGCGGGGGGACGGCTGGGGTGGGCCAGGCTACACAATACGGTCCGAATTCTCCACGCTGTCGTACCTGACGGGGGCGATAGGGATGGCAAGTGCGGGAAAGGACACAGAGGGTTCGCAGTTCTTCATCACGCACTCCCCCCAGCCCCACCTGGATGGCCGCTACACGCTCTTTGGAAGAGTCGTCTCAGGTCAGGGAGTCGTGAACAGGCTCCTGATAGACGACCGACTCTTCAACATCTCACCCGCCGACTGACAGACGCGTCTGTCACGTCTGTTGCGTCTGCTTGTTTACCACGAGGCAGCCCGCGAGAATATCGTGGAGGGTCTGTTTCTGTTGAGTAAATGCCGCCATGAAATATCCGATGTAGAGTATCGCCCCGGAGATGTACTTGCCAAAGTAGCGCCCCGTTGCGCGTCCGAAAGATATCCGCCCACCGTCCATGTCAGTGACCTCGATCCCTATCGCCATCTTCCCGAGTGTCGCGCGCTTGGCGGACGACTCCATCAGCGCGTAGTAGAGCCAGGAGACTATCGTGACCGCAAGGAAGCCGAAGAGCCAGGCCACCCCCGAGGCAACCGCGAATCCGGCGGACATGTCGTCGTGGGTGTGCCCGTAGTAGTCGTATTCAGATGCGGACACCCCCCACCCGGTCAGTAGGAGGC
>JBATTW010000256.1:0-7390 GCA_049670805.1 Bacteroidota bacterium
GTCCTCGTCCTCGCAGGCATCCGACAAAAAACCCGTCGACATCGTCGACGGGTTTTTTGTTTCGTTTCCAACTCCGGTCAGCCCGTCAGCATTTGCTCCAGCCGCAATTGTAGCACACCACACACCCGCTGACATGCTCGACGCTGCTGCCGCACTCGGGGCAGGTCGTGTAAGATTTCTGCATGTCCGGATATGACTCGTCGTTCTCGTTCTGGATTGCTTCGGGAGCGGTCTCGGGTTCCGCCGGCAGGCCTCTCATCGTCCGGTAGCGTTCCCTGTTCTCGATGTAGCGCTCGAGGACCTTCCCTATCGCGTCCGGGGTCGAGAGGATCTGTGCGCCACGACCATCCCACACCGGGGTCGGACCTGATATTCCTTTGAGCTGTCGCACGATCTCGCGGGGCTCGATGCCGGAACGGAGGGCAAGGGAGATCAACCGGCTGATGGCCTCCGACTGCGCCGCCGCGTTCCCCCCGGCTTTTCCTATTGTTGTGAACACCTCGCACAGGCCGTTTTCGTCCTCGTTGATGGTGACGTAGAGGTACCCCTCACCCGTCTTGACCCGCTCGGTGATGCCGACGGTGACGTGAGGCCGCTGCCGCGGGCTCTTGCTGCCCTTCTCCTCGGGTGGGGTCCCTGTCTCCCCGGTCTGTTTCTTGGCGAACTTCTCTGTTTGCAGGACGCCTTCCCTGCTTCCTTCTCTGTACACGGTGATGCCTTTGAGTCCCGCCTTGTACGCGGTCATGTAGATGTCGGCGACGGTTTCGACGCTGACGTCTTCGGGAAGGTTGACCGTCGAAGAGATACTGCTGTCCACGTACTTCTGGATCACCCCCTGCATTTTGACGCGGAAGTATGGGTCGATCTGATGGGCGGTCACGAGGTAGTCGGGAAGCTGTTCGTCTCCTCCGAAATGTCTCTTGATGAGGGGGTGATACACTTTGTATTCGGAAAAGGTGTCGCCGTCATGATTCTTGACGCGTCGCCGGTAGCTCGTGCAGAAAATCGGCTCGATGCCCGAACTCGTCTGGGCAACGATCGAGCCTGTTCCGACGGGCGGAACGGTGAGCACGGTGCTGTTTCTGATCCCCCCCGTCTTGATCTGATCCTGGATATCTCGGGGGAGATTCTGGACAAACTTGCTGCGGGAGTACCCCTCCCAGTCAAAGAGCGGGAACGGACCCTTTTCCTCTGCCAGTTCAATGGAAGTGCGGTAGGCCTCATCGCGGATGATCCGCATGACCTTGTCAACCTCGTCCAGAGCCTGCTGGGAGTCATACCGGATCTTCATCAGCGCAAGCGCATCGGCGAGGCCGGTAATCCCGAGTCCGATCCGCCGGTCGGAGGAGACGGCCCGTTTGATCTTGTCGAGGGCGTGGTTCTCCATATTGTAGTCGATGATATTGTCCATGAAGCGGGTGGCGAGACGGGTTACCTCTGCGAGTTCCTTGTAGTCCAGTTTCCCGTCTTCGGTGACGAATTTGCAGAGATTGATGTTCCCGAGGTTGCAGGCTGTGTAGGGTGCCAGGGGTTGCTCGCCGCACGGATTCGTGCTGCTGAGAGGATTGGCGTACTCCACATTATGGTAGTCCCTCATGGTATCCCAGAAGATGATGCCCGGTTCCGCCGACGCATGCGCACTCTTGATAATCTTGAACCAGAGCTCTTTCGCCTTCACTTTCCGGTACACCTGCCCGCCCCAGCGGAGTTCAAAGTCCGTGTCGTTGAGAACGGCATTCATGAACTCGTGAGTGATCAGGACGCTCACGTTGGCATACTGCACCTTGATCTTCCGTGGGTCGTTCTTGATGGCGATAAACCTCTCCACGTCGGGGTGATCGACGCGGAGCGTGAGCATCAGGGCGCCGCGACGGCCAGCCTGCGAAACAGTATTTGTGCTCTCGCTGAAGAGGTTCATGAACGCTGTCGCGCCCGGTGAGTGGTCGATCGTGGCATTGACGGATGCTCCTTCCGGCCTGAGGGTGGAAAGGTCAGTTCCCACCCCGCCGCCTGTACGGTACACCATGGCGGATTCGTTGAGGGCCTGATAGATCCCCTCCAGGCTGTCGGCCTCTATCGGGATGACATAACAATTGGAGAGGGTAGGCCGGCGCCGCGCGTCTTCTCTGCCGGCGCCGTGCATCACGCGGCCACCCGGAACAAACTTGAAGTCGAAGAGCAAGCCAAGGAACTGGTTGTACCAGCGCTCCTTGTCGCGCTCAACGGAGGCAATGGCTTTCGCGATCCGATCCCAGAGATGCATCGGTCCTTTCTCGTTGGGTGCGAGATACTTGGACCGGAGCACATCCGCGGCCAGATCGTTGTCGCCGTAGTAGTCGCGACAATCGAGGGCGAGGTCCATGACACTCTCGTTCATGGGAGTTCCTCCGTTATTCGGGCCTGCGGAGCCGTTCTTCGTTACGAGGGAAGTCGGCTGGGTCGGTTCTTTTTCGGGCATGTGATGGTACCTTCAGGACTGGTGAATATCTTCAGAGAATTCGTGGTTGAGAAAATACGAGAGCCCGCCTCCACACAAATGGAAATGGGCTCTCGGATGAGAATCAAGCGCCCTGCGCCAACGAACGCGACGCTCAGAGAACTTCTAAGAAAAAAAAAGGGAAACAAGCCGGCGGAAAATATACAAGCTGTCTTGACGGAAGTCAAGTAGTTTTTTTGGTGAATACGCTTGCTCCTGATTTTTCAAGGGGTTACAAACGTCAAGAAGAGATGTCCCGCAGGTTTTTTGCAGGTCACAGAGCATCATGCTTACAGCAACAACGCAACCGTGTTGATTTTATTGGTTTTCCAGTGTATTTTGGTCTACCACTCCCCGCTTCTCATCAAGCAACCAGAGGCCCACCATGTCAGTCGCGACAGAATTCTCGACAATCCCCCAGATGTTCTTGAGGACAACAGAAAAGTTTGGCCAGGAGGAACGGCCTGTTCTTCAATACAAGACAGAATCCGGATACACCGGGATATCGTACGCAGAATTGCGCGAAAAGGTAGAGCTGTTCGCGCACGGTCTGGCTGCGATGGGTCTCAAACGCGGGGACCGGGTAGCCATAGTGTCCGAGAACCGACCGGAATGGGTCATCAGTGACCAGGCGATTGTGGCCCTCGGCGGGGTTGACGTTCCCCTCTACACGACCATGACGGCGAAACAAAACGAGTTCGTTTTCAACGATGCGGTCGTGAGATATGTAATCGTATCAAACCAGTTTCAGCTGAACAAGGTGATGCGGATATTCGAGAACGTCAAGTCGCTCGAAAAGGTCATCATTATGACCGAGAAGGGCCTCACCCCTGATGCCCGCGTGGTTCCCTTCTCGGCTGTCTATGAGAACGGGCGGGCGTTTATGGCCGAAAACCCCGATTATCTGAACGCCTCGCGGAAAATGGTTAAGCCGGAGGACCTTCTTACGCTCATCTACACATCGGGGACCACGGGGAACCCCAAGGGGGTCATGCTCACGCACGAAAACCTCTGCAGCAACATAGTGAGTTCCGCCGAGGTCATCAAGATCGGGCCCGACGATGTCATGCTCTCGTTTCTCCCCCTCAGTCATTCGTTCGAGCGGATGGCAGGATACTATACCGCGCTGGCGTGTGGAGCGACAATAGCGTATGCCGAGAGCGTGGAGACCGTACGGGACGACATGCTGGAGGTGAAACCCACCATCGTCACGACGGTTCCGCGTCTCTTCGAGCGTATTCACAGCCGGGTGCTGAAACAGGTGGACAGCAGCCCGCCGCTCCGCAGGAAGATCTTCTACTGGGCGGTCAATGTGGGGAGGGAATATGCACATGCATCGAAGCGGGGGAGCGTCTCCCCGGCGTTGCGCATGAGACACGGGCTGGCCGACAGGCTCGTTTTCAGCAAGCTGCGTGCGAGAACGGGGGGTCGGATCAAATTCTTTGTCTCCGGGGGCGCTGCGCTGGGCCGGGAATTCGGTGAGTTCTTCGAGTCCGTCGGGCTGAAGATCATCGAGGGGTACGGGTTGACAGAGACATCACCGGTGATATCCGCAAACAGAGTGGATAATTACAAGTTTGGAAGCGTCGGGATGGTGATTCCCGGTGTGGAGGTCAGAATCGAGCATGACGGGGAGATCCTGACAAAGGGACCGAACGTCATGAAGGGGTACTGGAACGACAAACAAGCGACGAAGGAGGTCCTTGACAAGGATGGGTGGCTGCATACGGGAGATATTGGGGTCATCGATGCGGAGGGATTCATCTATATCACGGACCGGAAGAAGCACCTCTTTGTCAGCTCCGGGGGGAAGAATATAGCCCCACAGCCCATCGAGAACCTCTTCCTCTCGAGCAAGTACATCGAGCAGTTCATGTTGATTGGCGACCGTCGGATGTTTCTGACGGCTCTGATTGTTCCAGACTACGACACTCTGCAGGAGTTTGCGGATGCCCGGAACATTCCGTATGCGGGTAATGCGGATCTCGCGAAAGACCCCACGATCAATGAGTTGATCGAGACCGAAATCTCCCAGGTGCAAAAGGACCTGGCAAACTACGAACGTGTGCGCAGATTCACCCTCCTGGAGAGTCCGTTTACCATCGAAAACGGGGAGCTGACACCCACTCAGAAGGTGAAACGGAAATCGGTGGAGGAGCGATATTCCCGTCTGATCGATGGGATGTACCAATCGGTTGACTAGGAGAAGTCGGTCAGTTCCTCTTGAAAATGCGCCCTTTTTTGGCTATTATCTGACCGCATCCCCAAACTCTTCGTAGGCAAACGGTGTTCAAAAGGTAGAAGAATGGATCAATACATCCCCATAGCCATCATCGTGTTGATCGGGATCGTGGCGGGAGTTGTTTTTGCGAACATCAACAGATGGATTGGTCCCCGGCGGCCCTCGGATGAGAAGCTCTCGACCTACGAGAGCGGGATGGAGCCGGTAAGGTCTGCCCGCGAGCGGTTCTCGGTGAAGTTTTACCTGGTGGCCATGCTCTTCATCGTATTCGATATAGAGATCGTGTTCATGTACCCCTGGGCGGTTCGGTTCAGGGACCTGGGTTTCTTTGGATACATCGAGATGATGGTTTTCATAGGGATCCTGCTTGTTGGTTACCTCTACATTTTGAGGAAGGGAGCATTGCGGTGGGACTAGAGAATCTGCAGCGGGACGGTTTTCTCACGGCGCGTCTTGATGACGTGATCAACTGGGCGCGAAAGAACTCTCTCTGGCCGATGCCCATGGGGATTTCGTGCTGTGCCATCGAGATGATGGCGACGGCTTCCCCACGATTCGACATCTCACGATTCGGTTCGGAGGTTATGCGTTTTACCCCGCGCCAGTGTGATGTCATCATCGTTGCAGGCACGGTCACCTACAAGATGGCATGGGTCGTGAGAAAGATCTACGATCAAATGCCCGATCCAAAGTGGGTCATCTCGATGGGTGCGTGCGCATCGTCGGGCGGGATGTTCCGTTCCTACTCCGTTGTCCAGGGGATCGACCAATTCATTCCCGTGGATGTGTATGTGGCCGGCTGTCCGCCGCGCCCTGAAGCACTGCTGCACGGTCTCATCACACTCCAGGAAAGGATCAAGCAGGAGCGAACAATCGGAAACCTCCTCCGGCCGGAGCCGATCCACATCCCGGAACCCCCTTCCGCCGCACGAGCTGGAGCCGCGACATGAACGACAGGATACTGGAAAAGCTCCGGGGTTTCGCGCCTGAGAGCATCGTGGGGGCAGAGGAGTTCCGCGGTGATCTCACGCTGGTCATCCGGAAAGAGGACATCGTCCGCATCGCTTCGTTTCTGAAGGACGAGCCCGGGCTTGCGTTTGACCTGCTCAAGGATCTGTGTGGTGTTGACATGCTGCGGCCCGATGCTCGTTATGAAGTCGTCTACACTCTCTACTCCCTGGAGAATAAGACCTATCTTCGTTTGAAGGTGAGGGTGGAGGAAGAGGACCCGGTCGTCCCGACCGTGACGGGTGTGTGGGCGGGTGCGGACTGGCACGAACGCGAAACGTACGACATGTTCGGTATCAAGTTCTCGGACCACCCCGATCTCAGACGTCTCTACATGCCCGAGGACTTTGAGCATCATCCTCTGCGAAAAGATTTTCCGCTTATGGGCCTCCCTGACTCTCTCCCACTCCCGCGACGATGACGACCATGCCTTCCAAGCCGGTTCTTCAGTCCCGAAAGAGTAAAATCCTCGCCGCGCTCGAGGATCAGGATACGACGGTCACGATAGGGGATCCCCTAGATAACGAAATGATCCTGAACATGGGTCCGCAGCATCCGGCCACGCACGGCGTTCTGCGACTCCTGATCAAGCTGGACGGCGAAACCGTCATGGCGGCGGTCCCTGAGCTCGGGTATCTTCACCGCGGGTACGAAAAGATCGCTGAGAACGATACCTATCACTCTTTCATTCCCCATACCGATCGTCTCGACTATCTCTCTCCGCTCTCGAATAATGTTGCCTATGTCCTTGCCGTCGAGAAGCTGGCAGGCATCGATGTTCCGCCCCGCGCCCAGTACATCCGTCTTCTCTGTTGCGAGATGGCGCGCGTCGCATCTCACCTCGTGTCAGTGGGAAGCATGGCGATGGACGTGGGCGCATTGACGGTTCTGCTCTGGACGTTCCGTGAGAGGGAGAAGCTGCTGGACATCTACGATGTGTTGTGCGGTGCGCGGTTTACCACGAGCTATACACGCATTGGGGGTCTGCAGCAGGACTGGTCATCGCAGTGCACCGGGATGCTGACAGACTTTCTGGACGAGCTCGACGCCGACGTTGAGGAAGTGGAAAAGCTTCTCAGCACGAACCGGATATTCGTTGACCGCTGCGAGAACGTGGGGCATCTTTCGAAAGAAGACGCGATCGCCTGGGGAGTGACAGGTCCGCTTCTTCGCGCGGCGGGGGTGCCGCATGATCTCCGTCGTGACAACCCCTACCTGGTCTACGGTGAGATGGATTTCGACATCGTGACGGCGACAGAGAGCGATGCGCTCGCCCGTTTCTACGTACGTGTTGGGGAGATCCGGGAGAGCGCGAAAATCCTTCGGCAGGCGCTCGGGAAGATGCCCGAAGGACCCTACAACGCTCCAGAGGCGAAGCGTGTGCTTCCCGACAAAGAGAGCACGTACACGAAGATGGAGGAGCTCATACACGACTTCATGCTCATCAACCTGGGGATTGATCCCCCGATAGGAGAAGTGTACCAGGGTGTCGAGTCGTCAAAAGGAGAGCTTGGTTTTACCATCGTCAGCGACGGCACAGGCCATCCATGGCGACTCAAGATCCGTTCTCCCTCCATGTCCAACCTCTCTGCACTCCCGCTGATGCTGAAGGGTGGTATGATTTCGGATATCGTTGCCATCATCGGAAGCCTTGACCCCGTGAT
>JBATTW010000257.1:0-3632 GCA_049670805.1 Bacteroidota bacterium
CAGCTGGCAGGCCTCCCGCAATCTACCCGCATTGTAGGCATGAAAAAACGAATCCACCAGCTTCACTACTGGAGTATTCCGAGGGATGGGCGTCGGGATAATCGGCTTTCCTGCCAGGAATTTGTGCTTACGCGACTTCATTCAATCTCACATTAAAATAACCGGCCTAACACGAAGCAGCAGAATATAAAGCGAAACGCACAAAAAACGCAAGCAAATTCTTCGTTTTTCGACATTTCAATACAGCGAGCCCCACGTCCGCTCATAATAAAAAAAAGCAGTTAAAAAAGGTTGACAATGCCACTTTTGGTGATTATTTTTATTTAGTCTAATTCTAAATAAGATGATCCGATGGACACAGAAGCTGCGCACAAGATTCTAAGCGACTTTCTCAAGCACCGAGGCAGGCTCCGGGCAACACCAGAAAGATATGCCATTCTGGACGCGGTCCTCCTCACACAGGGTCATTTCGACGCCGAGACTCTTTACTACCGCCTCGTAACCAACGGTGTAAAGGTCTCAAAGGCCACCGTTTACAACACACTCGATCTCCTCCTGGAGTGCGGGCTCGTATCCAAGTACCGTTTTGCCGAAAAAACGTCCCGGTATGAGAAAGCCTTTGGCCGCCCGCACCACCACCATCTCATCTGCTTGAACTGCGGTGACATCATCGAGTTCGTGAACGAGAAGCTGGAACGAATTCAGGACGATGTCTGCCAGGAGAAGAGCTTTCAGCCACAGAGCTACACGCTCCAGATATTTGGAATCTGTTCACGATGCAAAAAGTAGGTGCCTGTGACCATGTCGAGCCAAACCACCATACGCCTATCTGACACCCCCGCCGGAAGCAGCGTGCGCATCCGGCATCTCCGGTCCAGACCGGAGATGTCCGCTCGCCTCAGGGAGATGGGCTTTTTCGAAGGTATTATCGTCAGATGCATAACGAAGACGCACGGCAATCTCATCTGCGAAATACTGAACACGCGAATTGGCATCGATGGAAAGCTGGCGGACGGAATCATAGTCTCTCCGGCTGAGTAGGGAGAGCGGGCACCGTTGCGGGGATAGAACGAAGAGAAGACCAGACATACAATGAGGGATCCCGCCGCTCCAACAGTCCGACCTCGACTCGTCGCCCTAACCGGTAACCCGAACTCCGGGAAGAGCACGGTGTTCAATGCCCTGACTGGCCTTCGCCAGCGGGTGAGCAACTACCCCGGTGTCACCGTGGAGCGGAGGGAAGGACGTCTGCAATTCGACGACACGTCGTCTGCAACCCTGGTGGATCTCCCCGGAACATACAGCCTCTCCCCCACCTCCATAGACGAGCGCATAGCGGTCGAAGCCATGCTGGGCAACGAAGCCTACGGTGCCCGGCCTGACATCGTCATCTGTGTCGTGGATGCCAACAGTCTGGAGAGAAACCTCTACCTCGTCAGCCAGATCATCGATCGAGAGATCCCCGTCGTTGTCGCCCTCAACATGATCGACGTTGCCGGACGACGGGGGACAACCGTGGACGTAAGATCGCTCGAACGCGAACTGGGCGTCCCGGTTGTTCCAATGGTCGCGAACAAGGGGGAAGGGGTCTCCGAACTCAAAGACGTTCTCTCGTGCGGTGTCCCCGCAAGGGGGAAATCCCGGCAATGGATGATGCCGGAGCCCATGGCCAGGGAATGCGGTGAGCTTTCCACCATCCTTCAGACGAAACATCATCTGAGCGAGGCGGAGGCATTTCACGAGGCCCTGGAGCTATTTACTTCTCCCGACACATTGCTGGAGCGTTCCGACCGCTACGATCCTGCACTGGTTGCCCACATCCGCAGCACCCACAAGAAGCTTGATTTCCTCGAAATAGATTGTCAATCCTCGGTGGTGACCGCTCGATACAAATGGGTCCGGCAGCTTTCGTTCCGCTCCACAGAGCGGGTGGCTCACCCGGGGATGACGAAAAGCGATCGGCTTGACTGGTTCTTCACACATAGAATCTGGGGCGTGGTCATCTTTCTCGGGATTATGGGCCTCATTTTCCACTCTATTTTCTCGTGGGCCGCGGTTCCCATGGAGGCGATTTCTGCGGGCTTTGACTGGCTTGGAAAGCAGGTGACAGCTGCTCTCCCACCGGGCGACCTGCGGGATCTTCTCGTAAATGGAGCCCTTGCGGGGGTCGCGGCAGTTGTCACCTTCTTGCCCCAGATCATGCTCCTCTTCTTCTTCCTCGGGATCCTGGAGGACTCCGGGTACATGGCCAGAGCAGCCTATGTTATGGACCGTCTGATGGGGCGCGTCGGTTTGCACGGCAAGTCTTTTATTCCGCTCCTGAGCTCCTTTGCATGTGCGGTACCGGGTATCATGGCCGCCCGCACAATCGACAGTGAGAAGGACCGGCTCGTCACCATTCTCGTCGCACCACTGCTCAGCTGTAGTGCGCGCCTCCCCGTCTACACACTGCTCATCGGCGCTTTCATCCCTGCCACCAGTGTATTTGGCCTCATCTCGCTCCCGGCACTAACACTGATGGGCCTCTACTCGCTTGGGTTGGTGATGGCCTTGGCGGCCGCCTGGTTTCTCAAAAAGACGATCCTGAAGAGCGCTCCCCCTGAACTCCTCATCGAATTACCCCCGTACAGGATCCCATCGTTACGGCACATAGTGCTCCAGATGTGGGAACGAGCTGTTCTGTTCCTCCGGAACGCCGGGACGATCATTCTCGGCGCTTCTATCATCCTCTGGTTCCTTGCAAGTTATCCGCGACTGGAGAACGCCACACCCTCTGAGCAGCTCCAGCAAAGTCTCGCCGGGAAGGCCGGCCATCTCGTCGAGCCTCTTATCAAACCTCTCGGCTTCAACTGGAAGATCGGCATCGGACTCATCGGATCGCTCCTTCAACGGGAGGTATTTGTGAGCACGATGGGAACAATCTACAACATCCAAAAATCCGATCAGGACGATGAAACCCTCTCGCTCCAGCAACATATGAAAAATGACAGAGATCCAACCTCAGGTGTTCCGACATTTACCACACTCACGGCAATCTGCCTCATGATCTACTACGTTCTGGCCATGCAGTGCCTCTCCACCGTGGCTGTTATGCGACGGGAAACAAACGGCTGGAAATGGCCGGCGATCCAGGTAGCTTACATGACCGCGCTAACTTATTCGGTCACGCTGACTGTCTACACGCTGGGAACGTCTCTCGGATGGGGGGGATAGGTATGGACTGGCAACAGGTGGTTTCCCTCTGCATCGTGGCGATAGCGGCCTTTCTGTTTGTGCGGGGCTGGACCCGTCGTAAGCGTGACTCCCGGGTGCAATGCAGCAGCGCGTGCGCGTGCCCCGAGCCGTCATCGACGGTCGGACCACCTGGGAAACACCTTCAGCGGTAGCTTGATAGTCCCTTCCCAAAAAGGTATCTTGAATTGATTTCTCAAGAGAAAGGACAGGTTGGCATGGAGGAACAGAGCCAGACCACACCCATTACGGAAGAACTGGTCATTGAATCATTGAAGGAGTGCTACGATCCGGAAATCCCGGTCAACGTCGTGGAACTGGGGCTGATCTATGATGTGAAGATCATCGAGAATTGGGTCGGCGTAAAAATGACTCTCACGACACCCGGATGCGGGATGAGC
>JBATTW010000258.1:0-10386 GCA_049670805.1 Bacteroidota bacterium
CCTCGACACTGGATGTGCTGAGCGATACGAGCCCGGATTTCGATCCTTCGGCTTGCTGATTCGCCACCCCGTTGTAGACCATGAAAACGCCGCCAGTTCCCGCAACCTGGTTGTACCAGGAGGCGTACTGGTCTGTCATGTCGATGCCATCTACCAGCACCTTGGTTTCGAATACTTTGCCACCACGAATATAACCCTTGTACGTGCTGGCGGAAGTCGCAATCAGGTCCTCCACATCCCGGATGGGAAGATTCTGGAACTCATCGCCGTCCATACGCGTGCGTGTGGTGGTCTGGCTTATGTCCACCGCAGGCCGATCAGCCTCCACAACAACCTCGGCAAGGCCGACAGCTTCGCTCTGCATTGTAACATTCAGAGTGATGAGCTGATCTGACCCGATCCGAACGTTGGTTGTCACCTTTGTGGCAAAGCCGACCGCGGATGCCCGCACCCTGTATGTGCCGGGTGGCACGTTCAATATGAAGTAATTGCCGTCGGCATCGGCGGCAGCACCAAGCGTCGTTCCTTCAAGTACAACGTTGGCGCCTACAGCGGGTTGACCATCAGCGTCGGTTATGACACCTGTGATCTTCCCGTTCCCTGCGTAAGCAAAGCTCGCTACGAGCATGCACGTCAGCAGGGAAAATACCAGCAACTTGTACCATCGTTGCCTCATGTGTTCCTCCTTAGTACCGTGGTACCGTTGGTTGAATTGTGGAACTGAAGAGAAGAAAAAGAGTGCAGCACTGTTGCTTCATCCCCCCACTGTGCCTCGGAACCGTGTCTCCGGCACAGGACAGCAGAAAAGGATAAGACCGGGCGGCTGAACCCTCCTTTCGGGTAGGTAGGTGATTGTGGATGTATTGTGATGTGGTTTTGGAAGTTGCACACAATCAAGTCAGGTATTGTATACCCTTTCAACCAAGTATGCGCGCTTCTGTCCGTCAGACGCTTCTTAGGTATTGCCAGTAGGAAAGCAAAAGATTAAAGGTAAGAGCAGAGGAGCTGACGAACCTGATGGAACACAGAAGTGGCCGTTCCACCCAAGAAATAGCATTTTACTTTTGGAGTATAGTGCTTTCTCTTTCGATTGTCAATAGAATCGCAAAAAAAAGTCAATATGTCAAGCCCTTTCTCATTCATCTCCTTTTGCTTGACATTTTCAAGGCTTTCCCTACATATACTGTTGCGTTGGCAGACCGAAAACCCGTTTCGCCAACCCCGGTCTACCTCAGAAGAAACGATAAACCGCAACTCCCTGCGCACGAGAATGATCCAGATTTCAAACCAATACCTCACGGCTCAGATCCTCCACCCCCTCCACGACCGCGATCGGCTGGGACCACGTTTCTGCACCGGATGCTATATCCATCAGATAGAAGAGAGGAGAGCCGGGCCGCTCTTTTCGGGCCCCGAGTACCCCTCACCAACCCCTTCGGTGATCAACGGGCAGGGACTCCCCGATGTCTTTCAGCATACACTCTACACCGATCCGGAGGAGGTTCCCGGGAGAAAGCTGATCATCGGCGTTGGTCTGGTGGAAAACGACCCCGGACTCAAGAATTCCGATTCGCACTTCAGCTGCAGAGTCCAGAAGGAGTGCGAATGGAGCATGGATCAAGAATCCGACTCCCTCACAATGGAAACCCATCAGGAAGAGGGAAAATGGTCCCTGGATCTGAAGCGGAGGGTGGAGCTGAAGGAGAGAACCATTCGACTCTCGACGCAGATCAGGAACGGAGGCCCGGCACAGCTCCCGGTCCGCTGGTTCGCTCACCCCTTCTTCCCTGTCCCGCCCGACGGACGCTGCCTGAAGTTCGAAGGGAGGGTCAGTCTCCCGTCCAATCCCGCTTACGTTGTCGACGCGGAAGGATGGCTCTCGATGCGGTCTGACTATCAGTGGCCGGAAGGGTACTTCCTGGAAGTAGAAGGAGTCAAGGGTCAGCTCTTCCGGGCGATCCAGAACCACCCTCTTCTGAACAGGGTAGAGCTCCTCGGGGACTTCCCTCTCTTGAAGGTTGCGATATGGGCCAACGACAGGACCTTCTCGGTTGAGCCGTTCATCTCCGCGAGAGTTCAGCCCGGGGAGGAGCTGGAGTGGTCCATGACATACGTTTTTGAAGGAGATGTAGATGAGAATTGAGATCATCCGAAGCAAATGGGACATGCCGGAGCTCTCTCTCCGGGATTTTCTCCAGAAGATAAAGAGAGCCGGTTTCGACGGGTGCGAGATATTTCTGCCGGACTTGAAAGAGGGACCCGAGGAGTCCGTGGATCTCCTGGAAGAGTTCGACATTCGGCTTATCGGAATGATCGCCTCCGACGGCCTCACAGTGACAGAGCACCTCCGTTCACTCGAGATTCGGTTCGCCAGGGCGGCAACCTACAGGCCGGTGCGGATCAACTGTCACACTGGCAAGGACTATTTTTCTCTGGAGGAGAACGTGAAGATCATCCGGCGGAGCCTGGAGCTGAGCGCCGAGGCGGGGATCCCCTTTTCGCATGAGACACATAGGGGACGGGCGACCTTCTCGACGGTTTCTACCAGCCGGCTGATCCAGGCCGTTCCGGAGATGAGACTTACCGCAGACTTTTCCCACTGGTGCTGCGTCCACGAGTCACTCCTCCAGGACCAGCCGGAGGCTGTGGCGCAGGCAATAGAGCACGCGGACTACATCCATGCCCGTGTCGGCCATATCGAAGGACCACAGGTGAGTGATCCGATGGCGCCGGAGTGGAAGAACGAGCTGGAGATCCACATGGAGTGGTGGGAGCGGATCGTGCATCATCATCGGAGACGGGAAACCGAAGTGCTTGCGGTCTGCCCCGAATTCGGCCCGCCCCCCTATATGCCCCTCCTCCCCTATACGCAGCAGCCGGTTGCAGATCTCTGGAGGGTTACCCGGGATATGCAGCAACTCCTCCGGCAGCATCTGGACAGCCCAAACCTGGCCGGCGGCCCCTCATGAAGATCCTGATTCTGGGAGGAACAGGCTTCGTGAGCGGAACGCTGGCACGCCGCGCACTCGCAGACGGTCATCGGGTCTGGTGCGTCACCCGGGGAGGGAGCCAACTTCCACGCAGGGCCCTCGGGATCCTTGCCGACCGTCGGGATAACCCCGTGATGGAACAGGTACTGGGAGAAGCAGGAGTCCACTGGGATCTGGTCGTGGACTGCATCGGGTATGAGCCGGAAGACGCCCGCCAGGATCTCCAGCTCTTTGGAGGCCGTGCAGACCACCTGGTCTTTATTTCGACCGATTTCGTCTACTCCCACGTGCGCCGGCACCTCCCTGTTCGAGAGGAGGGGACCGAGTACCAGACGAGCGGGTACGGA
This sequence comes from Bacteroidota bacterium, assembly GCA_049670805.1. Taxonomy (GTDB): domain Bacteria; phylum Bacteroidota; class Ignavibacteria; order UBA10030; family UBA6906; genus JBATTW01. Next base: position 3,338 of record JBATTW010000258.1, read on the forward strand.
GGCAAGAAGAGGATCTGCGAGGAGATTCTAATAGAATCCAGACCATCCCCTCTACAATGGACAGTCCTGCGGCCGACACACATATACGGACCGGGCTCTCTCCTGGGATGCCTCCCGCACCAGAGCAGAGACCCGGAGCTCCTGGAGAAGATCGCCGGCAACTCGCCTCTCCGGCTCGTGGGTGGGGGACATTTTCTCCAGCAACCCGTCCATGCGCGAGACCTCGCAGAGCTCTGCCTGGGCCTGGCGGGGAACCCCCAGACATACGGTCAGGTACTGAACGTAGCCGGACCAGATATCGTGGAATCGCGGGAGTACTACCGGATACTCGCCGAGTCACTGGAGAGGGAGCTCATTATAGAGGAGACCTCCACGGCCGATTATCTTCGGGAACACCCGGAGCAATCACCGCTCCTCTGTCACCGCATCTACGATCTCCAGAAGCTCCAGACGACCGGGGTCCCCCTACCATCTACGCGTCTTCAGGAAGGGCTGGTTGAACACCTCCGCCACCTCCTGGAGAAGAACGCCGGCACCTGAGCAAAATCAATTTCTTTTCCCTATATTCCGACGATACTGGAGGAAGGACAGGTATGATTGTCGCAGATCTGAAGTCGATTGCGGGTCGAACCTACCCCGCGCGCCGAAAGACGCAGAACCTGGTCGGAGGAGTCTCACCCATCCAGGCAGAAAGCTTCGCGATGGGTTATGTAACGCTGGAGCCGGGCGGTGGACAGGTTCCGTGGCATAACCAGGACCAGGAGGAGATCTACTTTATCCTGGACGGCGAGGGGGAGATGTGCCTCGGGGAGGAGAGAGAGAGCGTCGTCGGAGGGCAGGCGGTCTACATCCCTTCCGGCATCTACCATCAGCTGACCAACACGGGGACCGAACCGATGCATATGGTCTACTGCTACGGTCCTGCGGGAGATGTCGCACACTGGAAACAGGAGTTGAGCGGTACGCTGCCGCGTGCCGGGATTGATGTTCCTCCCCTTCCCCCGGGTGCCCATCCCCAGTGCACCGAAAAACCTGCATAGACGGAGAACATCTGGTATGGAGAACGTAACAACACACACTGTCGGCATCATCATGAACGGGGTGACCGGAAGGATGGGGATGAACCAGCATCTCATCCGATCCATCCTGGCAATCATGAAAGAGGGTGGTGTGCGCGTGGGAGACCGGGAGCGCATCATGCCCGATCCGATTCTCGTCGGGAGGAATGCCGCAAAGCTGGAAGCTCTCGCCGCGCGCACGGGGATCGGACGATGGACAAACGATCTGGACAGGGCACTCGGCGAGACACGCAACACGGTCTATTTCGATTCGCAGGTCACCAACCTCCGCGTAGAGAGCGTCATGAAAGCCATCAAGGCCGGAAAACATATCTACTGCGAGAAACCGACCGCCCTCACAACCGACCAGGCCTACGAACTCTATATGCTTGCCGAGGAGAAGGGGGTCAAACACGGTGTGGTACAGGACAAGCTCTGGCTCCCCGGCATGATCAAACTCAAGATGCTGATCGACTCCGGGTTCTTCGGGACGATCTATTCACTCCGGGGTGAGTTCGGGTACTGGGTGTTCGAAGGAAGCCCGGTCCCTGCTCAACGTCCCTCCTGGAACTACCGGAAGGAGGACGGCGGCGGGATCATCTTTGACATGTTCTGTCACTGGAGGTATGTCCTGGACAACATCTTCGGGAACGTGAAGTCTGTTTCCTCTCTGGGTGCCACACATGTGCCCACACGCTGGGATGAGGAGGGAAAGCCCTACACCTGCACAGCCGACGATGCCGCGTACGGAACGTTTGCCCTGGAGAACGACATCATCGCTCAATTCAATTCCTCCTGGGTGGTGCGGGTTCGGCGGGACGATCTCCTGACGATCCAGGTGGACGGGTCCAGAGGATCCGCGGTCGCCGGTTTGCGCAAATGCTGGATGCAGCCCTACAACTCCACACCCCGGCCGGTCTGGAACCCCGATGTGGACAGCCCTCTGGACTTCTTCGACCAGTGGCTCCCCGTCCCCGACCAGCAGGAGTATGACAACGCGTTCAAGGTACAGTGGGAACTCTACCTCAGACACGTGGTCAAAGACGAGCCGTTCCGGTGGGGTCTCCTCGAGGGGGCAAAGGGTGTCCAGCTCGCCGAGAAAGGAATCGAATCCTGGGAAAAGAAATCCTGGGTGGATATCCCCGAATTAAAAGTCATCTCCAACAAGAAGTGAACCGCCGCTTCAGACAACTCGAAGAACAGTATCGAACGGCCCTGCTCAGTGACGTCATCCCGTTCTGGGAGCGTCACTCCCCCGACGAAGAATCGGGGGGGTATTTCAGCTGTCTGGGCCGCGACGGTACGGTTTACGACACCGACAAATTCGTCTGGCTCCAGGCACGCCAGGCCTGGATGTTTGCCGCTCTTTACAATAGAGTAGAGAAGAGCGAGCGCTGGCTGGAGTTTTCCCGCCACGGCATCGATTTCCTCCGTACACACGGGACGGATAGCGATGGGAACTGGTACTTCGCCCTCACCCGGGAAGGCGATCCGCTCGTCCAGGCCACAAACATCTTCTCCGACTGCTTTGCCGCAATGGCGTTCAGCCAGTACGCCCTGGCTACAAAGGAGTCCGGAGCCAGAGATATCGCGGAACGAACATTCAGGAACATCCTGAGGCGCAGGGAGAACCCCAAGGGGAGATTCAGCAAGGCGATCTCCTGGACGCGACCGCTCAAGGGCTTCGCCCTCCCGATGATTCTGCTGAATCTCTCATTCGAGCTGGAGTGGATGCTGGAACCCGCCCTGTTCCGGAATACCGTGGACGAGAACATCCGTGAGATAACGTCCCACTTTCTGGATCGGTCAAAAGGCCTGATACACGAGTTTGTGGCACCTGACGGTTCCCGCGTCGACTGCTTTGAAGGCCGGCTGATCAACCCGGGGCACGGTCTGGAGGGAATGTGGTTCCTGATGGATGCCGCACGCAGGAGCGGAGACACGGAACTGAAGGAGACGGCGGTGGAGACAATCCTCTCGATACTCGAGTTCGGGTGGGACCGTCAGCATGGAGGGATCTATGCTTTCCTGGACGCCGAGGGAAGACCACCCGTGCAACTCGAATGGGACCAGAAACTCTGGTGGGTCCATCTGGAGACACTCGTTGCGCTTGCGATGGGGTATCTCCTGACGGGAAAGAGCGAGTGCTGGAAGTGGTACGAGAGGGTGCACGAATACACCTGGAGCCGTTTTCCTGACCCCGAATATGGCGAGTGGTTCGGTTATCTGAACCGGCGCGGGGAGGTTCTTCTCCCTCTGAAGGGAGGAAAATGGAAAGGGTGTTTTCATGTCCCGCGTGCGCTCCTTCTCTGTTCGTCACTCTTCCACGAGCTGGGAAAGAAACATGGCTGAGCAGCGGAAACATATCCTGGCTTCCTCTCCGTACAAGCATGTACGTGACGCCACGTACGACCTGGCGGTTCTTCCCTGGGCCGCGACGGAGGCTCACAACTACCATCTCCCGTACGGGACGGATATCATCGAGACCGACCGGATAGCCTCGGAAGCGGGCCGTCTGGCCTCGGAAAAAGGGGCGCGGGTGGTCATCCTTCCGACGGTTCCCTTCGGCGTCAACACCGGCCAGATGGATATCCCGCTGACAATCAACATGAACCCCGGGACGAAGGTCTCGGTGCTGGATGACGTGGCAACCTCGCTCGAGCGGCACGGGATCGGAAAACTCCTCCTGCTCAACGGACATGGAGGGAACGACTTCAAACAGATGATTCGAGAGCTGAAGCTCCGCCACACCCTTTTTATCTGTACGGCAAACTGGTACACCTGCGTGGACGCAAAGCTCTTCTTCAAAGAACCCGGAGACCATGCCGGGGAGATGGAGACGAGCTTGATGATGTATCTGGCCCCGGAACTGGTGCTCCCCCTCTCCGAGGCGGGGAGCGGTGGGCAGCGGCGGATGAAGATTCGAGCCTTTCAGGAGGGATGGGCCTGGACACCCCGGGAGTGGTTGAAGGTTACCACCGATACCGGGACCGGGGATCCGCGCGCGGCCAGCGCCGAAAAAGGAGAGAAATACTTCCAGGCGGTCACCGCGAAGATAGCAGATTTTTTGGTCGAGGTCGCCTCTGCCGATGCAGAGGATCTCTACGAGTAAGCTTCCCGTTCAGTTCCTTCAGACTCATTACCAAAGGTTTCATGCATGCAAACATGCCCGGCTGTAGTCCGTCTCGTTTTCCTCCTCACACTCCTCTCCCTCCTGCCGCGGGGGAGCGCGCTCTCACAGGAACGATACGTGGATTTCCGGTACGCACCTTTTGGCGGGTTTGCCGCCATCTGCTTCCCGGATGACTGGCAGAAGAGTGTCGTGACGGACCAGGGAAGCCTGGGGTATGATTTCGGACCGGGACCCTATGCCCGCCCGCTGACCAGGATCAGCGTTGGCCCAAAGGATGACTCCGTCACTGTGCTCCGCCAGTACTACGAGGATCCCAGGATTCCCGTCGCCACAACCGAGTACCGGACCGGCACCGGCACCATGGTGCAGAGAGCCTTTGCGATCGTACCGGACCGCCGCCAGGCACACCAGGTCCGGCATGGAAGGGTGATCCGCCTTGGAGGCCTCACGGGAACCGTCGGATGGGCCTCTCCCCCGGCAGGTTACGATTCCGCTTTCCGGAACGTGGCGTGGGGCGTAAACAGAGCGGTCAGGTACCGGATATCGGTGAAGCGCGGCTCCCGGAAACATGTGGCGCTGGGGCTGTGCGAGCCCTACAAACCGCGGGCGGGGATGAGAATTATGGACCTCCACGTAGAGGGAGCAGCGGTTCAGACGGTGGATCCACGGTCGGGAGTGGGAAAGAACCGGCCGCTCGTCTACCTCTTTAAGGCCGGAGATATTGATGGAGACGGATTGCTGGAGATCGAAGTGCACGCCTCCCAGACCAGCCCGGATCCGAATGTTTATCTGAACGTCTTCTGGGTCTTCGAAGAGGATGCCCCTCTCACTGTCGAAGGGGTCGCCCGCGGGGAGCTCTCCGGAGAGGCGGAGCTCTATTATGATTGCGGCCCGGAGATGGAGACGCTGGCAGAGGATTCCCGTCTTGATGGCCTGATCGCGACATTCAATGGAAAGAGCGTGACGCCGGTCGTGCGGGTGCTCTCCAAGCGGAAACTGAGGCTGGAACCCGGATGGGGACTGAGCTGGGACGGACGACCGTACCTCCAGACGCGTCCTGCACCTGTTGATGTACGATACGAGGATGGCGAAACGCTCCTGGAGCTCCCCACGGGAACAGAGAAAGTGGAGGTGATTGTCGCACACGGGAAGGCCCTCGCGGAGTCATTTGAACGGGTGGAGAACCTGGAAGAGGAGATCGATCGATCTCGCTGGTTCTGGCAGCATGCGTCACGCGTACCGCGAAACACCATCACCGTTCCGGATACCGGCATCCAGTACCTTCTGGAGGCCAGTATCAGGAACCTCTACCAGGTACACGAGTATGTGGATGGAGTGCCGCAGTTCCAGCCCGGTCCGAGTGTCTACCGGGGGCTCTGGGTGCACGATGCCCTTCGGCACCTGGATGCCGCGCTGACGCTGAGGGACACGGCCGCGGCGCGCCTGAATATCGAAACGGTCCTTTCCTTCCAGCAGCCGAACGGACGGGTCCGCGTGATGGCGCCCTACACAATGTACAGGGAGACTCCCCTGGCCGTCTACCAGGCCTGCTTCTTTGCCAGGTCCACGAACGACAAGGCCTGGCTGCGGACACAGTGGTCCAAGATTCAACTGGGTATTGATTGGATCCGGGAACAGAGAATTCAGACGCTCTCCCATCCCGACGCGCCCAATGCGGGACTCCTCCCCGCCGGCTTCTCGGATGGAGGTCTCTCCGGCGTTCAACCGGAATACGGGAGCGTCTACTGGTCGATGATCTCGTTGCGTGAGGCGGCACGGGCTGCCAGATGGCTGGGCGAAACAGATGATGCTGCCAGCTGGGAGACCCTCTTCGAGGTCTTTCTGGCAAGCTTCCAGAAGGCTGCCGCGCGGGATGTTCGGCGCGACGCATACGGGAATCTCTTTCTCCCCGTGATGGTGGCGGATACATCCAGATCCAGACCACCACAGCAGGCACAGTGGGGGATCTGTCAGGCTGTCTATATCGGTCGGTGGTTCGACCGGAACGATTCGCTTGTCATCGGAACACTCGCCATGCTGGAATCCGAAAAATCAGAGGGACTCCCGCTCAATACCGGCTGGCTGCACGGTGGAGTCTGGGGGTTCTTCGTAGGTTCTCCCGGACCGGCACACCTCTGGCAGGAGAACTACCGGGAAGCACAGGACCTCCTCTACGCCTACGCGAACCATGCGTCGCAGCTTGGCACCTGGGTGGAGGAACAGATGCCCCGGGATGTCGGGAAGAGGACCACCGGTGACGGATCCAATGCCTCGGCAAGCGCCATCTACATCGCGTACGTTCGAAGATTCATCGCCATGGAGAGAGACAGCAGCCTGGATCTCCTCGCGGGTGTTCCTGACGAGTGGTATCGCCCCGGCGGCAGGATCGCGCTCGACAGCGTGCTTACCGAGTTTGGACCCGTTACGCTGGATCTGAGCTTCTCCGCTGGCGGAGAGAGCGGTGCGCTCTCACTGGAACCGATTCCCGGCAACGGCCAGACGACAGGAGGCCCGGTTCTGTTCCTAAGCGGCCTGAAGGAACGAGGTTACACCCGGGAAGACGGCCAGCCGCTTCCCGTCATAATCCGCGGAGCGTGGGGAGAGGGACTCAACCTCATATTCAAGAGATAGACAGGTGTGCACCATGCTCTCCCGGAGAGATTTCCTTTCATACGGTGCCGCCATCGGATGCGGGATGCTGTTGCCCCTACGGAGATACGCCATGAGTGCTCAGCCAATGACCGTCACCGTCGATACGATGAACGAAATCGGAACGATACAACCGGAGCTCCACAGCCACTTTCTGGAACACCTGGGGACGGGGACCTATGACGGCCTCTGGGTGGGGAAAGATTCCT
>JBATTW010000259.1:0-4173 GCA_049670805.1 Bacteroidota bacterium
ACTCATCCCCGGGAGCCCCCTCCGTTCTCTGAACGACCATTACCTCCTGGAGGAGAGTATCGGCGAAAAACACGGTTTCCACACCCGGATTCCGGTGGAGGAAATCCCGGATTGCCGATCGAAGGCCGCTCGTTCCACTTCGTTCCGCTTCGTCCGCGAGCAGCGCTATGTTGCTCCTCCAGCTTGCGGCTACATCCCAGGCGTACTGATTCAGAGAGAACAGGACCACATCGAGCTGCTGGCGGTAGACGGATTCCATCAACTCCTCACTGGTCGTGAGAGAGTTGATTTCATGGACAGAATAGAAGAGGGCTGGCAGGAGGACAACCAGAATCAGGAGGAATGCAAACCGTTTGATTGGTGGAGGTGATGAGAGCCTGGCCATGACGGTCAAATGTACCACCGGTCACGCAGAAAAACAACGGGGATCAGAAGACAACGCTGAATCCGAGCGATGGAAAAATGGGAATCCCGAAAATGAACCTCGTCTTGACAGTACCATCTTCTCCTACATAGTATCTGAGAGCTTGTTCGTTTTCTCGATTGTAGACGTTCTGGATATCCAGATAGATCGCCCAGTCCAGACCCCACCAGCTGGGATAGGTCGTGATCCGGAGATCCAGGGTGTGGTAGAGATTGAGTTGAGCGGAATAGGTGTCGGTTTCGTATTCTATATCGAGGATTGTGTTCCCGTTCGCGTCGACCTGAATGACCGGAGTGGTTGTCCCATCCTCGGTGACTTCCACAATTCGCGGCTTCACTCCCAACGCTTCTCTCTGGGGTCTCCCGGAGCGAAGCGTGAACCGCACGCCGACATCCCATGCCGGTGCGAACCGGTAGTTCCCCACGATATTCATCGCGTGTCGCTGATCGAACAGAAACGGACTCAGAATCTCATCCCGTTCTCGCTCGGCGTACGAGAGGGCGTAGCTCACCCATCCGGTGAATCGATCGGAGGGGAGCGAACGAATTTTCTGAATCATGACTTCAAATCCGTACGAACTGCCGATCGCGTCGTTCACGGGCTTGTTGGTAAATGAATCGGCGCTGACCTGAACCGGCGTGCTCCAGGACGAAGGGTCAAAGGGATCGTCTCCCGCTACATCCGACACCCAACGGGAACCCTCAAGCTTCTCCGGCACAATCACATCGGTGAAGCCCTTGTAGTATGTCTCCGCCTTGAACTGCCATGCGGGCGTGAGCATCCTCTCGTATCCCAGGATCAGGTGATTGGCCCGTTCCGCAACCACGTCTTTGAGGAAGTCCTCGGTATAGATGACTCTGTTGCGGAAGTCCTGCTTCTCCATCCCGGGTGACTGGAAATAGACTCCAAATGCGCCGCGGAGAGTCGAGAGCTCGTCGATCTTGAATGACACATTGAGCCGGGGGGAAAAATGGATTTGGCGTTTGAGCGCCGGGTAGAGATCAACACGAAGACCCGGCTGGATAAAGAGCCGATCACCCAGGTATATCTTGTCCTGGACAAAGAGGTTCATCCTGTTGTACCCGACGGTCTCGACCGCGCTGGTCGGAACTGCCTGGCCGAGGGATTGGAGGAAATCCTGAAATGCCTCGTCGATCTCGAAAAAGCGTATGTAGTCTGTCTGCAGGAAATCGATCCCGTACCCGAACTCGAGATCATGCCCCCCCGCGTCCCAGAGCAGCTTCTGGGAAAAGGATGTCTTGGTGTAGACGTATCTGTAGTCCACACCAAACTGGAAATATCGCAATCCGAGAGTGTCCCCCCGACTAATGTCGCCCGTCTGCTGCGCCGGGTCGACAAATGTTCCGTCGAACGTCCCTGTTCCGTCATTGCGGTACCATGAGAGCTGGGTCTGCGCTATCAGGTCCCGGGCAGGGTTGAACACCCATGTAGCTCCGAGCAGCGTGTTGTAGCTCTCGTCGAACACGTTGACACTGTCCGGTCTATCACGCTCGACGCCCGAGATGAGATTCACACCGTCCCGGGAGGTGACAGCATTGAGGAGTATTTTGTTTGTCGAATTGACGGGGAAGGACATCTTTGCCTGCAGATCCTGAAAATTCGGGAGCGCAACATCCCCCTCCACGAGCTTTGCAGACTTCAGGACAGGGCCGAGTATCAGGTCGTAGTAGGTCCGGCGGAGTGAGATGAGGTACGACGCCCCGTTGACCGGAATACCACCTTCGAAAACAAGGTTCATGTTCGTCAGGCTCATGTTCAACTTGCCCGAGACCCAGTCTTCCCCCCTCCCCTCCCGGTTGCGTACGTCCAGAACGGAGGAGAGTCTGTCCCCGTACTCGGCGTTGTAGCCTCCCGTCTGGAGGCTGATGTCACTCAGGGTCTCCGGATTGAACATGGACACAAAGCCATAGAGTCGGTACGGGTTGATGACTTCGAATCCGTCAATCATGATCAGATTCTGGTCCGGGCCGGATCCCCTGACCACAAGCTGTGAGGAAAAATCGTTCACGCTCGTGACTCCGGGGAGGGCCTGCAGTGATCGCATAACGTCCTCCGCGGCCCCGGGCAGGATCTTTGATTCCTCCGGCGTCATACTGGTAACGCTGGAGCGGACATCCTCAGCGCTCCTCCGCCGTGTACCGGTAATAACGATCTGGTCGATTTCAACAGCATCTTGAATAAGGCGAACCGCCACCTCCACCGTTTCGTTTGCCGACACGCGAATGGCAATCGGATTACTCTGTTCGTATCCCACCAGGCGAGCCACCAGTTCGTACGGTCCGGGGAGCACGCCCGTGATCCGGAACGTCCCGTCTTCCCTTGTTGCCACGCCGATCTGGGTGTTTTTGAGGGCCACCGTCGCTCCGACAGCCGGTTGGCCGTTGTCAAGAACCACTCGCCCGGTGATAACGCCCCGGGAACCTCCGGCCTCGCCTCCCAGCAGGGTGATGGGAGCAACAAGGAAAAGAAATATGAAAACCTGCCTGAACACTAAGAGCGCCTCGAAGTATATTATCCTCTAAAGATACGAAACACCGTCCACTTATGCAGACGTTCCATATTGAGATATATTTTGCTATTTTCCGGTTGTCCCCCCAATTCCCCTGGAGCATTCCAATGCGTTCTGACGCTTACGCAACACTACACGACCGGCTGGAGCTCTCCGTCCCTTCTACCCGGCTCTTCACCGATCGGCTCCACACGCTGGCGTACGGGACAGATGCCAGCTTATACCGGCTGATCCCAAAGCTGGTGGTAAAGGTGGAGAGCGAAGAGGAGGTTTTGACCGTTCTACGTGAAACGGCCTCTCTCAGGCTGCCGGTGACCTTTCGTGCAGCCGGAACGAGCCTTTCAGGCCAGTCCGTCACCGACTCCGTTCTCGTGGTGCTGGGCAGGTCCTGGGGAGGGGTCGATATCAGCGATGATGCTCTTCGGGTTACCCTCCAGGCGGGGGTTATCGGAGCCCACGCAAACTCCTCTCTTGCGCCGCTGGGGAAGAAGATCGGGCCCGACCCCGCCTCGATCAATGCCGCGACGGTCGGTGGCATTGCCGCAAACAACGCCAGCGGCATGTGCTGCGGGACCGCCCAGAACAGCTACAACACCCTGGACTCGATGAAGATCATCTTCGCCGACGCCACCACACTGGATACGGGAGACCCCGAGAGCCGGGAAGCGTTTCAGGCGTCACACGCCAACCTCATTCAACGACTCCAGAACCTCTCCGAACGCGTTCGCCGGAACAACCCCCTCGCCGACAGGATTCGGCGGAAGTTCAAGATGAAAAACACGACGGGTTACAGCCTGAATGCTCTCGTGGACTTCCAGGATCCGATAGAGATCATCCAGCACCTCATGATTGGTTCCGAGGGGACGCTCGGGTTCATCTCCGAGATCACGTACCGGACGGTCCCGGAGTTGCCGCACAAGGCGAGTTCGCTCATGCTTTTCCGTGACATAGAAACCGCATGCAAGGCTGTCGCCTTGTTGAAGAGATGCCCCGTCGATGCAGTTGAACTCATGGACCGCGCGTCACTCCGATCGGTGGAAACCAAGGAAGGTATGCCGGAGTATCTCAAAGAACTGGACGAGAACACCGCGGCCCTGCTGGTCGAAACCCGTGCCGAACGCCAGGAACTGCTCGAGAACCAGATCAGCGTCATTGAACAGTCGGTCGCCGCGCTTCCAAAAGTCCGGCCACTCGAGTTCACGGATGTTCCCGCGGAGTA
>JBATTW010000260.1:0-7195 GCA_049670805.1 Bacteroidota bacterium
GGGATGGCCTAACTTTACTACGCGGGGATTCAAGATCCCACATCCCCCGCCATTTCTCAGGCTTCGCCGTCTGTCTGACAAGAACGACTGGATTCAGCCATGAAACCCGATCTCACGGCTTCTGTCATCGTAAGGAGAGGGAGTAGGTGGGGTGTGCGCGTTGTTTCCCTCTTTTTGGGGCTCCTTTTCGTGGTCAACACCTCTTTGCCCTGGTTGTATCCTGAGCATCGGGATATTGCGTTGATTGCCATTCAGAACTTGGACCCGGAGCACCGGGCTGTTCTGGATGAACTCTGGTCAGCGGCCCGCGTTGGGCGTGAGGCAAGACTTTGCGAAGCGGTCGCTGATTTCACGCAGGGTGAGAAGCCCGACTGCATCGACTATGCGGCGTGGCCGGCAATCGCGGGCGACCATTCCTGTTCGGGGATCAATTTGCTGCACAATGTCCTCGAGACGAAATGGATTCTGGAGGTTGCCGACGTCACCGCACGCCTGAAGAGGAAGCTGGGGGAAGCCAAGACGCGGGACGCACATGTGAATGCCGTGCGTGACTCGGACATTGAACTCCAGCGCGCCGATCCTGAGTACGCGACACGGGCGGGTTCAAACAACGTCCACTTTCTCCTCGCAAGGCCGAGTTTCGATATCACACCCTCTGGATACGGTGAGGCCTGCCTGGGGGAGGGCGTCGAGCTCAACGGGATTGCTGCATATTCGTGGTACCACACGAGTGCTCTCGAAAAGGCCGCCCGGCTCTCTCGCGAGACCCTCTCACCCGAAGAGTGGTCGGCTCTTGCCCTGGCGGCCCTTGCCGACGAGGCCTTTGCGATCCATTTCCTCCAGGATGCTTTTGCGTCCGGGCACGTAGCCGGGACATGGGGGAATGCATCGCTGCGAAAAGGGACGCACGACCATTACAACGAGGCCGGGCTTGAAGTTGTAACCTGGGCAGGTGAGCGGATGATCCTGATGGGCGATGCGTGGATGCGGCCTGAAGACGCTGGGCGTGCCGCAAAGACCGTAAGCGAAAGCCTGGAGCATGTGCTTGATGCAGCAAGAGGAGTTGGTGGTCCTGCCGAGATCCGGACCAGGGGGAACCCTACAAATCTGGCGGATGACTTCAACGTCTGCAAGACAGACACGTTGCCTCCGCGGGAAATAGACGATGCGGCCATAACTCTTCTGGAAGATGTTCTGGTTCAGACTCCCGTGCCGGCACTTGCCTCCGGGCTGGGGCAGATGCCTCGCTTTCGTGCGGAGTTGGGTCCCTTTGTCGGTGTGACCTCCGCATTCCGGGGGGAAGCAGTAAGTGGGGGTTTCGGGAACGGTCAGGAAACCACGGGGGCTACCGGGGGACTCGAGATCAACGTCCGTGTTGGTCTGGGGCTGGATGGAGTGATGAATGAGTCTGGCGACGGTCTGGTATTCCTGGATGCCGGATTGCGTCTGGACGCGCCATCCTCAAATCGGATTGGCAACACCCCGTCGCTCATCGACGCCGGCGCAATTGCCTCTGCCATTCCGGGCCGCACCGCGATCAACGTCCGGATCCGCATGCCCTTCTGGCTCATTCCCTTCGATCTCCTCGTCGCCGGGCCTATTCTTCTCATTGCTTCTCCGACCACACTCACGAATATGGCCGTGGTGGCCGGAAACGGGGGAGTCATACCCTGGCAGACAGGCATAGCAACCGCCATCGGACGATTTCAGTTCATGCTGGGACGCGAAATTGGCGCATCGTTCTACGGGTACGGGAAAACCGATGACAGGGTCCTCATTCCAACCGAGGGTGCGGCTCAGACAAACTACACGCTCATCGGACTTCGCTCGATCAAGTTCGATTTTCCCCTCCTTGAGTATCGCCCGTTCCGGACCTTCTCACTGGATCAGAGCACCAATCTGGTCTTGCAGTTCTATGGCGGCCTTGATGTCCCGACCCGTGTGAACGTAGTAGCACCTGCCGGTGCGGCAAAGCCGGATCTGAAGCCCGTGTGGGAGATTGGATTGCGCCTGGCGTTTGACTGGAGATACTACTGGTGATGCGGACGCGACAGATCGAGCCATTCAATGATTAGCAATTACCTGATCTGATAATGCAGTCTGATGCAGTCGTCTTTACAGCACCTAATACTGTCTCCTTTCAGAAGATTGACTGTCCTGATCCGGGTCCAGCCGATGTCGTTGTCAGGATAACCCATTCCTGGATCAGTAACGGGACCGAGGGCTCATACCTGCGTGGAGAGCGGACGGACGGTGATACCCCATTCCAGCCTGGCGATCCCATGCCGTTTCCTGTTGTGGCCGGGTACCAGAAGGTGGGTGTGGTTGAGTCGTTCGGCAAAGAGGTGGATGATCTGAAGGTCGGGGAGACGGTCTTTGCCACGATTGGTCTCGTGAAGGGGATGCATCACTCGTATGCGGGTCACGTCTCCCCCTCTGTCTGCCCCCGCGGAGAGGTCTGGAAGCTCCCGTCCGGTATGGATCCTCTGGCCTTTGCGGGGATGGTTCTGGCACAGGTGGGATACAATGGGGGGGCGCGGCCGCGCGTTCAGGTGGGAGATCTTGCCCTGGTTTTCGGAGACGGCATGGTCGGCATCTGGACAGCACAGACACTCGCCTGGCGAGGGGCGGAGGTTCTGCTGGTCGGTCGCCATGACTACCGATTGCGGCTCTTGGCGACGCGTCCGTTTAGACACACGGTCAATACTAATACAACGGACTGGACGGACTACCTGAATGAGCACTTTGACCAGAAAATCCAGGTGGCCGTCGATACGATTGGAGATGCCGAAATCTTTCAGTCTGTTCTGCCTCACATGCGCCGCTATGGACATCTGGTTTCGGCCGGGTTCTACGGAACCGCTGACCGGCTCTCCCTCCAGCCCCCGCGCTACGGTGAGCACGCAATCGATCTGGTCTCGGGGTGGACCCGGGAACGGATGGACGAGACGCTCCGCCTCATCGCGGGCGGGTATCTGGAGACCCTTCCACTTGTCACACATCACTTCCCGGTGAGTGAAGCTGCCGAAGCTTGGGAACTGATCGAGTCAAAGAGCGAACCCGTTCTGGGTGTCATACTGGACTGGTGAGGCGATGCCCGACCTTCCCCAAAAGATGCGAATACTCGAGTTCGAAGCGCCACGGCGGGCTGTCTGGAAAGAGACGGAGCTGCCACGGGTGGAACCGGATGAGGTGCTAATAAGGGTGCAGGGGATAACCACCTGCCCCCACTGGGATCTCCACATGATGGACGGGGAGCCGATGTTTCCAGGAGTAGCTCTGGAGTATCCCCTCACACCCGGACAACCGGGTCATGAAGCGGTGGGGGATGTGGTGGCGGTCGGAAAGAACGTGGCGGAGTTTTCACCCGGGATGTGCGTGGCTGCGTGGCGGGACCCGGGGAACAGAAGGATGGGCCTCTACGCGCAGTACGCTCCCGTTCGAGCCGAGGATCTCATCCAGGTTGACCCGGCGCTCTCACCCGAAGAGATCGCCCCTCTGGAGCTTGCCATGTGTGTCCAGGGTTCGTTTGATCTGATGCGACAGCGGGATGCAGTAGAAGGGAAACGTATGGCGATCGGTGGGCTGGGACCCTCGGGGCTTATTGCTGTCCAGCTCGCCCGCGCCCATGGGGCAACCAGAGTGATCGGGCTGGATCCGCTCTCTGATCGCCGGCAGATGGCCCTGGATCTGGGTGCTGATGAGGTCCACGACCCGGGTCAGTACAGCTGGCCGTCAGGACGGGAAAACCCGAATGCTTTTGACTCATCGCTGGATACTACGGGGCTGCCCGTTGCAATTGAACCCCTGATGAACTCCACACGGGAGACCGTTGCCATATTCGGGGTGCTTCGGGATCAGGTCCGGTTCGGGCCCGAACAGTGGTGGGGAGGGTTTGCCCTGCTCGGCTATGCAACCCATACACGGGCTGCGGCCGAAGAGGCATATGGGCTGATCATGGACGGGAAATTAAGACTGGGGCCGCTGGTCTCTGAGCGACTTCCGTTTACGCGGTATGCCGAAGGAGTGGAGAAGTTGCGGACAAAAGATTCCATCAAAGTCCTTTTTGACCCCTGGGCCAAGTAGGAGGCTGCATGATTGGCCAGATGATCTCAAGGTACAAAGTCCTCTCCAAGCTGGGCGAGGGAGGGATGGGTGAGGTCTACAAAGCTGAGGACACCAGCCTTAAGCGGCCGGTTGCACTCAAATTCCTCGTTCTGCAGTCCCTGGGGGGTGTAGAGGACCAGGAACGGTTCCAGCGGGAGGCTGAAGCCGCAGCCGCGCTGAGTCATCCCCATATCGCGACCGTCTACGAGTTCAGCGAATTTGAGGGCCGGAAGTTCATCGCGATGGAGTATCTGGAAGGAGGGAGCCTCAAGGAGAAGATCCAGGCAGGACCGCTGAAACTCAGGGACGCAATCCAGATAGGTGTTCAGATCAGCGAAGGGTTGCACGCTGCGCACGAGAAGGGAATCGTCCATCGGGACATCAAGAGCGCCAACATCATGCTGACCGGGAAAGGGGCGGTGAAGATCACCGATTTCGGCCTGGCAAAGCTCTCTCACCGTTCCAGGGTCACGCAGCAGGGGATGACGATGGGAACGGCCGACTACATGTCTCCCGAGCAAGCGCAGGGTGAACCGGCCGATCACCGTACGGACCTCTGGAGTGTAGGCGTTGTTCTTTACGAAATGATCACCGGGTGCCTCCCATTCAAGGCGGATTTTGCGCAGGCGCTGACATACAGGATTATGAGCGATGATCCCGAGCCGTTGACAGCCGTCCGCACCGGTGTTCCCATGGCACTTGAGCGGATCGTCTTCAAGCTGCTTGCCAAGGATCCATCTGCCCGCTACCAGCACGCTGATGAGCTGGCGGTGGACCTGAAAGGGGTGGAGCTTCCCTCATCGGGCCCTTCCAGAATCACACAGGCCCCCACAGTGGTAGAGCGCGAGTCACGCGGGGCATCATCGGGCCGTCTTTTGCCATGGGCCATTGCCGCGGCCGCGACGGTCGTCGCGGCGGTCTCATTCCTCCTGCCGGGATCGACCGAGTCTCCTCCCTTGAGACGGTGGACCATCACGCTGCCAGATTCCGCGCCGCTGGATCCTGTCAGATCCGGAAACCTTGGTGTGGGACAGCCCGCTCTTGTTCTCTCTCCTGATCAGGAAATGCTTGTCTACGTGGCGGGGGTAGGCCGCAACGGCATGCTCTACAAACGACCCCTGAACGGGCTCGAAGCCGTCCCGATCGAGGGGACGGAGGGTGCAAGCAACCCCTTCTTTTCTCCCAACGGGCAGTGGATCGCATTTTTTGCGGGAAGAGAAATGAAGAAGGTGCCTGTCAACGGAGGTTTCCCGCAGCTGATCTGCGAAGCCACCAACGCCTACGGTGGTTGCTGGAGCACGGACGGAGACATCTTTCTCTCGTACAAGGAGGGAACCGTCCTCGGGAAGGTCTCTTCATCCGGCGGGACGCCAACGATTCTGGCCTCCTCGAAAGGGAGAAGCAGGGAATTTCGGTGGCCACATCTCCTGCCAGGCGAGAAGTATCTGCTGGCCTCGGGTGGGTCCGTCAACGCAATCTCCCTGGAGACGGGGGAGACGAGTGTGGTTCAACCTGATGCCCTCTTTCCGCGGTATCTCCCAGGAGGGTGGTTGCTCTACACTCGTGGTGGTGCTGTGGAGGTGGTTCCCTTTGATGTGGAGAACCTTGCCGTCAAGGGAAAGCCCATCCAGGCGATCATCGGGGTCAGGATCGAGACACGGGGCCCGGCACAGTATGTCTGCACGGATGACGGGACGCTCATCTATGCCCCCGGCCTCTCCGAGACCAGAACTGAGCTTGTGACGCTTGACCGCGACGGGAGGGAGTCTCCTCTCCCCTTCCCACCGGACAATTACGGGACGTTCAAGTACTCTCCGGACGGAATACGGGTTGCCGCGGCGATCGAACGGACAGCGTGGAGCGTCTATGTGCTGGATCTCGTCCGCTCCTCCAGAACCAATCTTACCCCGGGGGGCGGCAACCACTCGTTCCCCATCTGGTCCCCCGATGGTGTCTGGATCACGTTCAACTCAGAGCTGGACAACGTCTGGAACATCTATCGTAAGCGGGCTGACGGCTGGGGGGAGACAGAGCGGCTGACAGATAGTGAACGTAACGAGTATCCCCACGCCTGGTCACCGGATGGTCAACGCCTACTCTTTCAGGAAGCAGCAGAAGCAGGGGTGGATCTGTTTGTTGTCTCACCCGGGTTGGAGACGGCTCCTGAGGTCTTTGAAAAGACTGAAAACTCGGAATGGGGCCCGTCGTTCTCGCCAGATGGGCGATGGGTTGCCTACACCTCGGATGAAGAGGGCCAGTACGAAGTCTATGTTACACCGTTCCCCCAGACAGGACAGCGCTGGAGGATATCCACCGAAGGGGGAGAGGAGCCGATCTGGTCACCAACACGCGATGAGCTTTACTACCGATTCGGGAGAGAGTGGATGGTGGTGGAGTACGACGCTAGCCCGGATTTTACGCCCGATCCCCCGCGTGTACTTTTCGAGGGAGATTACGTCAATGTTTCGGGGTTTTCGTACGACGTTTCACCGGACGGAGAGCGCTTTTTGCTGCTGAGGAGACACGGCAGGGCGGAAAGGCTGACGCGACTGAATGTCGTGACAAACTGGTTCGGAGAGCTGGATAGGCTTGCGCAGAAGTAACAGCTACAGAGGGTTCTCTACATCCAGAAGAACTTCCTTCCCCACAGACCCCCCCTCACTTGCGAGCCCGCAGGTCGATCACGCGAACTACTCGCTCAAGTCTTGGGCTACCTTCTTCCTCGCCTTTCGAGGAAGAGAATTTCATAAACTGCCTGCGGAGAATCTCCACAGCCTCAAGCCGGGCCTCGTAGGACTGGTTCTGCCAGTACTCAAGCTCGTCTTCATGCTGACGGGGATCCTTCAGGTCATAGATTCGTATGGCGGATGAAAGTCATGATCAAAAATAGTCATCCAAGGAAACGAATGCAAGGGTCCCCGTCAAACACTTTGAACACCTGCCTAGCGGTTTGACCAGGCCGTACTACCGATATCTGAGGAAAACGCTTCCAGCTTCTGGAGCGGGCGTTTCTTCTTTCGGGCGCTTATTACGTTCTGTTTCTTCCTGCGCGAATGCTGATTGTGCTTGCCCACCACTGGTTTTTGGG
>JBATTW010000261.1:0-11275 GCA_049670805.1 Bacteroidota bacterium
CAGCTGGAGGAGACGAGAAACTCGTTCCTCACACTATCGCTTGCGGCGGTTGTTCTGGTTGGTATTGTGGCAGGTGCATTTCTCTGGATCTTCGTTCTCGATCCGGTCCAGCGTGTCACAAAGGGGATGGAGTTGATCGCGGCAGGCAACCTCAACCACCGGCTTGATGTGAGTGGAAAGGACGAACTGGCGCAGCTTGCCGGTTCGTTCGACGTGATGGCTTCAGACTTGCAGACCGCGCGACAAGAAATCACTGACTGGTCGAAGACGTTGGAAAAGAAGGTCAGGGAGAAGACCGCGGACCTCGAAGTGGCTCACAAGCAGATAATGCAGGCGGAGAAGATGTCCTCGATTGGGAATCTCGCATCGAGCGTTGCGCATGAACTGAACAATCCACTCGAGGGGATTCTCACGTATGCCAAGCTCATCAGGAAACGGCTGGTAAAGCTCAACCTCCCATCAGATACGCAGCGGACGTACGAGCAGGAATTGGCTCTTATCGCCGATGAAGCGCAGCGATGTGGAAATATCGTCAAGAACCTCCTTGTCTTTGCGCGAGCGGAAGAAATGGCTGTGAAGCCGGTTCGCTTGTACGAAATCATCAACAGGTGTGAGATGCTCGTACGCCATCACGCCGAGATAAACGGCGTGACCGTGGAGACGAAATGTACCGATTTGGACAGCATCGAGTGTGATGCCGACCAGATACAGCAGGTGCTTTTAGCCCTGATGGTGAATGCCATAGAAGCGATGGCACCCAAGGACGACAAATTGAAAGGTGGGCTGCTCTCACTTGTGGTTGTGCGGAATGCCGGGGACGATACGCTCGAAATCCGTGTCGCGGATAATGGTGTTGGCATGGCTGAAGAGGTGAAGACTCATCTGTTCGAGCCGTTTTTTACGACAAAGACAGAGGCAAGAGGCGTTGGTCTTGGTCTTGCCGTTTCCTATGGCATTGTCCAGCGACATCACGGTACCATTGAAGTAGAATCCTCGGTCGGACACGGCACTGTTTTCACTATCAGTCTGCCCGTGAGACAGCGGATTCCAGTGAGTGATCCATCGTGAGAGAAGCTGAATCGGAGCAAGCAAATGAATAAGAATGAGATCGGGATAATGATCGTGGACGATGAACTCATCGTCCGTGATTCCCTCACGAAGTGGTTCCGCGAGGACGGCTATCAGGTGGAAGCAGCCGAGAATGCCGCCACTGCGCTGAAAAAGCTTCAGACTCGTTACTGCACTCTTATGCTGGTCGATATCAAGATGCCCGGCATGGATGGGATCGAACTGTTGGAGCGAGTGAAGGAGATCGACAAGAACATCATCGTGATCATCATAACTGCATTTGCTTCTGTGGACACTGCGGTAAAGGCATTGAAGAAGGGAGCATTCGACTATATCACCAAGCCGATTGATCCGGACTATCTGGACCATGTCGTCGAGAAAGCACTCAGACAACACGAACTGACTCTGGAGAACGTGAGGCTTCGGGGGGTTGTCAGCGAGCTCGCGGGTGCGAGTGAGATCATCGGGGAGTCCCCGGAGATCAAGGGAGTTCTGGAGCTTGTTCAAACAGTGGCGCCGACGGATACCACGGTAATGATTCGGGGGGAAAGTGGGACCGGAAAGGAGTTGGTGGCCCGGGCCATCCATAATGGAAGTGGACGCAAGTTCTTCCCGATTGTGACGGTCAACTGCGGGGCCATGACGGAGACGCTTCTGGAAAGCGAGCTTTTTGGGCATGAGCGGGGGGCGTTCACAGGGGCCCAGTACCGGCGGAAGGGAAAGGTGGAGCTGGCAGATGGCGGAACCCTGTTCCTGGACGAGGTCGGGAACATCGATGCAAAGACGCAGATGGATCTGCTCAGGGTGATTGAATCAAAACAATTCACAAGGGTCGGGGGGACCGAAGTTCTCAAGTCCGACTTCAGGGTGATCTGCGCAACAAACAGGAACCTGGAGGTGGCTGTCAAAGAAGGGTCTTTTAGGGAGGATCTCTACTACCGGCTGAACGTCTTCACGATTGAGATGCCCCCTCTGCGAGGACGGCGGGGTGATGTGGCAATTCTGGCGCGCCATTTCCTCGAGAAGTACGCACGACAGATGAACAAGCATGTACGGAGCTTCAATCCGGAAGCGATGCACGCCCTCAAGGCCTATGATTGGCCGGGGAATGTCCGGGAGCTCGAAAACGCTGTCGAACGCGCGATGGTTGTTGCTCCGGGACCAACCATAGAGAAGCAACACCTGCCGCTCCATACCCTTTCGAGCCAGCGGGAGGGGGGGAAACGTCTCTCGGACGTCGAACATTATCACATTGAGGAGATTCTCAAGGAAACGGCGTGGAACATCAGCCGCAGCGCAGCCATCCTGGATATCGACCGCGTGACGCTCTATCACAAAATCGAAAAGTACGGCCTCAAGCGTGAACAGTGAGATCCATTCTTCTCCTTCCCCTCGGGAATGCGGACCCGGAAATCGTGTCGGGGCTGCACGCTCCGCTGGCGCACACGTTTCATGCTGAGGTAGCGGAGGCAGACTGCGATCTTGACCTAGAGCAGTTCTTCGATGCCCAGCGGGTCCAGTACAATTCCACCGAGATCATTCACCAAATCTCCACAAACCACGTTCCGGCGTTTCCCGGGACAGAAAAGCCTCACGCTTCCCTGAAGTTCCTCGCCGTATCTGCAGAAGACCTGTTCATCCCCATTCTCACCTATGTCTTCGGTGAGGCCGAGCTTGGGGGGAGCGTCTCTCTCGTCTCATACCACAGGCTTCAGCCACAGCGATACGGGCTCTCACCGGATAGCCGGCTACTCGCGTCGCGGCTGGAGAAGGAAGCGTTGCACGAGTTGGGTCATTCATATGGGCTTGTCCACTGCTCCCGGCTGGAGTGTGTTATGCATACATCAACGTATGTGGAGGACATCGACTTGAAGGGGGATTCGTTCTGTGGAGATTGCCTCCTCCTCCTCAAACTCCCTCTACGGTCTCCCCTGCGATAGCGATTCTCCATCAAGTCTGAAGAAAAGAGAAGGTTCCGCTTCAGGGCGGCGCAGGCCGTGTTCTTTTCAGGGACCTGATCGCTCTGGAAGACTTCCCCCCGTTTGATAGCAGCTCTACGGACGGTTTCGCCGTTCGCTGGACCGACGTATCCGGGGCTTCCCCGAGCAGCTCCGCTGATCTGAAAATTGTCGGGGACGCTAGCGCGGGACATCTCTACAAGAAGCGGGTTGCTGCCGGTCAGGCCATCCGTATGATGACGGGCGGTGAAGTGCCCTCGGGAGCAGATACTGTTGTCCCGTTTGAGCAGACTGAGCCCTCTGGTGAGAACCGAATCCATGTGGTGCGGGCCAGGGGAAAGGGAGACCAGATTCGCTCGGCTGGCCGGGACGCCCGGTCTGGTGAGATTGTCCTGCCGGCCGCCTTGACAATCCGACGTGCGGGTGGTACAATACCGGGGATTGTACCTCGGGAGCCCGCCATGTGTCTCACCAACACAAAACAGAGGAGGAGCCATGATTCTCGCTTCTGATGTGAAAGCAGGAATGGCAATCCACCTCGATGAGAAGCTCTACAAAGTCCTCGAAGTCGTGCGACACGCCGGAAGCGGTCAGATGGTCGGCTTTATCGAGCTCAAGATGAGAGACATTGAGTTTGGCCATTTCGCAGACCGCCGGTTCAAACACGCGGACAGGCTTGATAACGTGGAGCTTTCGAAACGTCATATGGACTACATCTACTCGGACGCCGATTCCTGCTTCTTTATGGATCCGGAAAGTTTTGACCAGGTCGGAGTCTCCAAAACTGCGATCGGGGAGATCGGGAGATTCATGAAAGAGGGGATGAAGGTGACGGTGGAACTCAAGGGGAACGAAGCGGTCTCAGTTCAAATCCCCAAGATAATAGAGCTGGGTGTCGCTCAAACCGGCCCGGGAATACGGGGGTCGCAGGACAACACGATGAAACCCGCCACGCTCGAGAACGGGGTGGAGGTTCTCGTTCCCCAGTTTATCTCGACGGGAGACATGGTCCGGATCGATACGGAGAAGGTGAAATACGTGGACAGGGTGACTGTCAAACGCGTGTAGGGGGGCCGGAGGGGAACTCCTATCGTTTCGTCTTAGCATGCTGGTACTGGAGAAACATCTCGGGTAGATGATATCCGATCTGCTGGCTCCCCACAGTCACCACAAGAGAATCGCTTGTTACCGGGAGGGCCGTAGCCGCCTGCATTTCAGAATCACTGAACGGGGATGTCGGGTAGAGTGTCAGGTAAAGGCTATCTCCGCGTTGTTCGATGAGTGTGGGGATCAAACGGGAAGCGGCCTGGTCAACACCTTGTTGTCTTGTTTCGTCCAGCGCCGTGAAAGGCATCTGCTGAAGCGCGATGGACTGACTGACCTCTCGAACGATCCTGTATTCCTGACCCTCCCGCGCACCATGTTCCGGATCAGCGGTGGCTCGTCTGTCTCGCGCGATATCCTCTTTGGACTCTGTCGCGACCTGCTTTCCCAGCGCTGCCAGTTCGGAGGTGAGGAGTTGCCCTTGTGTCCAGAAGACAGAAGTCGTTCGGCTGGCACCGACCGTGGTGGGCCCGGAGACCATCGTTGATGCTGACTGATCATCCAGATCTGCTTCCTGAGTGCCGTGTCCGGGAACTGCTACCCGGCTCTCCGCCTCTAAACGGTTTTCCTCCTCTAACCGGCCCTCGGCCTTGTCACGCCTTCCTCCTTCAACACGCCGGGCTGCATCGGGGGGTGCCTTCTTCTCCACCGCTGCGAAATCCTCTCCTGCAACTTCATCAGGGGCGGTCTGAACCGGCTCGGCTCCCTCTTCTGTTTCAGCCAGCTGATCGAGGTTCATTGTGTCGGTTTGCGGGGAAGGGACAAACCATCGGTTCATGATCCCTACGCCCACGATAACACACATCACCGCTGCAGCAAGTGCGATTCTAGGCCACGGGTTTGCGTGCTGTGGAGAGACGAGAAGACGATCAGAAAGACGTTGTCGTATCCCGGCTCTCCCGAGTCGGCGAACACCTGCCGCCAGGATCTGTTCACGCCGGAGGGCCTTCCGCCACTCTCCTGAGGTCCGCACGAGCTTCTCGACCTCGGCGCGCTCCTGTGGATCCAGACGCTCCAGAACAAAGCGCTCGAGGAGATCGAGATCGGGTGGTCTATTATGAGACTTTTCCATCATCACGATATGGGGCTAACAATTTCTCGAGAGCCTTCTTACATTGATACTTCTTTGATTTGGCGGTATCGGCATTTGCGAATCCCAGCTCTACTGCGATTTCTCCCATGGAACGTTCTTCCCAGTAGAAGAGGAGGAGCAACGTCCTGCATGGCTCCCCGAGGCGCTCAAGAGCCACATGGACGAGCGCGGCTTCTTCACTCTCTATCATGCGGTCAAGAGTCGAATCGCTCTCGTCCACGTTGTGGTCATCCGGGGGAAGCCCGGGCGCCTCTCGCCGGGTTCGGGCGAGTCTTCGCAGCCAGAGGTTTCTTGCCGTCGCATAAACGAATGTTTCCAGTTTTGCTGCGTATGTGTATCGTCCCGCGCGAACTCTCTCCCAGAGGACGATCACCGCATCCTGAAGTACGTCATCCGCGTCATCCATTGTACCGTTGTTGCGCAGTACGAGTGCTGTTACCTGTCTCCGGCAGGATCGAATAAGTGTTACCAGACCGTCTTCGTTCCCCCGTCGGATGGAATCCAGAATTCGGGCGTCCGTGCTCAGGAATAGGGGGGACGGGTTCATTTACCTTTCTACTGTTAATGAGATTAACCAGCAAGAGGTGAATGATGAATAATACAAAGATCAAATTCCCGGGTCAAATTCAACGAGGAGGTATCATGGCACTACGAACCTTTGTTTTGCTCCTTTTTGCAGTTTTTGCAGGACAGAGTCCAGCATGGCCGCAGGGGCCATCAACCGCGGGACCACGGTCATCTGTGGATCTCACAGTGTACAATCAGAATCTCTCGCTCATCCGCGAAGAGCGGGAAATCAGCCTCACACGCGGGACCAGCAGAGTGCTCCTCCCGGACATCCCGGCCACGATCGACGGGACGTCTCTTCATTTCTTGAGTCTCACTGCCCCCTCGGCGGTTCGGGTGCTAGAACAGAACTACCAGTATGACCTCGTGCACCATGCCAAGCTCCTCGAGCGCTACATCGGGAAGGAGATTGAGTTCGTAAGGGTTGACCCGGAAAATGACCGTGAGTACACGGTGGCGGGTACCCTACTCTCAACGGGGTACGTTCTCCAGGCGCACCGGAGTGGCGGATTGCCGGTTTATGGATCCACCGGCGGGATGATCGTCGAAGTCAATGGGAAAATTGAAGTGAATCCTGTCGGGCGGCTCCTCCTGCCGAGCCTCCCCGAAGGGCTCATCCTCCGCCCTCAGCTGGAGTGGCTTGTTCAAAGCTCAAGAGGGGGGAAGCATCGGGCGGAGATCAGTTATCTGGCGGGACAGCTCTCTTGGTCGTGCGACTATGTGGCTCTCCTGGATAAGGACGACAAAAAGCTTGATCTCACAGGCTGGGTGACGCTGACAAACCGATCCGGCACGACCTTCAACAATGCCGGTCTCAAGCTCGTTGCCGGTGACGTCAATATCGTGCAGGAGAGGATGGAGCGGGGCCTGGCGATGTCCAAAGCCGTTGTCGCTGAAGATGCCGGGCAACGCCAGTTCACACAGAGAGAGCTTTTCGAGTACAAGCTCTACACGCTTCAGAGGCGGACGGACGTGAAGAACAACGAGACAAAGCAGATTGAACTTACATCCGGACGGAACGTCCCATCGCAGAAGGTCTTCATCTATGACGGACTGGCGGACCAGTGGCGTCACTGGTACAACAACTACTCCTACCGTTCCCAGAGCAGTTTCGGCCAGCAGTCCAACCGCAAGGTTGGTGTCTTCATGACATTTCAGAACGAGGAAAAATCGGGCCTCGGCATCCCTTTACCGAAGGGGAAGGTGAGGGTGTACAAACGCGATGAAGATGGCCGGGAGCAGTTCATTGGTGAAGATCAGATCGATCATACCCCCAAAGACGAAGAGATTCGTCTCTATCTCGGGAACGCATTTGACATTGTGGGCGAGCGTGTGCAGAAGGACTTCAAGGTCCTGGCAAGCGGACACGTCGTGGAAGAAACAATTGAGGTAAAGGTCCGCAATCACAAGTCCGCATCGGTTGAAGTCATGGTCTATGAGCATCCGTGGCGCTGGAGCGAATGGGAGATCGTCAACACAAACGCCGACTGGTCCAAGGTCGACCAGTCAACGGTCAGGTTTCCCGTGACCATCGGCAAGGACAAAGAGAAGGTGATCCGGTACACAATTCGGTATACCTGGTAACAAACAAAGGGGTGCGTCATGAAAAAGGGGAGGATGCTGTCGTTGTGGGTTGCTGCTCTTGCGGCAACAGTCGCACTGGCGATGCCCGCATGCGCAGGGAAGACAAGCGCGAAATCCGGGGTGACTCTTTACGGGGCCTTGAACTGCCCGTACGTGTCAACGGAAGGGGGGAGGGTCTATTTGCAGCTCTCCGTTGCGGCCCCGGAGATCACCCGCCCGGAGCGGCGACCGATGAATCTCGCAGTGGTGCTGGACAGGAGCGGTTCGATGGGAGCGGAAGGGAAGATGGAGAATGCAAAAGCTGCGGTTCGTGCACTCATCAATCAGTTGCGGCCGGAAGACTACGTTTCGATCGTGATCTACGACGATGTGGTCGAAGTACTGAGGAACAGCGCTCGAGTAAGAGACAAGGCGGCGCTCCGGCGTCTCGTCGACGAAATCTACCCGCGTGGCTGGACGAACCTGGGCGGAGGGATGATCGAGGGGTTCCGGCAGGCGGAGATGAATGCACGGGAGGGCTTTGTCAACCGGGTTGTTCTTCTCTCCGACGGGCTGGCGAACAGGGGAATCACCAGTCCGCGGAGACTGAGGGAGATCGCGCGCGACTATCGCAGCGAAGCAATCACACTGACGACCATTGGCGTGGGGTGGGAGTTCAACGAGAATCTGATGGTCGGGCTCTCGGAGAGCGGCGGAGGGAACTACTACTTCCTCGAAAGCCCCCGCGATCTGGCGTCTGTGTTCCAGAAGGAGTTTGACCTTATCACGGAGCTTGTCGCGGCAAACGTGGTGATCGAGCTGGAGCTGAATGCGACGGTAAGGGTCACCGATGTGATCGGGTACGAGTATAGCGCAGAGAAAGATCGTTGTGCCATACACGTCGGGGATCTCTATGGTTCGGAATCACGCGAAATCACCGTAGAGTTGACCGTCCCGCCTGGCAGGGGGTCACGAAAACTCCTGACCGCGGCTTTTTCACGGTCCTCCAGATCTCGTCTTGGCAATCCTACGTATGCGGCGGTTGTCGAGTACACCGTGGAGAGTGAAGAAATCGAAGAACATCGGGACATGGCTGTTCAGGCTGATGCGGACGTCGCCGTGTCCACGCGTCTGGTCGATCGTGCTATGGATGCACTCGATGAAGGGAAGGAAGAGGAAGCCGCCGAAGCATTGCGTGATGCCAGGAAGCAATTGGGGGCATCGCCGGCCGCTTCCGTAGCTGGTGCCGCAGGCGAAGAGATCAAGGAGCAACAGGGACGGTTGGAGGAGTACGAAAGGGAATTGAAGAAGGGGAAGGACAAGGCGAAGAAGTCAATTCAGTACGACAACTACCGTACGAAGAAGAAGAAGAAATAGTCTCCGGAGGTCAATGTCCAGCGGACTGAGGGTCGCCCGATGCTGCATCCAGGGCGGCCCTTCCTTTTTTGTCAGGGTTTGAACTGAAACGGGATGGTCATCCACATGGTGATCGGGCCGGCGTGTGACTGTCCGGGCCTGTACACGGATTTCATGACGGCATCAATCACGGCGTGGTTGTAGAGGGGATTGGTGCTTTCCACGATCTTCGCCTGAAGTGGCTGGCCGTCAGCTCCGATCTCCACCATCACAGAGACTTCTTCCTCGATCTCGGATTTCAGGGCGATGTCCGAAAAGGAAGGTCTTTGGAGCCGGATAATCTCCGGTGGTCTCACTGTGGCAAGTGGATCGAGATTGACCGGAACCTGCGGTTTACCGGCTGTGGAATTGGGCATGCCCCCGGCCTCGCCTGCCGGAACTCCGCCAGTCGGGATCTGGCTGTCGTCGAAGAGATTCCCGCGGTCAACGCTTTGGATCTCTCGCCGTGGCTCGGGGCGGGAGTCAGGAGTTTTACCAGTCCCGCTGTTGTTATACCTCGGGATGGTGGCTCCGGGTGGGGTGAGTGAAGCAAGCTCAACGTCTTGAGCGATCTCCTCTCTGAGTGAGGGAAGCTCATCCTCCGGAAGGATATCCCTTGTAAGTGATGCGAGCTCAGGTTTCTGCGGTGGTTCCTGCACCAGGTCTGCAGGCTGCTGAGAGGTGCTGACGTTTGACGACTGACCTTTGTTTCCCGGGCTGGTTAAGTAGAGACCGGAGAGCAGAATGATTACCAGAGACGCGACTGTGGCGGCCGCGAGTCGACGGGGGGTTCGGGACCTCCTTTTCCGACCCGAGCGTTTTCCTGCCGGCCTGACGTCAGGTGTGCCTGCCCTGGTGTGCTTTGCGGGTACCGTTGGACCCGGAGCAGAACTCTCGCCGGAACCGCGATTGGAGTCGAGTTGCATCTCCTCGCCTGCTCCCTGCGGGCTTTCCTCGCTCTCCTGATACTCAACGAAGCGCGCCTGAATTGAGGACTCGCATTCCGCGATGCGCCGATCCAGCGGAGAGAGCGCATATGCCCTGGCGATCTGTTCGAATGCCTGGGCATAGTCTCCGCGAGAGGAGTAGACGTTGGCCTTTTCCAGATGAGAAACGAGCATCTTGCTCACGTCGTCTTCGGGTGTCGGCTCATCTTTTGGGCGCAGCCGTTTCCTCGGCCGGGATCTCGGCGGCGACTCTTCAGGCGGCGGTTCCGAAGCAGATTCGTCTTCGGGATCGGTAGCCGGTTCGTCGAAAGGCTCAGGAGTTATCTCCGGCAGAGTCTCTGCAACAGGGTCGGAGACAGGTTCCGGTTCCTCTGCGCGACGCGCCCGCGCGTCTCCTTGAGCCAGAAGAACCTCGCGCTCCACCTCCTTGACCTGCTCACTGAATGGATTGATCACAAACGCGAGCGCGACTTCGGCGAGAGCCTGATCGTAGTTATCCTCTTCCGTTAAACTTCTCGCCTTGTTCAGGTGCATTGCGATCTGCGCCTCATCCTCCTTCTGCTTCGTCCTGGATTCGGCAAGCCGTTCAGCGAGCAGTCGTTCACGCTCTTCTTCTTCCTTGCGCCGGAGTTCTTCCTCACGTTTCCGTCTGACTTCCTCCTCCGCCGCGCGGCGTTCTTCCTGTTGTTTTTGAGCCCATTCGTCGCGTGCGGCAAGAATTCCCGATTCAGCTGACATGAGATCTTTGTTTCCGGGGTCCAGCACGTACGCGCGCGTGACGATTCTCAACGCCTCAGCGAAATCTGCCTCGGAAGAAGCCTTCTCCGCTGAAACGATGGCGCTCCGGATTGTTGCCTGAACCCGTTCCTCTTCACGCTTTCGTTCTTCTTCCTCTTTTCGCTTCCGTTCGATGGCCGCCTGACGAATCTCCTCATGCTTGCGCGCAATCTCCTTTTCGATCTTGGCGGCATCCCGGTTACCAGGGTCGATGACGAGGGCAAAGGCCAATTCAGATTGTGCCTCTGCAAGCAGTCCGGCTTCGAGGAACTCCCGGGATCGACGAAGACAGAGAGTCATCTTCTGCTGCTGGGCTATCTTGCGTGCCTCTTCCCGACGTGATCGGGTCTCTTCCTCCTCGCGCCGAACCCGTTCGCGCTCTTCCTCCAATCTTCGTACTCTCTCCGCCTCTTCCTCCTCACGAACGATTCTCAACCGTTCCTGGTCGCGCTGATGCGCCTCTTCCTTGGCCTTCCGGATTTTTCGTTCGAGCTGGTGGATCTCCTTGTTTTCCGGATCGAGGAGGTTGGCGCGGGTAATCTCCTCGAGGGCTTTGTCGTATTCCTCCCTGGCCAGATACGCATTTGCCTGGCCGATCAAGGACGCAATCTTGGAAAGAAGAGCAATGCGTTTCCGCTCTTGCTGATTCGCTCTGCTTCTTCCGTTCGTTGGTTCAGGTGGTGGCACGGGCGGGGCGGGCCGAACAGCAACGGCATTCAGCTGGCTCTCGACGGGCGGCAGGTTGTATTGAACAGGACCCTTGGCGAGAGCTTCGAGTCGATCGGCCACCGTGCGTCTTGAGG
>JBATTW010000262.1:0-14280 GCA_049670805.1 Bacteroidota bacterium
CCCCATCGTCTCGCTGTTGCCGAAACTCCTGCTCGCCCTCTTCCTCTGGCTTCTGTTCAGGTGGGTTGACCACCACGCACCCGAGAAGCGGACTCTCCTTTACCTCTCCCTCGGGGCTCCCGCTCTACTCTTGATGACGACGACCGACTACTTCGCCTACATGAACACCTTCTACCAGGAACAGGCGTCGTTCATTTACCTTCTCGGCGGTCTTGGATCACTAGTTTACCTGCACCGGAAACCCGAATCGGCAGGGAGGTTACTTCTGAGTGTTGCCCTTTTCCTTCTCCTGGCCACCGCCAAAGCCAGCAATATCTACTGGACACTCATCGGCATTGGTTCGGCCGGGTTCTTATGGCGAGGAGGCACCAGAACACTGAGAGTTGGCATAACCGTTTGCCTGATCACTCTTGTCACTTTTCTTGCCCGGGAGATCACCCGCCCGGGCACAGTCAGGGTAAACGCGCACCATAGTCTCTTCTACGGGGTCCTTGCATTTAGTAACGAGCCCTCTGCGCACCTGGACAACCTGGGGATCCCCCCGGATGCAGCACTCTGTGTTGGGACTCATGCTTACACCGGGGATTGCTATTTCAGATATCGAAGTCATCTGAGATTCTGGAACACCCCGAAGGTCCTTCTCAGAGAAC
The DNA here is from genome assembly GCA_049670805.1 of Bacteroidota bacterium. Classification (GTDB taxonomy): domain Bacteria; phylum Bacteroidota; class Ignavibacteria; order UBA10030; family UBA6906; genus JBATTW01. The sequence goes on from JBATTW010000262.1 coordinate 651, forward strand.
CACTGATTGTGTTCCGCATGCTGAACCATGCAGCATTGAGCATGCAGGACATATCAGCTGATTACCTGGCCCAACGCGCAGATGATCATCCTGCATACACCAGACCTGCAGATTATCTTGAGGCCGGCGAACAGCGTTTCTGGCGGGGTAGCTCCGGAACCTTCCTCAACGCCTGGTCAACCATCAAGTTTGCCCTCTTCCCAACTGGCGGATGGCTCTGGGCAGCAATTCTCCTGTTTTGTATGTCGTTTCTGTGGGGTCTTCGACGAAGGGGGCTCCCCCGGGAGATCTCCATAATTGGGCTCGTTGCCACGATCGGGTGCGTGACAGAGATGCTTGTCGCTCTCCTGGGTGATGGCAAATACGAGCTCATCAAGCACCTTTTTTTGGCCAATGTCCTGTTTGACGTTGGTGCCGTTGCCCTCCTCAACTTTGCCATCGCCTTTGCCTTGAAACCTCCCCCTCGGTGAGTCAGCAAGGGAATACCCTTGACAAACACTCAAGAAGAGCATATATTATTATGAGCATATGCTCATAATATCATATCACCATTGCCGCCTGTGGCACGACCGCCAAAGCAGCGTATTGTTCACTACCATCCCCGGGTGACACTCTACAAACCCCAGGGAATCCCGCGCAGGTTCCTCCAGACTGTAATACTCACGGTGGACCAGCTGGAAGCTCTTCGCCTGGCCGATCATGAGGGGGCTTCCCACGAAGAGGCTGCGGCCAGACTCGATGTATCCCGTGCGACATTCGGGAGAATTGTGGAAGCAGCCCGGAAGAGTGTGGCTGAAGCCCTTCTCCAGGGGAAAGCAATTGTTATCCAGGGCGGAACCTACGCTATGGCAGCAGAGCGGGCATTCTACTGCCCACGATGCAGGTGTGAGCACAAATCAAGAAAGGGAGAGGTTGACAAGGTGAGGTGTCCGCACGAGAGCAGAAAGAGGCAGAAGAAAGGTCCCCAAGCTGCCACCAGAAACCATATCAGAAAACCTGAGTAACTGACGAGAGGAGTAAGGACATATGAACGCAGAGAAGAGCATCACCATAGGGATCCTGACCGACGACGGCAAGACCATTAGCTCACATTTCGGACGCGCGCTCTACGTTGAGGTTATCACGCTGGAGGGGAACCAGGTCGTTGGCCGTGAACGGCGGGAGAAGCCGGGTCACCACACATTCGGCGGTGGAGGCCACCAGCACCGCCACGGAGGCGACGAAACTGAGCGGCATGGACACGGTCATGGACCAGCGGTCAAACACGCTGCGATGGCCGAGATCATGGAGGGGTGTCAGATGGTCATTGCCAGAGGGATGGGCCCCGGAGCATTCGAGAACCTCTCCTCGCGAGGTATGCATCCCACGCTGACAGACCTCCATACCATCGACGAAGCTCTCCTCGCCCTTGGCGAGGGGACCCTCGTCCACAGGCCTGAACGGATTCACCACAAGGGGAACCGCGCCTAGGCTTTCTCTGGATTGGGTATCTTGAAGAAGATGGTGTAAAAGACAGGCACGCTAACAAGTATCAGTACTGTCGCCACCAGGAGGCCGAACATTATCATTCCCGTACCATCCAGCTCCCGCGTCTTGTTGTCTCGAGCAGGAGGTGTGTCCGATCATGGCCAACCCTCAGTGCCCGGCTTGCACCGTCTCCGGTTTTGGCAATGCCCCAATCAGAATCACGACGCCAAGAACCGCACTCAGGACCGAACCCGCCAGGATTCCGACCTTGGCTGCATCCAGCAGATCACCCTGGAGAGCCAGGCCTGCGATGAAGATTGCCATCGTGAAACCAATCCCTGCCAGACACCCGGCACCAAGCATCGCCCTCCAATTCACGCCTTCAGGGAGTTGTCCGATTCCGAGTTTGACCGCAACAAAGCTGAAGAGCATGACACCCAGAGGTTTCCCCACGATAAGACCGAGCATGACCGCAAACGCAACGGGATTTGCAAAATCTCCCATCTCGATCCGAACGCCGGCGTTCGCGAGGGCAAAGAGGGGCATGATCACAAAACCGACCCAGGGATGGAGCAGGGTCTCCATCCGCTTGAGTGGAGAGACCGTCTTGCGCGTGGCCAACTCCAGTTCTCTCAGCTTCTCGAAGCTTGCATCGGAAGAGCTCCACCCTTCCCCCTGCATGAAGTGAAGTGTGTTTTTGATAATCCTGTCCAGCCGCCCCTCGCTTACCCAGCTTCGGACCGGTGTCAGAAGCCCGACGATCACACCTGCAATGGTGGCATGGACACCTGATTCATGGAACCCGAACCAGATCACAAGACCAAATATGACAAACACGGCAACGTTTCGAACGCCAATCTTCATGAGCACGAGCAAGACGCCTATCGAAACCGCACTCAGGGCGAGACCGCTCCAGTGAATGGTCTCCGTGTAGCCGATCGCAATGACGAGAATCGCGCCAATGTCGTCCACAATGGCAAGCGACAGGAGAAAGACACGCAGCCCCCTCGGTATTCTGGGCCCCAGCACTGCCATACACCCGACCACAAAAGCAATGTCCGTTGCCATCGGGATGCCCCATCCGCGCTGTCCCGGCTCACCCGCCTGGAGTGAAAGATAGATCAAGGCTGGAGCGACCATTCCGCCCAGCGCCGCCATCAGGGGCAGTGTGGCTTTCTTGAATTCACGAAGTTCACCCAGAAGCAGCTCCCGCTTCACCTCCAGACCGATCACGTAGAAGAAGACCGCCATCAGAAGATCGTTGATCCAGTGTGAGAGAGAATGCTCCATCTGGAACGATCCAAACGTGAACCCGACCTTTGTCTTCCAGAAGGAGAGGAAAGAATCGGCAAGCGGTGAATTCGCAAGGATCAGAGCCACCACGGTCGCCGCGAGGAGGACGACACCTCCTGCCGACTCGATGTGCATGAACCGACGGAGCGGGTCAACCAGGGCATCAATCGGCTCTCTGGGGAGTCGGGGATGCTCGTGAGTCTCTATTCTAGCCATGTGCGAATCCTTCTGAGTATTGTCTTCCCTTTATTTCTCCGCTTCAAGACTCTTCTGTGCTTTCCCCAGAGAGACCTTCCTCGCTTTGCTCACAGTCGGGTATGAGAGATTCAGCGAGGCGATCGTAGCGGTCACGATCTCTGCGACAACCGCACGAGAGACCCACTTCCGGTCAGCCGGGACAACGTACCAGGGGGCCCACTGCGTGCTGGTTGCGCTGAGTGCCTCCTCGTAGGCCTTCATGTAGTCTTTCCAGAATCCCCGCTCTGCGATGTCCGCTTCTGAGAATTTCCAATGTTTGTTCGGGTTCTCCAATCTCTCGAGAAACCGCTTTTTTTGCTCCTCGCGGGAAACATTCAGAAAAAACTTCATAATCACGGTACCGTTTCGTGCCAGATGCTTCTCGAAGTTGTTGATGTCTTCGTACCGTTTTTGCCAGAATGATTCCCCTCGCTTGCCGGGCGGCAGCTTCTGGCTCTTGAGTATCTCGGGATGCACCTTCACGACGAGGACTTCTTCGTAGTACGAGCGGTTGAAGATGCCGATTCTACCGCGCTCAGGCGTCCGTTTGGCGCAACGCCACAGGAAGTTGTGATCCAGTTCCTCCGCGGAGGGTTTTTTGAAGCTGAAGACCTGACATCCCTGCGGATTGACCCCTGACATCACGTGTTTGATGAGCCCGTCCTTGCCAGCGGCGTCCATTGCCTGGAGGACAATCAGGACCGAATAAGTGTCACTTGCCCAGAGGAGCTCCTGTGCGCTTGCGAGTTGCTCGAGGTTCTGCTCCAGAAAGGCTTTCGCCTTCTCCTTGCGGACATCCTTTCCGAGCCTTCGCATCTCCTTCCTTCCCATCCAGCCCGGGTCATAATCCTTGAGGCGAACCTTCTTCCCCGGGGAAACCCGGAAAAGGTCGTTGAGGTCTTTTCTGTTCATGGATCTTCACTCCGAGAGAGGACAGACGATAGTTGGTTTGTCAGCGGTAAGGAGGATCTCTTTGTCTCGATGGAAGATGGTGAGCGCATCACCTGCTTTGAGCGTATACGTGGCGGACTCCCTGGATATGTCCACGTCCAGCGAGCATCCGCGAATGAGAAGAGGAAATCGGAGTCTGTGATGGTTTTCGTGCAACCTGGGATTGAAGCTGATGCGGCCCCCGTAATCCCTCATCCCCGCGAATCCGTACGTCATTACCATCCAGGTCGCGCCCATGGACGCAACGTGAACGCCATGACTCACATTGCCTCCGATATCTGCCAGGTCCATGAGGACCGAGTAGAGGGCGTACTCGAGAGCCTTTCGGAGGTATCCAATCTCATGTGCAATAATGCACTGTATTCCCACCGACAGGCTTGAATCACCAGTTGTCAGTGGGTCATAATAGTCAAAGTTCCGCTTCTTCTCCTCAGCCGTGAAGGCGTCTCCCAGGAGAAACATCGCCAGCACGATATCCGCCTGCTTGATCACTTTGTAACGGTAGATGACAAGCGGGTGGTAGTTCAACAGCAAAGGATATCGATCCTTGGGGGTGTTTTCGAAATCCCACGTCTTCTTGTCCAGGAAACGATCATCCTGGGGATGTATGCCGAGTTCTTCGTCGTGGGGGATGTACATCGCATCTGCAGCCTTCATCCACTCCTCAGCCTCGGATTCTTGCAGGTCCAGCTCGTGCACGAGCTCTCTGTATCGGCCCTTCTTCTCTCTCTTCATCCACTGGACCGTCTCGGCCGCATAGCGGAGATTCTCTCGGGCCATGAGGTTTGTAAATGTGTTGTTGTCAACCACGGTGTTGTACTCATCAGGCCCTGTAACACCCTGGATACAGAATTGCCCGTTTCGGCGTTTTGAGTAGAAACCGATATCCACCCAGAGCCGGGCTGTCTCGATGAGCATCTCAACTCCCGCCCCATGCAGGAATTCCAGATCACCCGTCACCTCCACGTACTTCTTCAGGGCATACATGATGTCCGCATTGATGTGGTACTGTGCGGTTCCTGCCGCATAGTACGCGGAGGCTTCATCCCCGTTGATCGTCCGCCAGGGGAAGAGCGCACCCTTCTGGTTCACTTCCCTGGCCCGTTTCCTCGCCTTCCCCAGCATGCTGTGACGGAACTTGAGCAGGTTGCGTGCTATGCGGGGCGCAGTATAGATCAGGAACGGCAGCACGTATACCTCCGCGTCCCAGAAGTAGTGTCCTTCGTATCCCTGCCCCGTCAGCCCCTTTGCCGGGATCCCCGCACCTTCAGCACGGGTGGTCGCCTGCAGCAGATGGAACACGTTCACCCGGATCGCCTGCTGTATCTCCTCCCTTCTCCGGGGAGCGATCGAAGGATCAGGCCAGATCTCCACATCGCTTTTTTTCCAGCACTCCTCGAGATGCCGGGTGTGACCCTCGAGCAACCCATCGAACCCCACCTGGACGGCCCGATCAAGAGTCCGCTCGGCCCTGGCGCAGAGCTCTTCCGCAGGAACTCGCCGGGATGTGTGGTACGTCATGAACTTGGTCAGTCGAAACGGGACTCCCGGAAGAGCAGCAATGGAATAGACAACTTCCCCGGAATCCTCATCGTGCTTGCCGTCCTGCAACACCGTGTTGTCGCTCTCGAAGAGATGATCGATCCCACACCCCAACGTCATCTTGCTGCTGTGAGCCTGGAATCCCAGGACGATCCGTCCCCCCTCCGCTTTTTTGACTTTGGAGACGAGAACCTTCCACGCAAACTTTCGTGTGCCTCTCGGATCCTCGCTCTCCGTCACCACGCTTTCGTGGGTCACGATTTCAGATGAAACCACCACGGGGGCGCTCGCGTTGAGCACGGTCACCTCGTAGGAGATCGCCGCAAGATGGCGATCCCGCATTGAGACAAAGCGGCGTGACCGGACGGCCACGCTCTTCCCCGAAGCGGTCTCCCACACCAGGTCGCGCTCCAGTGTTCCGGCCTTCATGTCAAGGACACGTTCAAACTTGGAGAGGCGGGCCGTCGGGACATAGAACGGTTCGTCGTCCACGTAGAGCTTGATTCTCGTCGCGTCCGGCACGTTGATGATGGTCTGCCCCGTTTTGGCGAAACCGTATGCCTCTTCCCCGTAGACGATGGGCCAGGTCTCGTGAAATCCATTTACAAACGTGCCCGCCTCCTGGACCGGCGCACCTTCATCAAACGTTCCGCGAACACCGAGGTACCCGTTTCCAAGCGCGAAGAGGGATTCCATCTGTCCGAGAAACCGGGGGTAGAACCGCTTCTCGATGAGCCTCCATTCATCTGCCGGATAGACATAATCGGGAGGTGTGGTGCGTTCACGATGTAGCATGGTCTTCCAGAGATCGGGATCTGATGTGTGAGTTGCTCGATGTGATAGAGGCGTTCTGCGCGGACTCTTCTTCCGGTCGGGATTACTTCAAGAGTTCCGCGAGATCCTCAACGACGATGTCAGCCCCGTGCTCCCGGAGCTCGTCAGCGTGTCCTTTTCGATCCACGCCAATGACAAGACCGAAGCCACCAGCGCGACCTGCAGCAACACCCGAAATCGCATCCTCCACAACCACCGCACGTTCGGGTGCCACAGAGAGGAATTCGGCAGCTTTCAAGAACGTGTCCGGGGCCGGCTTGCCGGGGAGGTTCAGCTGTGCAGCCACGACACCGTCGACCTGCGCGTCGAAGAGATCGGCAATTCCTGCGGCTTTGAGGATCGTTGCACAGTTCTTGCTCGCCGTTACGACAGCCGTTTCGATCCCCAGGTCACGCAATCGATTAACGACCTGAACGGACGATTCGTAGACATCCACGCCCTCGGCCCTCACAACCTCGTTGAACAGTGCGTTCTTCAGGTTTCCCAGGCTGTGAATGGTCTCGTAGCCCGCGGTTGATTCGGGGTCACCGTCGGGAAGTGTGATTTCCCGTGATTCCAGAAAACTCCGTACGCCCTCCTGCCGGAGCTTGCCATCAACGTATCTTTTGTAATCGGTCGCGATCTCAAAAGGGTGAAATGGTTCGCCCGAAGCTTCGGAGCGCCTGCGAAGGAAATCGTCAAACATCTGCTTCCAGCAGGAGGCGTGGACCCTGGCGGTTGCAGTGAGGACACCATCCAGATCGAAGAGGACGGCCTCATATCGATCCGTGGTGATAACACCCAAACCTTTCGGAGAAGCCATACGTTCCTAGGTCAGTTTTCTTGGTTGCCCCGTCGATGTCAGGACACTTCTCCAGAGCCATCCATCCGGATCGATCTTCTTTCGTTCTGACACAGCCATGGCAATAGGAATATGCGTGAATGAGTTCTTCCAGCTCCCGACCACCATGTCCGTGCGACCAGACATGCCGGCATGGACGGCGTTCTGCCCGAGCAAGAGACAGAAGGCAGAATCGAATGCATTCGCGGGGAGGCTGCGAATCGTATAGCTGGGGTCGATATACTTCAGGCTCACATCAATCCCGGCTGACGCGCAGTATTCTTTTATGCTGTCCCGCAGAAACAGCCCTATATCCCGGTAGCGGACGTTTCCTGAAACATCCTTTCCCACAACCGCTCCATCGAGATCATGGCCCGCCCCCTCCGCGACCACCACTACTGCATGTCCCCGCGCCTCCAATCGTTGCTTCAGCGCTCCGAGAAAGCCTCCAAGCGTGAACGGCATCTCCGGCAGAAGACAGATATTGACCTGGGAATCAGCAAGTGCCGCGTACGCAGCAATGAACCCCGAGTCGCGCCCCATCAGTTTCACAAGGCCGACCCCGTTTCTGGCACCCTCCGCTTCGCTGTGCGCCGCATATGTCGCACGCCTTGCTTCCGACACAGCCGTCTGAAAGCCAAAGGATGTTTGAACAAACGAGATATCGTTGTCAATCGTCTTGGGAATCCCGATGACGGAAATCTTTAGTCCACGCTTCTTGACCTCCTCAGCGATGGCGTGCGCCCCGCGGAGTGTCCCGTCTCCCCCGATGGTGAAGAGGATCCCGATGTGCATACGTTCGAGGGTATCAACCATCTCCTCGACATCCTGATGACCCCGTGAAGAGGCAAGGAATGTACCTCCATGCTCATGGATCCGGCTCACGACCTTCGGTGTCAATTCAACGGGTGCATGACCATGCCTGTGCGTCAACCCTTCATAGCCGAACGGAAACCCATAGACGGTCTTTACACCGTAGTGGAAGTGGAGGCTCAGGACGATAGCTCGGATGACGTCGTTCAGCCCCGGGCAGAGGCCGCCGCATGTCACAATGCCGCAGTTGAGCTTGGATGAATCAAAATAGATCCGATCCCGCGGTCCCGCCAACTCGAAAACGGGGGGGTCTTTGTCCTGATCGTAGTAGGACTTGACCTTTGCCGGATCGGAATCATACAGGATAGATTCGTCATCCCGGACAAACCGGAGTCCGCCCATCGGAGACGGAATGCGGCACGCGGCAAGGCGAGGTATGGAAAAATCCAGGTCTCTGACTGTCATGTGGTGCTACGATTGGAAGAGAGTCTTCCCCTCACTGTTGAGATCAGCGACAGCCACCTTGACGCGCTCAGCCATGGAAGCCTCCGCTGCGGTCAGGTAGACACGCGGGTCGTATTTCTTTTTGTTCCCCACATCCCCATCCACTCTCAGGACTCCATCGTAGTTCTTCATCATGTGGTCCGCCACCGCACGTGTGAAGGCATACTGTGTGTCGGTATCCACGTTCATCTTCATCACACCGTACCCGATTGTCTCACGGATCTCTTCATTTGAAGACCCGGAACCTCCGTGGAACACCAGCGCAAATCTGGCTTCCTTCCCATACTTCTTCTCAACCGCCTTTTGACCGTCTTTCAGAATCGAGGGTGTCAGCTTCACATGACCGGGTTTGTAGACACCATGAACATTCCCGAATGTTGCCGCCAGGAGAAATCGGGCTCCCTTGACCTCAGCCATTCGTCTGGCGACTTCCAGCATGTCCTCCGGGGTGGTATAGAGCTTTGAGGCCGGAGCACCCTCACCGGACACACCATCCTCTTCGCCTCCCACAACACCTGTTTCGATCTCCAGGATGATCTCGCTCTTTGCACAGCGCTCGAGCAGGGGAACGGCAATGTCGAGGTTCTCCTTCAGCGGCAACGCGCTTCCATCAAACATGTGACTGTTGAAGAGGTTTGGCTTTCCCTCCGCCCGGCGGCGCTCCGTTTCCTCCACCAGCGGTATCAGGAAGGTCTCGAGTTTATCGGCGGTACAATGGTCGGTGTGAATTGCGACATAGACATCATAGCGTTCAGCGACGCGACGGATATGTTCCGCAATGGATACTGCTCCAAGAGCCATGTCTTTCACGGATGACCCTGACGCAAACGCGCCACCACCCGTTGAGACCTGAATGATCCCATCACTCTTGGTCTCGGCAAGCCCCTTCAGGACAGCGTTGGCCGTCGTCAGTGATGTCACATTGATGGCAGGGTAGGCGTATCCTTGCTCCGTTGCCGTGTCTATCATCCTGCAATACGTTGCGTAGTCTGCTACTGGCATGACTCCTCCATTCTTGAACAATCGTCGGGCCCGGGTGAGCGTCCAGTTTGGCCTGCGGGCATACAACATCCTTCAAGATTGCAATATACCCTCCTCTTGCCAAAGGTTCAACAGAACGCAAGGTTTTCCCGATCCCTTTGAATTCCATCGGAATTTCGTTTCTTTTCTTCTGGATCCATTATGGGGTATGATCAATGAGCAAAGTATCGCTTCCCTCTCACAAGACCAAGATTGTCTGTACCATCGGGCCGGCCTCCAGCTCTCCGGCGGTGCTGGAGCAGATGATCCGGGCAGGTATGAACGTTGCCCGGTTGAACTTCTCGCACGGGAGCTTTGAAAGTCATCGTACCGTGATCCAGAACCTCCGTGCCGCTGCCAGCGCGACCGGACGCCGGATCAGCATAATGGCTGATCTCCCGGGCCCCAAAATACGCGTCGGCGAGATGCAGGAGGAGCCGGTTGAGTTGAAGGCTGGTGACCCGTTCACGCTCACCACAGACGATATCACAGGAGATCCCACCCGCATCTCCGTCAGCTTCAAGAGGCTTCCCGATGTCGTCAAGCCCGGGAACAAGCTCTTTCTCAACGATGGGATTATTCAGCTCCAGGTTGACGAGGTCACGGGGCAAGAGGTGCGGTCACACGTCGTCGTGGGTGGTGAGCTCCGCTCTCGCAAGGGTCTTAACGTACCCGGGATCGATCTGGGTATCCAGGCTTTCACCGAGCAGGACCACGAGATCCTGGAATTCGCCCTGGAGAACGGCGTTGATGCGATCAGCCAGTCGTTTGTCGAAAGCGCCGCTGATATCGAGGCAGTGCGCAGTGCAGCATATTCGCTGGGACACACACCGTTTATCATCGCCAAGATTGAGCGCTCACGGGCCCTCGAAAACATCGACAGCATCCTCACGGCGGCCCACGGAATCATGATCGCCAGGGGCGATCTGGGCGTGGAGATACCGATTGAGGAAATCGCTCTGACCCAGAAACGGCTAATGCGCAAAGCGAACCTCCAGGGAAAGCCGGTGATCACAGCGACACAGATGCTGGAGTCGATGACGACAAGCAGACTCCCTACCCGCGCCGAAGCTACCGACGTAGCGAACGCCATCATCGACGGGACGGATTGCGTCATGCTGTCAGGTGAGTCGGCGATGGGGAAATTCCCGGTTGATGCCGTCTCCATGCTCGCAAGAATCGCGGCCTCAACAGAGCCGCAGTTGCCTCGCCGGGACGTGCGTGAAGCGATCAAGTCGTTCGGACGAGGAATCGAGGCCAGGCCCGCCGACCTGATCTCGCTCAGCCTGGAATCAATGCTGGAGCACATCACGCCAGAGGTCATTGTCGTGCCCACCAGGAGCGGCGCAACGGCACGGAACATCGCGCGCTTCAAATTCCCGGTCTGGATCGCGGCAGTAAGCCGCGAGCTGGCGACCTGTCAACACCTTCAGTTTTCGTATGGCGTCTTCCCCGTCCACGAACCCGAACTGCCCGATGACTGGAACCTGTACACCCGGAACCGCCTTCAGCAGAGAGGTGTTGCACAGACGGGGACGGCAATTCTCATCGAAGGGCCATCCCACAGGCACCCAGGGGCGAATCATCGGATCGAAATTCTGGATTTGAGTCGGTAGCTACAATCCCATGCACGAACACGGATCATAAGGCCATGAAAATCGGCATCGTTGGATGTGGGTTCGTGGGCAGTTCGACGGCGTTTGCCATTGTCCTTGGCGGCGTGGCACCCGAGCTGGTTCTCGTTGACATAAACCAGAAACTAGCGCTTGCACACGCAGAGGACATCCTCCACGCAACCCCCTTCGGTTCGCCCACGGTGATAACGGCAGGAGAGTACGCGGAGCTGGAAGGTGCCGATCTCGTGATTCTTGCCTGCGGAGTGGGACAGAAGCCCGGCGAGACGCGGCTGCAGCTGCTGGAGCGAAACGCCAAGGTGTTCGAATCTGTGACGTCTCAGGCAATGAGACACGCGCCAAACGCCATCCTCCTTGTCGCTTCGAATCCCGTTGACGTCATGACTCAGGCAGTCGGCAAGTTTTCGGGGCTTCCGCCCGGCCGTGTGATCGGCTCCGGAACGATCCTGGATACGGCGCGGTTCCGGGCACTTCTGGGCGAACACCTGGACATATCACCTCAATCGGTCCACGCATACGTGGTCGGAGAGCACGGCGACTCGGAAGTGCTTGTCTGGTCCAGCGCAAAAGTCGGGGGAATGCCGCTCTCCGATTTTCCCTCCGGGCATCTCACGGACGAAGCCCGAATGCGGATAGACGAAGGTGTTCGGAAGGCTGCCTACAGGATCATCGATGGGAAAGGGGCCACATACTATGGCATTGGCGCAGGCCTCGCCCGGATAGCACGCGCGATTCGCGATAACGAGCGGACAGTCCTGACACTCTCCACAACCCTGGCAGGTATTGATGGTTTTGAGGGGGTCAGTCTCTCCCTGCCAAGGGTGGTCGGCTCGGAGGGCATTGTCTCAACACTCCAGCCATCCCTTTCAGACAAGGAACGGACCGAACTGGGGAGGAGTGCGGCAATTCTTCAAAAGGCAGCGGCCCAAATCGGCCTGTAACGTCACGGACGGGGGTAGCGGCAGATGAAAGAATATACAAGTCCGGCCAGTCACACAGCTGAGCACGTTCTGAACCAGACTATGGTCAGGATGTTCGACCGGGGCCGGTCATTTAGCGCCCACATTGAGAAAAAGAAGTCCAAGTGTGACTATCACTTTGATCGAAATCTGACGCAGGAGGAGGTCTCAGAGATCGAGAGACGCGTCAATGAGGTCCTTCAATCTGACATACCGGTCACAGAGGAGTTTCTGTCAAGAGACGAGGCCGCCAAGCAGTACAGTCTCGGTCGACTCCCGGAGTCGGCGGGTGACTCGATTCGGATCATCCGGGTCGGAGACTACGACACATGCCCGTGCAGCGGCCAACACGTGTCGTCAACTTCCGAGGTAGGAGGATTCACGATCGTCTCCACGAGTCACGATAGCGGCGTGCTCCGCATTCGGTTCAAGATCCAGCAACCCGCAGCCTGATCCTGAGTCCACGAGGGCGACTTTCGACCCATCACCACACCCCCTTTAAAAAAAATCTCTCTCCCGAGCCGCTCACCGAGGCCGATTCATCTTTTCAAGAAACAATTGAGATGAATGACTGTAACCTATCAATGACAACGGGTTACATTCAATCATTGCACGGTGTGGATGCAGTCTTCCATTTTCATGTGGCTTCTCTCTCCAAAAGTTTTTGTGGACTTGTTGCATCTTTTTGCGAATCTCACTAAAATCACCTTTGCATCCGTGGCAACTTCCACGACCACGGCACAGTACCGCTTCCAGCCACGCTCGAGAGTACTTCTTACAGCGGATCGTTGTCTCGCGAAAACGGAATCACCTGATTCGCATTGAAGTGCTATCCTTGAACAAATGCCGGAGCACGCATGAGTTCCCAACAACGTCGAAACCCTGAGGCGATGCGACAGCATATCGCCGAAGAGATTGAGCAGATACGGGCTCAACTCGAACGCCTGAAGCTCTTCGCCGAAGCATCCGCGACTCAGACCCAGGAAGAACCGAAGGTTGATTCAGGTGAGCACGGAAGTATGCGTGGGCCAGCTGGTAGTTCTTATACAATGGACTAGTGTTCCGCACCGGAGCCGATCTCTCAGGCGATCGCCTCAAATCCGTTTCTCCGGCTCCGGCGGCTGTTTCCCTTCGAACACCCAACCCGATCATGTTCCGAACCGTCTTACACTACATCCTGACATCCCTGTTCCTTCCATCCCTCATCTACGCGCAGACGTCTCTTGTGCTCATCGAGATGAAGGGGGTTGAGGAACCGGAGCTGAACAAGGCCCTTTCCCTCTTCGGCGATCAACGGGGGAAGGCCTTCGCCTCCTACCTGCAGCAGAACGCGCTTGTTGTGGCTACATCGGCCGAGGCAAGAGTCCTCAGCGAGCGCGGTCTCGAGTTCACGGTGATACTGGAGGACACCAGTCGAAGGATCCTCTTCAAGCGCGCCCTCTATGGAAGTGCGATGAAACTCTCTTCATTCTATCATACGTATGACCAGATCCTCGGCGAGGCTGACGCTCTAATCGAAACCCACCCGGATCTCATCACGAAGTTCGCAATTGGCA
>JBATTW010000263.1:0-9737 GCA_049670805.1 Bacteroidota bacterium
ATCTCCCGACGCATGCGTACATGGGGCTGAGTGATGCAAAATGCGTGGATGCGCAGGCCGGCCTGGAATCAGCCCTCGGAGCCGTTCTCGCGGCCCTCTCCGGCATCAATGTTGTCTCCGGCGGCGGCATGTTGAATTTTGAGAGCTGCCAGAGTCTGGAAAAGCTCGTCATCGACAACGACATCTGCGGACTGGTGTATCGGCTCCTAGATGGCGTTACCCAGCGGGAGGATCCGATTGCTCTCGACCTCTTTTCGGCGCTTGGAGACAATTCAGATTTCTTGACACACGACCACACGCTTACATGGTACCGGCGGGAACATGCGCTTCCGCGGATTATCGACCGCGGCAACCACCATCAGTGGGCGGAAGATGGAAAACCCACGCTCGCTGATCGGGCATCAAGAGAAGTCGAACGCTTGCTCTCTGGAGAACCCCAACATCGTATTGAACCGGATCTCAGAAACGAATTGCAGAATATCATGAAGGCACACGCCCATCGCTACGGATTGGACCAGCTCCCTGTCGCGGATGTCACCTGACCACTTGTTGAACGGAGAACGCCCCATGATTCATCGCATGATAACGGTTTTCCTTGTCGTCCTCCTCTGGCCACCCCCCACCACACCTCAAGACCAGGCCCGACCATCTCTTCCCATCATACAGGATGATGTGAGAACCGGCTTCTCGAACGGTGGCTGGAAATACGATCGCTACAGGGATCTGCAACCACTGGAGGCAAACACCAGCATCGTCATAGCCGACATTGATGGCCCTGCCGTAATCACCCATATTCACACCACGCGCCACTGGCCGGCCGACACCATGGCACGCGGCGTTGTGCTGCAGATATTCTTTGATGACGCGGAGGAACCAGCCGTCAACTGCCCGCTGGCCGATTTTTTTGGAGACGGCTGCAACGGGAAGAGCATGTATTTCAGTTCCACACTGATCGAGTGCGCCCCCTGGAGCTACAATGCCTATATCCCGATGCCGTTCAAGAAACGCGCACGGGTGGTGCTCAGAAACGACACTGATCGCAGGGTATCAAACTACAGCTACGTGGAGTGGGAAACTCTTCCGGAGTGGACGAATGACCTGGGATATTTTCACGCCACGTACCGGAGGACCTCCCTTCAGCTGACGGGAGAAACCAGCGAGGAATTTTTTCACGTGGAGGGGAACGGTCACTTCATCGGGCGCCAGTTCAGCGTCCTGACAGATGAGCCGCTCTTCAAGAACTTTGAACTCGTCATGGAGGGAAACAACGAAGTAGACATTGACGGGCGGGAACGAGCCCTGGACTATCTGGGCACCGAGGATTCATTTACGTTTAGCTGGGGGTTTCAGGCGACGTTCGCCGGTCGCCATGCGGGCATGCCGTTCATCCAGAAGACTGACACCCTCGCGCTCTCTATCTTTCGCTTTCATGACTACATGCCTGTCCGGTTCTCCAGGGAGCTCACCTGGAGGATAAACTGGAAATACGAATTCTACTGGGAGAGCAAGCAGCAGTATCTCGCAGACGTCAGAGAGAGGGCAAAGAAGGGCGGTTGCTGGGTCGACTATGCGACAGTCTTCTACTGGTATCAGGACGTCCCGGGCGGATACCGGCACGCGCCTCTCGAGGAGGTGGCCCGAAGAACGGAGGCTATCCTCAAAGGGGAATAGTGGTCAGGCCCACCGGCCACTTTATTTTTGGGGCGAGTCCTCCATCTCGAAGATCGCGTCAAATCGCGCGAGAAGGAATATTTCCCTGATCGCCCCCCCCAGATTCGCCAGCTTTAGTTTTCCGCCGCGCGGTGCAAGACGCTTCTGCGTGGCGAGTAGTATCCCGAGACCCGCACTCGAGATGTACTCCAGCCCCCCGAAATCAACTGTGCATGAAGCGTTAACCGTGTCCATCACTTCCCTGAGTTCGTCCGCGGTCGAGCTGTCGCACACCCCGGAAAGATATACACTCCCGTCTTTTTCTCTTCTCACCTGAAACATGTTACCTCTCGAGGGTCTTCACGAGCGTTATCGTAACTGTTTTGCCCTGGTTTTCGTACTCGTAGCTGACATCGTCCATGACCTTTCTGCACAGGTAGATCCCCAGACCTCTTTCATCGCGTCGTTCCAGCGGTAGGTCAAAACCCGGCTCTGGCACCTGCGTGATATCAAAAGGCTCGACACCCTGGTAGGTCATACGCACAATGATCCTGTCTCCCTTTTGGTCCAGCGAAATAGACATTACATCGGAGGTCGCTGGCTGAAACTTCACCATGTTGGTAAACAATTCATCCACGGCAAGCCGTACATGCAGGGTCACGGATGGGGTGATGTCGTGCTCGGTTACAAACTGATCGATGAACCGGAACACTTCCAGGAGAGACCCCAGATCCCGTTTGAATTTTCGATGATGCAACTCTGAACACCTCCTCAGGGTGTCTGATGCGGCCTAATATATTCCCCACGCACACTAAATGCAAACATCTGGGGTCACCGGTCGCTGTATCGCAGTTCGGTCATGAAATCAAGCAATCTGGGGCCTCGTTGATAAAAAGAAGCGAACGGTGTTGACGAATTCAACGGTATCCACTATCATGTATATTACGCGTCAGGGCCACAGTTCAGATAACTGCCGATTGCCACCCCACCGGCCTGTAACGCAGGGACCACAGAAACGCCTGCACGCCGCCCCATCGGGAAAAGAGGATCTTCCGCATGACCACCAGCTCAACACGAAACGTCCTCGAGGAGAGTCTTGCCTCCCGGCCAACCTTCTCACCTCCGCGACTGGAACTGGAATCCGGTTCGCGTGTCGCGGTCCTGGGAGGTGGCCCTGCCGGCTCCTTCTTCAGCTACTTTTTGCTGGAGATGGCGAACCGTGTAGGGTTGGATCTCCATCTGGATATCTACGAACGGAGAATCTTCAGCACCACCGGGCCAGCCGGCTGCAACATGTGCGGTGGTATCATCTCAGAGTCTCTGGTGCAGACGTTGGCAACCGAGGGAATCAATCTTCCAACCTCAGTGGTCGAACGCGGCATAGACTCCTACGTTCTGCATATGGACGTGGGAGACGTTCGCATCGATACTCCCTTGCAGGAGAAGCGGATCGCGTCGGTCCACCGGGGAGCCGGCCCGAAGGGGATGAAGGAGAAAAAATGGGAAAGCTTCGACGCGCACCTGCAGCAACTCGCGCTCAATAAAGGAGCCCGGCTTGTTCAGGCACGGGTGGAAGACATCTCCCTCACAGAGGGTCGACCTCATCTCAAGACAAGGGACACTCAAGAAGAGCCCTACGATTTGCTGGCCGTCGCCGTTGGGGTCAACACAGGCGTCTTGAAGATATTCGAGAACCTTCCTATCCAATACCAGTCACCCAAAACAACGGGTACATACATATCCGAATTCTACCTCGGCGAAGAAGTCGTCGAAGAATACCTCGGCACATCGATGCACGTGTTTCTCCTCAATATTCCCCGTCTGGAGTTTGCAGCGCTCATTCCAAAAGGCGACTATGTCTCTCTCTGCCTTCTGGGCCGGGATATCGATCAACCTCTCGTGCAAGCCTTTCTTGATTCTGCGGAAGTCAAACGATGCATGCCCAAGGGCTGGATCCTTCCGCAAACGTTCTGTCACTGCTCGCCCAAGATCAATCTGCGGGCCGCGCCCAAACCCTACGCTGACAGAATCGTCTTTATCGGGGATTCCGGGGCGTCCCGCTTGTACAAGGACGGGATTGGCGCGGCCTACAGAACCGCAAAAGCCGCGGCAAATACAGCAATCTTCGAAGGGATCTCCTCCGAGAGCTTCAAGAAGCACTTCCTTCCCGTCTGCAGGCATATCGAAAACGACAACAAAGTCGGAAAACTTATATTCATCGTCACCCGTGATATCCAGAGGAGACGCTTTGAGCGTAGAGGTGTCCTCCGAATGGTGTCGAAGGAGCAGAAGAAGAAATCTGGCACCCGGCACATGAGCACAGTGTTATGGGATACATTCACCGGGAGCGCGCCATACACGGACATCTTCCGTAGAACGTTGCACCCGGGATTCCTGGGCGTTTTCCTCTGGGAAATAGTGGCAGGATTCTGGCCCTTCAAGAAAAGAAACACGACGACAGAGTAGCAAGGAGACAATCATGGATGCAGGTGCTCTCGGAAAAACATACAACGACGGCGAGATAATCGTACATCAGGGAGACGAAGGTCATTGCATGTTCGTCATCCAGTCCGGCAAGGTGGAGATACTCCACGCCCGTGATG
The DNA here is from genome assembly GCA_049670805.1 of Bacteroidota bacterium. Classification (GTDB taxonomy): domain Bacteria; phylum Bacteroidota; class Ignavibacteria; order UBA10030; family UBA6906; genus JBATTW01. Next base: position 4,254 of record JBATTW010000263.1, read on the forward strand.
GCGACACGGTTCGGCTTGCCATCCGGGAAGAGGGAGATTTCTTTGGTGAGATGGCAGTCTTCGAGCGCGAGAAGCGAATGGCGACGGTGCGCGCCATGGGGACCGTGCGCGTATTGACGGTTGACAAGAAGAACCTCCTGCGAAGGTTTCAGGAAGATCCCTCACTGGCGTTCCGCATTGTGGAGACAATGTCCCATCGTATTCGTGAATTGAGTGAAAAGGTAACCCGGCAACCGGCGGGCGACTGAGCGCACGATGGTATGCCCTCGATGCAAAACCGCGGGACCTCTTGAGGCGAAATTCTGCCTCAACTGCGGAGGACAGCTCTTCGCCAGCACGCCCGGCGGATGTGCCCATTGCGGAACAACTCTCCCGCCCCAGGCCAAGTTCTGCTGGTCGTGTGGATCCTCGGCGAACGCCCGAAGCGACACCGGACTCATCTCACATCCTACCATCTCTCAACCTCACTCCGTTCCAGAAATCTCATCAACCCTGCGACGATTGCTGCCTGAGCCGTACATCCAGAAACTCATGGCCGCGAAAGGATCCGTTGAGGCGGAGCGACGGATAGTGACGATTCTCTTCTCGGATGTCAAGGGATCGACGGCTATGGCTGAAGGTTTGGATCCCGAAGAGGTCCTGGCAATCATGAACGGCGCGTTCGAGGTATTGATTGAACCGATAGCGCGCTACGAGGGAACGCTCGCACGGCTCATGGGTGACGCAATCATGGCCTTTTTTGGAGCACCCATAACCCATGAAGACGATCCCGCACGTGCTTGCCGCGCCGCGCTCGACATACTGGAAGGAGCCCGGGCCTACGCTGACCGGCTTGCACGTGACCGGGGGGTCGTGGGCTTCAACGTGCGCGTCGGAATCAACACGGGACTCGTCGTCGTGGCTGAGGTCGGTGCCGACCTGCGTGTCGAATACACGGCCATGGGTGACGCGGTAAACCTCGCAGCCCGGATGGAGTCGCTCGCCGAGCCAGGGACAATCCTCTTAACAGATGCGACACAGAGGCTCATCGACCGTACATTTGTGACAGAATCCATCGGGCCCCACCGGGTCAAGGGGAAAAGCGCGCCGGTGCCTACATACCGGCTCCTCCGAGAACGAGAGACGCCCGAAGACAAACAGGCCGTCCCCGGAGAGCAGTCTCCCCTGGTCGGTCGCGGTGCCGAACTGGAGAGCATCCGATTGGCGATGCACCACGTGAAAGAAGGGGAAGGCGGAATTGCGGCCATCATCGGCGATGCCGGGATGGGAAAAAGCCGCCTGGTCCAGGAGGCACGACAGGCCCATCAGGAAGGAATCACCTGGTCGGAAGGACGTACGCTGGCCTACACTCAGGGAATGGGATACTGGACATCCCGGCGGATCCTCCTGGGGTTGTTGGGAGTCAAGGGGAATCAGGAGAAAGCCAGCCTGAGAACAACGCTGGAGGTCGCTCTGGAATCCATGGCGGAGGAACAGTTGTCCAGCATCTTCCCGTACCTTGCCCTGATTCTCGGGGCAACGGAGGAAGATGAGCGACACCCGCAGCTGCAGAGGTTGGACGCCGAGACGCTGCAAGCCCGTATACTTGCAGCGTTCCGGGAGTTCGTCAGGTTCAAGGCGGAAAACGGACCGCTCGTCCTCATCTGGGATGATCTCCATTGGATAGATCCCTCTTCGCTCTCTGTGCTGGAGACGCTTCTGCCGCTTGCCGAGGAAAGCCCTGTTCTCTTCCTCCTCCTCTACCGTCTGGCGGGCGAGCGAGCGTCGGCCTTCCACAACCGGTGTCTCCAGCGGTATGAGCATCGTTACCAGACAATCAACCTCCCACCGCTGGACGCAACAGATTCCACGTATCTGCTCGACAATCTCCTCGCGAAGAAAACAATACCGGAATCGCTCCGCCAGGAGATCCTGGAGAAGACCGACGGGAATGCATTCTTCCTGGAGGAGGTCGTCCGGCAGCTCGTAGAGTCAGGGACACCACTGGAGGAAGTTGGCAACCAGGATGGAAACTGGACCGAGAGCGCGATATCACTCCCGGATACTCTCCGTGGCGTGATCATGGCCCGCATTGACGGACTCTCACCGATAGATCGCCGGACCCTGCAAACGGCGTCGGTTCTGGGGCGGTCATTCCAGAAGGGTCTCCTCGAGCACACTCTCGGAAGCAGCATGAAGTCCGCCGACCTGGCCAGTTCACTCGAGGAGCTCCAGCGTCGCGGTTTTATGCAGACTCAATCGTCGGAAGAATCGAACGGCGGACAGCCGGGGGAAACGGGGGATTACACTTTCACACACAGTATGACACACCAGGTCGCGCATGATAGCTTACTTCTTACGCAACGGAGAATCCTCCACAAACGGGCAGCAGAAGCCATAGAGGCGCTGATTCCTGGGCAGCTCGAGGATGTGGCCGGAACCCTCGCGATACATTATGAAATAGCGGATGTAAAAGACAGGGCCCTCTACTTTCTTTCGAAGGCAGCAGAGGGCGCAAAGAGAGTCTTCGCAAACCGCGAAGCCATAAACTACTACCTGCGGGCCCTCCGACTCGCGAAGGCGAGAAAACTGAAACCCGCATTCAGGCGAGCTCTTCATGAGGGCCTGGCCGATGTCTACTCTCTGAACGCACGGTACAGCTCCGCCCTCGAGCACTACGAGGCGGCATCCAGTCATACGCGAAAGCCGCTTCTCCGGGCCATCCTTCTCCGGAAGCGAGGCAGCGTAAACGAAAAGAGCGGGCTTTACGACGAGGCTGTACTCTGTTTCGAGCAGTCGTTAAAGGAATTGAAGCAGGAGATGGATTCCGCCGAAGCGGCCCGGGTCTTCACAGGGTTGGGACGCGTCTACTACCGGCGGGGAGAATTCGATTCAGCCATTGAACTCAGCAATCTGGCGCTGGAGCTGATGGAGGAACAGAAAGACGATTGGGGAGTTGCCCAGGCATGCAATAACCTGGGCGTCGTTCACTGCAAGGCCGGCAACCCGACGCGAGGACTGGAATTCCACCAGAGATCACTGGCCATCTGGGAAGCCAGGGGCGAACCCCACGGCCTGGCCGCCACACACAACAATCTTGGTCGGGCCTACCATCAGGAGGGAAAGCTACAGATGGCCATCGACCATTACCAACAGAGCATTGCCCTGTGCGAAAAAGGAGGAAACTTGCATGGCCTGGCGTCTGCATGCGATAATCTGAGTCAGGTCTTCGCGCGCCAGGGAAACCACGAGGAGGCAACGAGATACCTCCGCAGGGCGGTCTCAATTCTGACCGAGATCGGCACGGAAGGTTCAGAAATCGTCCCTGAGCTCTGGCAACAGTCGGGCAGCTGGTAGGCTGAGATACCGTCGGGAATCAACGCAATGTCATCTATGGCGAGTATTACAAAACAGGTCGAACAGGTTGTGATTGACCTCTTCCGGGAAGAACTCCCATTCTGGGCTGTTTACCACAGCCTGGAGCATACCACCCATACCGTGTCGGCCAGCAAGCAGATTGCGAGAGGGTCAGGGCTGGGGAAACGTGATCAGGAGATCGTAACCATCTCTTCCTGGTTCCACGATACCGGCTACGTGTTCACCGCGAGCGGACATGAAGAAAGAAGCGCCCAGATTGCGACGCAGTTCCTCCAGAAGCACGCCCACCCCCCCGGAGGGATCCAGAAGGTCTGCGGCTGCATTCTGGCAACCAGGATGCCTCAGCGGCCGGGAAACCTCCTCGAGCGAATCGTCTGTGATGCGGACCTGGCCTCACTCGGCAATCGCTCCTTTTTCAGGCACAACGAGCTGCTCAGGAACGAAATAGAAAGAAGGGACGGAATCAGGCTCGATGAGGTCGCATGGCTCCGGCGGAGCTACAGGTTTCTCTTCAAGCACCGTTTCCACACCCGGTACGCCCGGACAGTCCTCAACAAGGGGCGTCAGGCAAACCTCATCAGACTCCGCGGCCAGCTGCGGAAGGCCAGGGCGCAGCCGGTTGAGCAGCGCTAAGAAGGGAACGTTTGTTGGAGAGAATCAGAACGACCAGTTCACGATGGGAAAAACTGGGAACTGTCCGCCTGTCTTGATGATATTGACGAGACCGATCTGGAGACCGTGCATTTTGCCGGCGTGATTGACGATACCCAGCTGAACTCCGCTCATCGAGCCGGCGGTGTTGTAGAGGCCCAGCTGGAAACCTTCCATCCTCCCTTCCGTCAGGTTCACCCAGTGCGACTGCCAGCCATTGAAGTCAGCATCCACCAGGGCGACGATCCCAAACTGTACGCCTTTTGACACGCCGGCAGTGTTGTGGTTCACAAGGCCTAGGTCCAGTCCTATTACATGGGTGTTTCTGCCATAGATGAGGTTGAATCGGAAACCTGCGACCGCCTTGTCTTGAGGGACTATCTGAACCGGCGTCACGAGCGAAAGCTGGATCGGGCTGCTCTGAGCCGAAGCAACTGTCGAGCAGACGATCATTCCAAGAATCGTCATCCCGAGCCGCAAGCGCATTCTCTTTATCATAGATCTTTCCTTTCGTTTATTTGCCGTGCCTGGCCAGCACACTTTCCCGTCTACCCGTTGAACTCCCCGAGGGCATCAAGCATTGCCAGGATATTCTCAACGGGTGTGTTTGCCTGGATATTGTGAACAGTATTGAATACGAATCCACCCTCCTCAGAGAAGATCCTGCAACGGTCAGTCACTTCAGCCCTGACCTCCGCAGGGGTGCCAAAGGGGAGTGTCTTCTGCGTATCCACTCCTCCCCCCCAGAAAACGATCTGTTTCCCGTGCTGCCGTTTCAGCTTCTCCGGCTCCATCCCCGTGGCCGAACACTGGACAGGATTCAGAATATCGAATCCTGACTCGATGAAATGCGGAATGAACTGTTCCACGGCGCCGCAGGAGTGCTTCATTGTCTTCCAGGTCGTGTGAGAATGAATCCAGTCGTTCACCTGGCGGTAGTACGGCGCATAGAGCTCATCAAATGTCCGGGGGGAACAGAAGCTGGAGGTTTGTGTGCCGAAATCCGTTCCACACACGAATACGACATCTACGGTATTCCCGACTACCTCGGCAATCTTTCGAAGGTTATCCAGGGCCACCTCAGTTTGCCCCGCAAACACATCGTGAATGTAGTCGCGCCGGGTGGCGGTAGAGATATACCACTCCGCGATATCCCGGATTCCACGGGGGTGCTTCAAGAATGGTGCAGGCACGAGGGCGATGTCCCCGAAAGCCGTGCCACCAAACGTCGCCACAACAGCGCGATCGGAGGATGAAAGCTCTTTCGCCCGGTCGCGGAAGTACTCGAGATCCGGTTCTGAAATCGGTTCAAACTCTTCCAGGTTGTCTTCCGGCGTCAGGTTTTCTTCATCCAGCGGTTCCTGTCGAACAATTGCGTCAAAGAAGTACCCCGAAACAGGCATACGCCCGCTGGGCGGAGCAGCAGTGTCACCCTCCGGATATATCAGGAGATCGCCGTTCGCATCTCTTGTTGTC
>JBATTW010000264.1:0-5860 GCA_049670805.1 Bacteroidota bacterium
TCGCCCACGTCGGGTGCGTCCACGTGGTACACGTAAACGCCGTAGGCAACGTCCATCCCGTCCTTCGTGGTCAGATCCCACGGTTCCTGCCCGTCCGCGATCGTGGAGCTATGATAGAGCGTCTGGACAAGAGCTCCGCGCACCGTGAAGATGCGGATGGTACAGACCGCCGGGAGGTTGACAAAGTAAACCAGCCGCGTGCCGCGACCAGCCTTGTAGGGATTCGGCGGCTCCCATGAGGCCGCTCCCACATACGGGTTGGGCACAACGGCGATCCGGTCCATCTCCTGCGAGGCGCGCGCCTGATCCTGCGCCGCGGTCCGGATCTGGAACTGGAACTGCTCGCCCGTCCGGAACGGCTTGGTTGTTACCGCGGAGAGTACGTCCCCGTCTCCCGGCAGGATCACGGAGGACTGCGCGGTGTCCTCCTGGATCTTGAAGGCCCATGTGGCCCGGTAGTTCCCGCGCTCTGCCTGCTTCCCAAGGCTGTCGCCGTGCACGGTGACGATCCGATCACCGGGTGTGAACCTCGTGTCACCGTCGGTGTCATAGAAGAGGAACTGCATCTTCCGGTCTTCGGTCATGTTCCAGACGGTGAAGTTCACCGGTACAGCGGGCGGGGCCCCGAAGAAGAGACCGGAGGTGGATGTATCAATAGTGCCGGATGAGAACCGCAACTCGAAGTCGGCCGGGTATGGGATGTTCAGTGTCAGAAACGCCTGGTCCAGCTCCACGACGGGGATGGTGTTTGTGCTGCCATCGTTCCAGCCGGTTTTTCCCCGGACGATCGTCACGGCCGAGTCGTTGAAGGCGTTGATGATCATCCCCTCGGCAATCGCCAGCTCTTCGCCCCATTCGACGATAGGCCGGTCCTCCACCAGAACGCTCCCGTCACCCACGTTGGTCATGGTGGCCATCGGCACGGGGTTGTTCTGGAATGGAGCATCGTTCGTGAATTCCAGGTTGTACGTGTTCCCGTTCAGGAGCGAATCGGGATCGATGACCGTGACGGAGATCGATCCGCTCCCCGGACCCGAGTGGAGGATGGGGCCTTCCACACCCGCAGTGAGGTATCCGGCCGCAGGCGCACGGGGCACGGCAACGGCCGTGTTGACGTCCGTCCGGACGTTTCCGTTGATGTCCACCTGGACAATGCTGGTGCACTCGGAGGGGGCGAACCCGTCCACTTCGCCCGCGGCGGTGGTGTCAAGAAAGCCGCGGTCGTACGAGACCACGGCGTAGTAGTAGGTCTGCCCATTCTGGAGGTCGGTGTCCACGTAGACATGCCGGAGACCCACATCCTCCCCCAGATCAAACTTCACCCCATTCACGTCAAAGGGATGGAGCCCCTTGATCCCGTTTTTCAGGTCGAACCTGGCGATCGCTTTGCGGAACGTCTCCTTTCCATAGGCGTCGGTGATGACCATGCTCTCCAGGAAACTGGCGTCTGTCGTCCGGTAGATCCTGTATCCCTCGAAGTCGAACTCCTGCAGGAAGGGGTCAAAGCTCCGCTCCGCCATATCGTCCCAGTAGAGCGTCACCTGCTGGTCCCCGGGGACGACGGTGACCCGCGGCTTCTCCGGCGGCTTGGCGAATCTGTAGTTGGCGTTGTATATCTGCTGGACGGTCTTCTTCCTCCGCACCAGGTCGTCCCGGTCGTTTCCAAAGAGGAGGACCATCGAGAACCGCTCGGTCTCCATCCGCGCGAGGGGGAAGAGGTTCCCGGGAAACGCTCCATCCGGCCGGGCGCCGGCGGAGAAGTACATCCCCAGGTTCACGTCGTTCAGCTGCTGGAAGCCCGTGGTGTCGATCGGGGTAGTAAGCACATCCCAGTTCTGCTCGTCGTTGTGGAGCTCATAATTGTGGACGGGAAAGATGCTGAAGCCTGTCAGCCCTATCTGGTCCGATTCGTCCTTGTCCAGAATGCCAAATGAGGGCTCTCCCTGGTCAGGCTGCCCGTTCCCCTGGGTCCCGTCGTCATCCGGTCCGGGATAGGCCTCGTCAAAGGGACTCAGACCGTCGCTCCCCACGTCGTCCATCAGCGGCTCGCCGTTCTCCCAGGATCCGTTCTCGTTGATGTCGGTAAAGGGTCTCCAGTTCATGTTCTCGTCGCCGGTCCACCAGAGCTCCTCCCGCACGGCCGGGATATCCTCCACCCGGTCGTACCCGTAGAAAGAGAGGAAGTGTTGCACGTCGTAGATCGACTGCATGGAGGCGATGATGTTGGCCGCCCCCTCTATGCGCATGCCGGCGTCGTTGGTTCTGAGCTCGTCCGTGATCCCGTCACGGTCGTCGTCGGTCGCATTGACCGCTATCCCCGGACTCTCCAGGAACGCATATCCCGCCACACCGACCGGTGCCCAGTTCCCGGGAGCTCCGATCCCGTCCCCGTCAAACGCCCAGGCGATATCCAGCTCCGTATCGAACAGACCCCTGTCATCGCTGGAGTCATCAGTCCCCCCGATACCCCAATCCACGTACTGCGCAAAGACGGTCTTGGTATAGTCCCGGGCGGCGATATTGGTGATCTCATAGTACCAGAAGATCACATCGGCCGCCAGGACCTGTGACCACTGGAATCCCCGGACAGCCACCTGGAGTCCCAACCCGCCGCGGGAGGAATCGGCCGGATCGGGCCAGTAGTTATACTGCTGGTCGGGCGCGTCGTCCATCCGGTAGTATGTTTCCAGTTGGGCGTTCGTTATGCCGCGGCCGAAGAATCCGTTCCAGAGCCCGTCCCATTCGGAGGGGCGGTCTGGCCAGGTATCGGGCCATGTTGCCTCGCTGTTGCTGACTGCCGGAGATGTCTGGTCCGGGTTCGCGTAGCCGGGCAAGGGGCCCCATCCCCATGGAGTCCCTGTCACAGGGTCTTTTCGAATGAACTCCCGGTAGTTGGTCTCCAGCGGGTGGATGATCTGACCCGAGGAATCCTGCGTCTCCGCCTGGACGATCACCGACACCCCGTCCACGTACTGGTGCCCGGTCCCCTTTGGCCACTCACCCGAAGGTTTGTCGGGCCAGAGCGACACTTCCCCGTGGTTCAGGAAAATGGTCCGGACCAGGTTCCCGTCCATGATCCCCTTCTTGGTGTGGACCACGTTCCCCTGGTTGGGATCGATGAACCGCTGACCATAGAGAGGCGTCCAGCAGAAGACCAATGCGCCAAGGAGTATGTGGCAGAAACGTCTCATTGAGTTATCAGAAGTTGAACGCTGCACCTATGAGAATCCGGCGCGGCTCCGAGAAGAAGTCGGGCCGTCTGTAGTACTCTTCGATGGTGTTGATACCGCGGGGCTGCCCCTCGTAGTTGGCCGCCAGACTGGATGTCGCCCTCCCCGTATCGGTAAAGACCTCCAGCTCATTCCGCGTGTCAAAGAGGTTGTAGATCTTCAGAAAAACACTCAGTTGTGTGGACCCGATTGCGAAGAATTTCGTTGCATAGAGATCCACGGTCGACAACAACGGCCTGTTTTCGCTGTTCAGGAGGCCGGTTCGCTGATTCTGGAAGGCGGGAGTATAGGGCAGCCCGCTCCCGAACCTCCCTATCAGCGTGAACGCGTAGTTGTCCCGGGCTCCGAATGTCGCCGTGAAGTTGAGCGTATGCGTCCGGTCCCAGTCCAGCGGAGCCAGCTGCTTCTGACTCTGCACCGGCGGATCCGTCTGGTTGTCCAGGTAGACGGAGTTGGGATCTGATGCGTTCCCCTCGGCGATCTGGAATGTGTAGTCGATCGTCCCTGAAAAGAAGCCGGTGGGGCGCCTGGTCAGCGAAATGATGAACCCGCGCGAGTTCCCGTGGTCCCTGTTGACGTACTGGGAGTATTTTGTGCCGTTCCCGATATCAAAGACCTCCGTCCCTATCAGGTTCCGCATGTCCTTGTAGAACCCCACGACGTCGATCTTCAGATCATCGGTCAGCTGCTGCTGAAGTCCCAGCTCGTAGGCGATGGTCCGCTGAGAGAGGAGGCCCGGGTTCCCCACCTGGAACGACTCCGTGACATTGATGTTGTAGGAGGCGGTGTTCATATAGAGCAATTCAAACGGCGGAACCTGGAAGAAGTGGCCGTAGGAGAGGTGCAGGACGCCCCGGTCGGTAATCGGGTAGGCCAGACCGAACCTGGGACTGAACTGCAGCTCCTCTTCTGCCGGAGTGGTTACGGGGTCCTCGCCCAGACGGAGCTGCTCGAGCAAAACATCCGCGTTCGGCTTGAAGTAGTCAAAGCGAACGCCGAGATTCACAATCAGCCTGTCAAACTCCATCTTATCCTGTACGTAGGCCGCGTACTGGCGGGGTTCCACCCATGCGTGGGCAAACTGCGAGTTCCCGTGCTCAACCGGGATCGGTTTGAAGCCTGTGGCCTGATCGTTCCGTATCCCGAAGTTATGGACCCAGAGCCGGTTCCAGCGCCCTTCCACACCCCCCTTGATCTGGTGCTCCGGGGTTACCTGGCTGACGATGTCCGCCCTGGCGGAGACATAGCGGGTCTCCCAGTGGTACTGGATCATCTCCGCGCCGCCCGTGAGGAATGCCGAGCCGCTTACGGCCAGAGCCCGCCGGTAGTCCGGATAGCGCGGATCGTACGGGTCCTCATAGACGTAGGAATCATTTCGGTTGCTGTACCAGGAACCGTGTATCTCCAGGAAGGTCGTTGGACTGAAGACAGCAGTGAAGCTCAGATCCGCCAGGTGACCCAGGGTGAAATTCTGAAACGTCCCGTCGGGATTGTACTTGTACTCATGCATGTAGAACCGGTACTCTCGCTTCTGCCCCAGGTAGAGGAGCTTCAGTATGCTGGAACCCATGACGGGTATCGTCACCTTTGCCTGGAACGTGGAGCGGCGGTCGGGGTTGAACGAGACAAAAGCCCCGTCCCCGGACTCCCCGACATACCACTGGTTGGGGTCGTTCGAGCTGAAGTTGGAGGAATCGGTCGGGAGAAAACGGCGCTGGCCGTAGAGGTATCCCTCATTATAGAAGTGCCGGCCGGAGAGGAAGAACCTGCTCTCACCAATGAGGGGTCCCCCGAGTGATCCTTGGAAATCGTAGATGTGCGTCGGGTTTACATCACCCGCGTTCATGAAGAGTTCGGTATCGGAGGTGACGTAATCTCCGATGAATGTCGAAAAACTCCCCGAGAAGTGATCGCCGCCGGTTTTGGTGACCTGGTTCACCACGCCCGACATTGCCTGGCCGTACTCGGCGTTGAAGGTGCCGCTGATCACCTCCAGCTCCTCGATCGCGTTTGTCTCCGCGGTCACCCCGGCTTCCCTCGAGTAGAGGTCCGTTACCGGAATGCCGTCCACCATGTAGAGGACCTCACCAATCCGTCCCCCCCGGAAGTGCCCGTTCACCACGCCGGCCTGGAGGTTGACCAGATCGGAGACCTCCTCCACAGGATAGAGCCTTATCTCATCGGCACTCACCTTCGCTGAAGTGGACGTCAGGTCCCTCTGCACCAGCGGCCGCTCCGCCACGACGACCACCTCCTCCCCGATATCCACGGAGGATTCAGTCAGCGTGAACTCCACATTGGTGGTCAGGTCCACCTGGACGCGCACTTCTGTCATCCTGGCAGGGTGGTATCCCACGAGCGAAGCGTTGAGCGTGTAGGAACCGGGAGATATGTTGATGATGACGAAGTACCCGTCGATGTTCGTCGCGGCCCCCAGACGCGTACCTTCCAGGACAATGTTGGCTCCGGGAAGCGCTTCATTCGTGCCGCTATCCCGGACCTTCCCGGTGATCTTCCCCGTGGTCCCCGGCAGGGCCGTGGAGTGCCACAACAAGAGAAGGATTCCCGTCAGGAGCGGCAGGATCCGGCTTGTCTGATTGCCTCTCGTCATTGACGCATCACGTAATGTC
>JBATTW010000265.1:0-5206 GCA_049670805.1 Bacteroidota bacterium
CTGCAATGGCGTTGTGTAGTTGAGCTTTGCGAAGTAGAACCAGGAGATCAATGCAAATATGACTGGAGCCCCAATTGCATGGGCGATGAGGGTGGTTTGCATCGTTGTGACAGCCATCCCAATAAACATTATCGCACCACAACCCGCCCATCCAACAAATCCCAGTACCAGAACAATCGCTATATGCTTGAAGCGCAGGTGTCGCACGGCCTCCTCCTTTCACGGATCCGGCAGAGAATGAACGATTCCATATCCTCAACATACTGCAGGTCACTCGACGCCCTCTCCTTCAGCTTCTCATCACTGGTATTCATGTACGCATATGATTACCAGAACAGTGAGCTCTTCAACACTTCCTTGTGAAAGTCTGCCTCACCATCGGCATACGAACTCACCATCCCCCCACAATTGTTGAGCACACGGAGGGCTCTTGTGAGCAGTTCAACTGACTCGGGAGGCACAATTATCCTCTGCATGATAAGGTCCCCCCTTTTCTCTTTGATAGAGTCTCACTCTCACCGATTGCCGGGTTCAAAGCTGACCGAGGGTGTTTTCCATGTGTTGGCGTCGCCGGTAATCCCATGCTTGTAGCTCAAGATCTCGAGCTTCACGGGTGTTACTTCAATAAGGGCATAGATGTCTTTCCGACCCATGAAGAACGACTCCCATTCTTTCTTCCAGCGTCGAGTTCTTTCCTTTTCGTCGTCCACGAGACGGGCAATGCCGGCTATTGAAACATAGCCACTTCCCTCGCAGTCCGCGTAGTATAGAGTGATTCGAGAATTGTTGCGTATCTCTTTCACCTTTCTGCTACTGGAATTGGTGCCGAGCCAGATCGTCATATCATCTTCCGGAGGGAATGGGTCCATGGCCCTCGCCTGGGGTCGTCCCGTACTGTCAATCGTGATCAACGCACAATAGCGAGCGGTTGTTATGATTTCACGAGCGGCTGCAATGAGCGAATCCCTGTCGGAATTGACCACCAGTCTCTCCTGAGCCCTGACGCCCGAGAGTGTCAATGTGGTGGACACCACCAGGAGCCCTAATGCCCATGATCTTGTGCGTACTGAATTCATGATAGCACCAACGATGGAAGAGTAGAACATTGAGCCAATGCGATTCGGATACAAGTGTCCAAGACTGCACAGCAGCAAGGCGCTGAAGGCGTTATCTCTTAAGCTTCGTTAATGTGTCGCTCAGTTCTCGTATGCGATGCGACATACCCTCCCACGATGCGGAATACCAGAGACCGGTCTTCCGACAGTGTTCGCAGGAGATCTGCTCCGACACATGCGAAGTTGTCTCCACGCGTCAAAAGCCAGCATCGTGCTGGAATGAAAGGTCAGAACAGAATGGGTTCCTTGCAGGCTCGCATGGCTGAGTGAGGAGGGTCGTCGAGAAGCGCGGGGTGTTTTTTGAATTCGGCGGCCTGCCCGCCTGCTTGACTTTCAATGGCGCAAGCAGAGTCAGCGGCTCCCACAGCGAGCCACAGCGTAGTAATCCGTAACGACCAACTTAGCCCGATTGACAAACATTGTCAAGAGGAAACTATTCTGCTGTAGCAACTATTGCCAAGAAAATAAGCCATTCACTGTCCTACTTGCGGTGTTGGAAAGAATGGCGGAGAAAATGTTGAGAAGTTCACCAGCTGTTACTTCCACCCAGCAGGCCGGGACATAACCTCAACAGCTCACGGGGCCCCCTCTAGCCTACGGACAGCACCTGTCCAGCACTGGCTTGGTTGTCACGGTTTTGTAACACCAATTGGTGCCACATTTCCGTGATCAATAGTCAAATCGCGGCTTGGGTATCCTCGTTCGATTCTGGAGCTAGTGATCGCAAGATCGTGCAGGTTCAAACTCTGTTCCGGGCACAACAAGTGAACGGGTTATCAACTCCTACATCGACCGCTTTGTGTTCCAGTAGTCTCATGAATCTGCCCCCAATCTTCGCAACCATTGCAGCCATTTCGGGCCGGTCAGCAGCCCTCTCTGTCGTAGAGAACCTGCGGTCTTGCCTTCCCGGGCCGTCCCAGCCGGGGATTCCCGCCAAAGAAAAGGCTGACCCGTCTGATTCGTCCGACATCCTCCTCAGCCAATCTGTCGATGTCCGAAAGATCCGGAAAGAGGACGGTTCTTGTCCACTCCTCGATACCTCCCCTCAGCGCGTATATGAACTCAGCGCCTTCTGAATCGGAATGTCTGGAGGAATCCTCCAGAAGAAGTGCTCCTTCTGCGTACACAAGTATCGGCTCTTCTAACCTCCCATTGGGATGTTCACTGATCCACTGGTGGATTCCCACTGCGAATGGAATATGATACCTCTCGTAGTCCTTCGTCGATCTGAGATCAACCACGGGATACTCATCTCGCTTCTCCATGATCCACTCTGCCAATGTCCTTGCATCGATCTGTTCCACCCGCTTTCCTGCCAACATCGCATTGATATCCACATCGGGTGAGTCACTGGTGGCCTCTTCCGGCGTACCCGTCAGTGCAGCGAGGAGGGCAAGCAGCAGTCCGACGAGGGCGAGCGCCCTATTGAGATTGATGTGATGCACGGCCGGTTTCATCTGAGAACCTCTCTCATCTGCGTGAGTATCGCCGTCCTACAGCCTCAGCTCCAACAAACCCTCCGAGGGCAATGAGCACCACGACTAAGACAACCATGCCGGAACTCAGCGACAGGACTTCAGGGATGGTGAGTTTGCCCAGCGATGTAGAAAACAGAAACCCGCTGAGTGGATCAAAAAGCTCCGCCGCAAAGACAATCCCCACCAGGATTCCAGAAAGAGTTACGAGCCCATCGATTTTGCCGGTGGCGGCAGCGACACAGCTTGTACCCGGACAGTACCCTCCAGTAACGAAACCTATTCCGAAGATCAGTCCTCCCAGAAGCTGTGGCAAAACGTAGGTTGGGCCGACATGCACAAGTGAGAGATCCAGAACTCCAAACCACGAAAGCCAGTACAGGCCCAGCATCGCTGTGATAATCGCAGTGAACATAACCTTGAAGACCGTCAGATCCGTGAAATAAAACTGTGCCGCCAGCTTTCTGGAACTCCCCAGCCCACCCCGCTCGAGGAAAAAGCCGAATGCAATACCGATAGCGAAGGCAACAAGCAGACTGGCATCATGACCGAACAATCCGGTCTTGAAGAAAGGTGCGTTCATGTCCATTGCCTCCTCACGAAATACGCAAACGCGTACGCACCTATGAAAAGAGCGATCATGAAAATCCAGCCCCCAACACTCAAAAGCGCACCCCCGGTCAAAGCCTGCCCGCTCGTACACCCGCGTGCCAGTTTCGCCGCAAAACCCATCAACGTGCCGCCCGTGAATGCGAGAAGAAGTCTACCGACTGGGGTGATTCTCGGCCCCTTTTCGATCGTTTTCCCCGTCCTGCCGGCAAATCGCCCAGATATGAAGCCACCCACAACCACACCCAGGACCTCGAACACCAACCAGTCGCTCAACGGACTACGTTCACCCCTGTCCAGGTAGGCTGCATACATCCCGTTTGATTCGGCATGTTCGGGTGCAACGGTGTGGACACCCACCGAAACTACGGACGAAAAAGCCCCCGATGCACCCAATCCTCGCCCCATCAGGACAAACGCCGCGAGCAGCGTCAGTCCCAGACCGACGCCGGCCAGATACGGGTTCCAGAAAGGCTTTGGATGATTCAATTTCGACATGGAAAAAGCCCCTTATTCCATTCGGACGGGTGCAATGACGGGCAGGGATTCATCCGAGTTCCATTCTTCATAGCCCCCATCATAAAAGTGCGCTTCATATCCCGCGTATTTCGCAGCAACGTAGACCGGGCAGGCCCAGATTCCGGTATTGCAGTAGGTTACAATGAGTGAACCCTGTTTCGCTCCTGATTCCAGAAACATATCTCTGAGTCGATCTGGATCTCCAATTCTGCCGGACACCTCGTCAGACACAATGTTGACAAACGGAAGACTAAACGCACCGGCAATGTGTCCCGGACGGTCCCAATCGTGGTCGTCGCTCTTTCCGATGTAGTGACTCTCAGGTCGTGCATCAATCAGAACGACATCTGGATTCTTGAGGTTTTGCATAATCCACGCGGCATCTACCAGAACACTGTCGTTCAGAACAGGGTGGAATGTGGATCGCCCTCTCTCTGACGGTTCCTTTGATAGCGGGAGATTCTCCGTCTGCCACTGAGGAAGCCCTCCATCAAGAATCGAAGTGCGATCTCCCATTCCAAGGTAGTCAAGGGTGAGGTAGAGACGAGCCACGACGGCAATACGGTCAGAACCGGAATAGAGGACTATGCGAGACGTATTCGTAACACCCAGAGACTCACACGCCCCCACAAGTTGTTCGAGGGAGGGGAATTCATGGGTAAGACCACCCGCGGACTGCTCTATGAATTCCATGATCGGAAGCAGCTGGGCTCCCGGGATGTGTCCTGTCTCGTACTCTTCCTTGCCTCCGACCTGGAGAATGACAAGCGAGGAGTCCTGGAGATGCTCGCTCAGCCACCCCGTCGACACAAGCTGGTCAGACCCATTCTCGTGTGCGTCTGAGGCACTCACCTCGAATCTCGGAGGAGCCAGAAGAAGAAAAGTTACACCCAGAATCCATGTGAAGGTCTGAACGCTCTTCAGATTGTCGGTTTCAGATTTGGTTTGCCATATGTCCAGGTACATGATGTAACCCTTTCGACATGTGATGAGGGCAGCGGGAGATCTGCATCCGGGGAGATGAGCGGTCAGTCACAGCAGCGCTCTACATCACCTTTTCTCTCTTCCAACCGACCCATTGCCTCAACCAGGAGTCCGAAATATCTCATGACGCTTTCGTGGCCCGTTTCAGGGATCTGTTCGAAGACTCTTGCGAAGTAGAGATCATTCTGGTGGTTGATCGTGCCACAGGTCCTTCTTCCCTCTCCCGTCAATGTCAGCACGGTATATCGACGATCATTCGAGTGCGGGTTCCGCGCTACCAGCCCGGCATTTACAAGCCCGTCTATTGTCCTGCTGAGCGTGCTTTTGTCGATATCCAGGGCGCGCGACAGCTCAACAGTCGTTGTCTCGCCAGTTCTCCCGATCTCCAGGAGAGGATGACATTGGGCGATTGTCAACCCGCAACAGCAATTTTTGTCTTCCAGCTGGCGGTTCAGTACACGCTCAAACCGCCTGAGAAGCGTTCGAAATCCATGAACGGTGTCC
>JBATTW010000266.1:0-11064 GCA_049670805.1 Bacteroidota bacterium
AGACTCTACCGATGGTGAGACCATAGCGATGGTAAAACCACCAATCCGTAATGTTTTTGCTGTCGCGATGGTTGTTGTTGTGGCTCTCGCCGTTGGTATTTTTTTGGGTTCGCTTGCAGGCTGGATCGTTGTTGGGACGATTCTCGCGTCGGTTGCGCTCTATGTTTTTTTCACGCTCAGGGACTCCGGCTTCTTTGCTGGCGGCGTTCCATGGGCCACTCAAAAAGAGTACGAACAACCTACCGACAGTACCATGAAGAAACTCCTCTTTGATGATTTCCAGTCGTCAGTTGGGACGTATGTGGTACGTGAAGTCGAAGCTGAAGAGCAAGTCGTTCCCTCTACGAAAGCTGCCGAGCCAGCTCCGGTGACGATGAAGGAAGAGACCCCGCGTGAAATCCAGCTTCTGGATTTCTTCGATCTGGACACTGACGAGGCCTTGGCTGATATCGAACCGAAGAGTGAATTCCATTCTCTTTTGAACAAGGTGCTACTCGTTCTCAAGGATGTTCTCTTCGCACATACGGTGGCCTTTTTCTGGGCAAACCGCGAAAAGGGACAAATGGTTGTGGAATCCATGGCCACCGACAGTGATTATTTCACTCAGGAGAAGAGATTCCCCATAGAGGGTGACCTGGTGAGTCTCGTCGCCCGGTCCGGCAAGCCCGAATTGATCGGTGACATCAACCTTGCCGCGGAGTCTGAGCTGTTGCGGTACTATAGTTCCCGGCCGGGTGTTCGATCGGTTGTGGCAGTTCCGGTGTTCTTTCGATCGGGGTCGGAGGATATCCAGCCCGTAGGGGTCCTTGTCGGAGACAGCAAAGCGGAAGATGCATTCGGGAATGAAACGCTCGGGCTGCTGGGGACCTTTACGAAGCTCGTCTCCGCTCTCATCAAGAGCTATATCGACAAGTATGACCTTCTCCTGGATTCTGAGCTCCTCAGTTCCATTCGAAGAATGCAGGATCGTGTCAGGTCCGACCCGTTTGAGGAGACGATTCTTACGGCACTCTCGGATGAATTGAACCGGCTGGTTGGTTGGGACCGCCTGGCGATCACGATGTATTCTGACGGTCAGAAGGGATGGGTGGTGCAGAAGGTCGTGAACAAGCCCGGAGGGAACTACGTCTCGGAGGACCAGCTCGTTGATATCACAGGCAGTCTCGTCGGCAACGCGATCCGGAACAACAGAGTCGAGATGGTGCCCGACCTGGCGGCGGGGTCCTCGTTCCGATTCAGCGAAAGCGAAGACGGGGACGCGACGGGTTCGTTTGTTGTCCTCCCCATCAGTTCGTTCAACAGGTGCTACGGCGCTCTGAGCCTGGAGAGCCGTAACGTGGCGAACTTCTCCGGGAGCGAAGTGGAGACCGTCTACCGCCTCGTGGAGAATGCTGCCGCGTCACTCGAGGTTGTGTACATGAACAGCCTCGTTCGGGAGTACGTCAGTGTCGATCATCTCACCGGGTCGATGACGCAGAAGCACTTTTTGCGCACGCTGGAAGAAGAGGTGCGTCGCGCCGAGGATTTTGAATCGGAGCTGGCGCTGGTATCAATCGCTGTTGACAACCTGCCGGAGTACGTCAACCGTTACGGGAAGGAGACGGCCGAGGTGGTTCTGAGGGAGATCGCGGCGGTCGTTCGGTCGCATGTCCGATCGTACGACACTCTGGGTCTTCTGGAAGATGGAAAGCTGGGTGTTCTGTTGATTAGTACGACGGCAAGCGACGCGTACCTCTGGGCGGAGAAGATACGCAAGATGGTGGCGAGCCATACCATTGCCGTGGCGCATAGGACGTTTTCGGTGACGATCAGTGTGGGTGTGTGTGGTCTCTCAGAGGGGATGGGTTCGGGAGATCTGATGGCGGGCACGACACGCGTGCTCGAGAAAGCAATTGAAACAGGGGGTAATCTCGTTCGCGTTTTCTAGAGGCTCTCTGATCGAGACCAGGAAGAAAGGGTAAAGGATTTATGGGTAAGCAGCGATCATTTGCCGACAAGGCAGCGAAATCATCGATCGTCAAGGGGAACAAATGCCCTAAGTGCGACACGGTACGTCAGCCTGTGCTCCTTGTGACCTCGGAGCGTTCTGCCTCCACAACAAGCTGGAAGTTCAATGAGAGGCGTATACAGGTCTGCAAGTGCAACGAAAAAGAGGTCTATTCGTAGGATAAGGCATTGCGGGGGGATCGGAAGAGGCCCTGGTGAACCCACCGCACTCCCGTATCAGCAGCACCGTGGCAGAGAGCTGCGCTGGCAGGTCTGAGAGCCCAGCCGGTACTGCCTTCCTCCAGCTCGGGAACCCCCTTTGCAAAAGGATTTGTTGAATCTGGTGGGTAACTCCCCCGCCGTGGGTGGGGACAATTGCCGAAACAAGCCGTTTGTGGGCTCGTATCTGAAAAAAAGGGGAGTGCCCTCGGGCTGATCGTTGCCCCTCCATCGTCGGGTGCGGGTGAGATTTCAAGAAAGTTATGAGGTTGATGCATGGTCAAGATCACCAAACAGTACACGAACCGCGAAAGCCAGTCTCTGGACAAGTACCTTCAAGAGATCGGAAAGGTGGATCTCCTCACCTCGGAGCAGGAGATCGATCTTGCTCGCCGGATCAAGAAGGGAGATCAGCGTGCTCTGGAGCAACTGACAAAGGCGAACCTGCGATTCGTTGTGAGCGTTGCCAAGCAATATCAGAATCAGGGCCTCTCTCTGGGTGATCTGATCAACGAGGGGAACCTCGGTTTGATCAAGGCGGCGAAAAGATTTGACGAAACGCGCGGTTTCAAGTTCATTTCCTACGCGGTGTGGTGGATTCGGCAATCGATACTCCAGGCGCTGGCGGAACAATCCCGCATCGTGCGTCTTCCCCTGAATAGGGTTGGAGCCCTAAACAAGATAGGGAAGGCCTTTAGTACGCTCGAGCAGGAATTTGAGCGCGAACCGAGCGCAAGCGAGCTCGCCGAGGAGCTCGACATGTCGCTCTATGAAGTATCCGACACGTTGAAGATCTCGGGCAGGCATCTGTCTATGGATGCCCCGTTTGCGCAGGGTGAAGACAATCGGCTGCTTGATGTCATCCAGGATGAACGTCAGCCCTCTCCTGACAACGAGCTCCTGAGGGAATCCCTCAGCAAGGAGGTCGAGAGAGCTCTCTCCACCCTGAGCGATCGGGAGGCGGAGGTCATAAGACTCTATTTCGGTCTGGGACGCGAGCACAGCCTCACGCTCGAAGAGATCGGAGAACGCTTCAAGCTGACGCGTGAGCGGGTGCGACAGATCAAGGAAAAAGCAATACGTCGCTTACGACATGCATCACGGAGCAAGCAACTCCGCGCCTACCTCGGATAGCGAGGCTATTGTCTCCAGACCGGCCTCCCGCGTGGAGGCCGGTCTGTTTTGTGGAGCACATCCAGAACGCATGCAATGTGGCGAGCCGGCCGTGATTGGCTGTACATAGGTGTTTCCCTGCTTGGGCTTGCCGGCATGTTGGGATGCTCTTCTTCGTCCCCGCGTTTCGCTACTCGAGAGTCATCGTCAGCCGCGGCAGAGTACGAGGAAGATGAGGTACGTCTCGCGGCACGGATTCGCGAGGAGGAGATGCGGGAGGATGACCGAAAAGTGGACGTTGGGGGCCTTTCACAGCGCCTCACCAGTCGTCCGCGGTCGTCTCAGAGGTACCCCAATGTTACGCCGCCAGGAGTGGATCGGGACAGGGTATTGCTGGAGATCGTGTCGATGCTGGGTGTCCCCTACCGTCTCGGCGGGAATAGTCAGTCCGGCATTGACTGCTCGGGTTTTACATCGCACGTCTACACGAGGGCGGTGGAGCGGCAGATACCACGCGTGACCAGATCTCAATACGGCGTCGGTGCCGATGTCGCGAAATCGGATCTCCAGTTTGGCGACCTCGTTTTCTTCAATACTACCGGCAGGACCCCGTCTCACGTCGGGATATATATAGAAGACGATCTTTTTGCACACGCGAGTGTATCGTACGGAGTCACGATATCTTCGCTTGAGAGCACCTACTACCGGAAACGATACGTTGGAGCAAGGAGAGTTGTGGAGTGAGCGGTCCCGGGTTGATATTGAGGAGACACGCTCATAGATTACACCAGCATATGAGAAACCCCCAGGAGGAAAACGTTGTCCGTTCTTCCGATTTTCGTTTTTGACCAGCCGGTCCTCCGCAAGAAGGCGAAAACCGTTCGGCGTGTAGATGAAACACTTGCACGGGATATGCTTGAGACCATGCAAAAGGCAAACGGTATCGGGCTCGCTGCAAATCAGGTCGGTTCACTTCAGCGGGTCATTGTTGTGGACATCTCCGGAATGGAGGAGACCAGAGAAGTGCCTCCGATGGTGATGCTAAATCCGGTGGTTGTGGAGGAAGAGGGCTGCTGGTTGATGGAGGAGGGGTGCCTGAGCATTCCTGACATCAGGGAAGAGGTGGAGCGCGCCGAGAAGATCAGGGTCCGTTTTCGAGACCTCGAGTTCGCGGAGAGGGAAATCGAAGCCGACGGCCTCCTCGGCCGGGTCATTCTCCACGAAGTCGATCACCTCAATGGTGTTCTCTTTTTCGACTACATTGGATCGGTCAAACGCAAGCTTCTGCACGGTCGGCTGAACAAGCTCCGACGGGGGGATTTCGAAGTTGCATACCCCGTTGTCAGCAATGGAGTCCCGACCAAGGTTGAAGTGGCATCACGATAGCCGGAGGTGGGGAACCGATAGGCACTCGCATCGTATTCATGGGAACGCCGGATTTTGCCGTGCCGAGTCTGGAATGTCTGGTCGGGCACGGGTACGAGGTTGCGGCGGTAGTTACCGTTCCGGACAAGCCCCGCGGTCGTGGCCGGGAGGTGCTCCCCTCTCCGGTGAAACAGAAGGCGGCCGAGCTCGGGTTACGGGTTCTGCAGCCTCCTTCGCTGAAGGCTCCCGATTTCATCGGGCAACTCCAAGAGCTTTCCTCCGAGATTCTGGTCGTCGTCGCTTTCCGCATCCTGCCGAAGAACATCTACTCCATCCCACGTCTTGGTGCGTTCAATCTTCACGCATCACTGCTGCCGAAGTATCGTGGAGCTGCCCCCATACAGCGAGCCATCATGAACGGGGAGGAGATCACAGGCCTTACGACCTTCTTTCTGGAGGAGAAGGTTGACACGGGAACGATAATCCTTCAGAAGGCGGTCCCTATTTCGGATGAAGATGACGCGGGGATCCTCCACGACCGGCTCTCTGTCCTGGGTGCGGACCTGGTGCTGGAAACCGTCCAGCGCATTGAAGATGGGAGTGCACTGAGAATCCCTCAGGATTCTTCGGTGGCCACGCCAGCGCCCAAGATCCTGAAGGAGGATTGTCTCATACGGTGGGACCAACCTGCTCGATCCATCCGGGACCTCATACGGGCGCTCTCACCCGCTCCGGGAGCCTACACGCGACACGCGAACAGAGTCATAAAGGTGTATCGGGCCGAAATCCCGCTCGACGTTCGAGACATCCCGCCGGGAGAGGTGCTTCTCGGTGGGAGGAGACTCTGTGTGGGGACCGGTGATGGGGCCCTCTCGCTCATCGAGCTCCAACAAGAGGGAAAACGGCGGCTCCGGGTGGAGGAGTTCCTCCGGGGCTACAAGGTCTGTTCGGGCGACCGCTTTGACTAGTCATTCCCCTCCTTTCCACTCTTCTCAGTCCTAACACAGATTTAACGTTGGGTTTATATTGTGGTAACGCGAATGAGGTATATTCAGCCCACACCGGTCGAAGTGCATTTTATGGCCCCTTTGTTGACGTTGGTCAATTGTGGCAAAATCGGCCCGAAAAAGCGGTTCCGCCCAAACCTCATCTTTGAGTCGGAATACAGGCCTTATGCATTTCTGGAGGTGGCATTACATTTGACAATTCCTTAACATTCTCCCGCAGAATCTCAACCGGGGTTTGTGTAATTTCAGCTGGCTGAGTCGCTATACTTCCTGCCTGCCGCAGACGATAGCTGTAGCGCTCTCTGTCTTTCTCCCTCTTTCAACGAAGCAGGCCCCGGCGAATGCCCCGGTAATCTCACGATCTCCTTCTTTCCAGGTCCCTGCATGGAATTCTATCTTCTTATCCTCTTTATCCTCTTTGCTGCTGCCGCCGCAGATCTCATGGTGGGTGTGGCGAACGACGCTGTCAACTTCCTGAACTCGGCTGTCGGATCCCGTGCGGGCACACGTCTGACGATCATGATCGTGGCGAGCCTGGGTGTTTTTCTCGGTACCACCTTCTCCGGCGGAATCATGGAGGTGGCGCGGAAAGGCATATTCAATCCTGAGATGTTTGTCTTTCATGATGTCATGATCATCTTTCTTGCCGTGATGCTCACCGATATCATTCTCCTTGACGTCTACAACACCTTCGGGCTGCCGACCTCGACAACGGTGTCCATCGTCTTCGAATTGCTGGGCGGCGCTGTGGCTCTTGCAGTCGTGAAGGCTGCTGGATCTGGAGGCGGGATCGCTGAGGTTCTCAGGCACATCAACACTGCCAATGTGCTGACGATCGTATCGGGAATCGGTCTTTCCATAATCTTCGCGTTTGTCTTTGGTTCTCTCATCCAGTTTGTCACGCGGGTGATATTCACATTTGACTATGAAAAGCCCTTCAGGCGTTACGGCGGCCTCTATTGCGGCGTCGCCCTCACCGCAATCACCTACTTTATTCTCGTCAAGGGTGCAAAAGGGTCGGTGCTCCTTGCCGGGGAGAACGCAGAGTGGATAAAGGCGAACATGGTGACGATCCTTGTCTGGAGCTTTGTCTTCTGGACCGCTGTGTGGCAGACCATCCTCCTGTTCACGAGGATCAATGTCCTGAAGATCATTGTGCTCATCGGGACGTTTTCGCTTGCGCTTGCGTTTGCGGCAAACGACCTCGTGAACTTTATTGGTGCACCCATGGGTGCGTTGGCGTCATATGCGATAGGATCAGGTGTTCCGGGTATGGACCCGCGTACATTTCCCATGGACGGCCTCGCTGCGAAAGTCCAGGCCCATACATGGATCTTGCTGGCGGCGGGCGCTGTTATGGTGGCGACGCTGTGGCTATCGCGGAAGGCAAGAAGCGTCACAAAGACCGAGCTGTCTCTCGGAAGGCAGGACGAGGGTGTGGAGCGTTTTGAATCATCTCCGCTTTCACGCGGGCTTGTGGGAATGGGACTCTCCTTCCACAATCTGTATGTCAAGGTCGTTCCAGAGCGGGTTCGGAACAAGATTTCTTCCCGGATTGACCCCAGACAATTCGTCCCCTCTCCCGGGCCTGATGGCGAACTTCCCGCGTTTGATCTCCTCCGCGCAGCGGTTAACCTCATGGTTGCGAGCGTGCTTATTTCGTTCGGAACCTCTCTCAAACTACCGCTGTCAACAACATTTGTGACATTTACGGTGGCGATGTCCACTTCTCTTGTGGACAGGGCATGGGGGAGAGAGAGTGCCGTCTTTCGTGTCAACGGGGTGATAACCGTCATTGGTGGATGGTTCTTCACCGCGTTTATGGCGTTCACAACATGTTTCGTCTTTGCAATGGTTATTTACTTTGGCAACCTCCCGGCAATCCTAGGGTTGGTGGTGCTTGCGCTAATCATGTTCTTGCGGACCACGAAGATCCACAGGAAGAGGGAGCGGGAATTCGAGCAGCGTGAAAAGGATCGCATCGTGGGCGTAGGTGAACGAGATTACCTGACAAGTACGATGAAGGACATAAGCAAGTTTATTGCCAAGTCCAAGGAGACCATTGATCTCTGCTACGACGGGCTTATGCGGGCCCGCCGGAAGAAATTGAAGGAGGCCCGTATCCAGGCGACGGAGCTCTCCGAGAATAGTGATACACTCATCAACAAGATTCTTCAATTGACAAAAGCCGCGCAGAGTGAAGAGCGTGGATTTGCGCCGCGTTATACCCAGCAGATCGGCTCTCTCCAGATCATCGCTGCAAACCTTAGCTCACTTGCCGCCTCGAGTTTCAATCATGTCGATAACCACCACAATGTTCCCGACAAGGCGCAAGCCGAAGAGCTCATCGAGGTGAACGGTATGGTCGGTGACATTCTGGACCAGGCTGTGGACGCCTTGAAGAAGGGTTCTTTCGGTGAAACGGATCGCATGATGAAAAGGGTGAAGGAGCTGAAGGAGGTGGTTCGCAACTTCGACAAGAATCAGATCAAAAGGATCCGATCCGGGAAATCCGGGACCCGGCAAAGCCTCCTCTTCATCGGTACAATGTCAAAAGCCGAACGGGTTGCCGACCAGGCGGTTCAGCTTGTCTGTTTGTATCGGGAAGCCGTCGAGGAGATGCACAACTAGGAATGCGTACCCGTGCGGGGTAGGATGTCGAAGTGGTGCCCGGGTTGGGCAATTTTCCTCAGGGATACGCCGGAGGGCGTGTTGAAGGATTTCGTCGCCTGGATACTGGGGGCGGAGGGGCAGGCAATTGTTCAAGAGGTGGGGTACTTTCCCTTGCGCTAGGCGAGTGCCCCGCCGCTGTTTCTGGCGCGACCCCGCGTATCCCGTCCTCCACATTGCTTTGCTGGACGGAAAAAGGTATATTTGCGGAAATTCAGCAATTTGGGGGCAGGGCACACGTCTACGAATCGCCCGTGTGCAGACCACTTGTGGGAAAAATCATCTCGATCTCAAACCAGAAAGGCGGCGTGGGGAAGACCACGACCGCCGTAAATCTGGCTGCCTGCATCGCCGCGGCAGAGAAGCGGACCCTCCTGGTGGACATCGACCCTCAGTCGAACGCGACAAGCGGCGTCGGTGCAGAGGCCCCCGAAGGGCGGAGCACCTACGAGGTTCTCCTTGGAGGGCTTGCTGCCCCCGAAGCGATCCTCCAAACCCCGATGCCATACCTCTCTGTCTTGCCGTCCCATATCAACCTGGTCGGGGCAGAAATCGAACTCGTGGAAGTCGAGAAACGGGAACGACAGCTCGAAGCCGCGCTTGAATCGGTTCGCGATACGTATGATTTTATCTTCGTTGATTGCCCCCCATCGCTGGGATTGCTGACGCTGAATGCCCTCACGGCGGCTGATTCCGTTATCATTCCCGTACAGTGCGAGTACTACGCGCTGGAAGGCCTGGGCCAGTTGCTGAACACCATTTCAATGGTGAAAAGGCAATTGAACAGGCGGCTTGACATCGAAGGGGTCCTTCTGACGATGTATGACGGTCGTCTCAGGCTCTCAAATCAGGTGGTGGAAGACGTGCAAAAGTACTTCGGCGAAAAGGTGTTCACCGCCGTTGTGGCGCGGAACGTGCGACTGAGCGAAGCTCCGAGTTTTGGGAAACCGGTCATCCTCTACGACGCGGTCTCCACGGGAAGCCGCAACTATATGGCACTTGCCAGGGAAGTTCTCACGAGGAACAATCACCAGGTCATGACGATCTAGGGCCGGGCACGAATGGGCAAAACCAAGCCTGTACTGGGCAGGGGACTCGCGTCTCTCATACCAAAACACACTGATCTCGCGACCGACGAAGGTCTCCGCCCGGACGACGGGAGGGGGCACGACGTTGTTGCGCATGTCGAAATCGCGAAAATCCAGCGGAACCCGTATCAGCCCCGGGCGGACTTCAATGCTGAAGCACTCGATGAGTTGACGCAGTCAATTCGCGAGAAAGGGCTCGTCCAGCCCATCACGGTACGGCGTGTTGAGGCGGGATACCAACTCATTTCGGGCGAGCGCCGTGTACGCGCAGCACGGGCGGCCGGCCTCAAGCAGATCCCCGCCTACATCATCCGTGTTGCATCCGACGAAGAGATGCTGGAGCTGGCCCTCATCGAGAATCTCCAGCGCGAACACCTCAATCCCATTGAAGTCGCCATCTCGTACAGACGCCTTATCGAGGAATGCCGGTACACACAGGAGGTCATCGCGCAGCACATCGGGAAAGACAGGTCCACCGTTACGAACGCGCTCCGTCTTCTCAAGCTGCCGGAAGTCATCCAGACAGCCATCCGAAAGGGCGAGGTGAGCGGCGGCCATGCTCGGGCCCTCGTTGCTGTTGAGAGCCAGAAGACGCAGCTCGTACTATTCAGGCGAATCATCAAGGAAGGTCTCTCTGTCCGCGAGATCGAGCGGCTTGTGAAGGGAAAGGGGAAGAAGGGTCCCCGACGAGCGTCTGTTTCAGTCATCGCCGAAAAGAGTACGCTCGCGAGCATAGAGGAACGACTGCGACAGCTGTTCGGAACGAAAGTCCAGGTGAGGCCTCTCCGTCATGGAAAGGGTGAGATCCTGGTCGAGTACTACTCCGCGGACGATCTCGACAGGCTTTTGGAGATTTTTGAAGAGCTTCAGCGCAGGCACAGATAGCCAGGGAGCGAGGTTTCCCATGAGGCGTGAGACGGTTTCCACAAGTAAAGCTCCTGCGGCAATAGGTCCATACAGCCAGGCGGTTGTCGCGGTCGATCAGTTTGTCTTTACTGCAGGTCAGATTCCGATAGATCCCCGGACGGGTCAAATCGTAGGTGAGGAAATTGTAGCCCAGACACGCCAGGCCCTCCAGAACCTCCGGTCAGTTCTCGAGGCCGCTGGCTCCGGGCTGGGTGCAGTCCTCAAGACGACGGTTTTCCTGAAGGACATGAACGATTTCGCGGCGATGAACGACGTCTACCGGGAGTTCTTTCCCGAGGCACCCCCCGCGCGCTCAGCGGTCGAAGTCGCGCGACTGCCGAAAGACGTACGCGTTGAAATAGAGGCAGTGGGCCTTGTTGTCGGTCAACCTTGAGTGTGATGACGTCTCCGGGATGGCACATCCTCGCGGTCCTTTTCATTCTTCTTGCCGGTACTGCGAACGCGCAGGATCCCGTTACGTCTAGCAGGAGACCGCTCGTGCTCCCCCTGCAGGTATCCGCACGAGAGTTCTCCGATCCTGACTCTCTCCCATCCGTTGTCACCTCCGATACCAGCGATCTTCAGGCCGGTGTTCCCCGCGCCTCCAAGTCGCCTGGGACCGCTCTGCTTCTCTCGGCGCTGGTGCCCGGCGCAGGCCAGGTGTACAACGAGTCCTACTGGAAGGTCCCGATTATCGTGGGTCTCGGAAC
>JBATTW010000267.1:0-7140 GCA_049670805.1 Bacteroidota bacterium
ATCCGGCGCTCCCAGTGAGTGGAACATCTCGTGACACAACACGGACGCATTTCTGGGTAGCAGGTGGTCCTGCAACTGGAAGTTGTAATCGTAAACTCGTTTGCCGTTGATGTAGACATTTCTTGAATAGAGCGCCCAACGGTGTGGCCAGAGCAGAGAAGCCCACCCGGTAGGACTCCCGTAGATGATAAAACAGACGTTGTCCACAAGACCGTCCCCGTCTCCGTCGATATCCAGACCCGCAGGTATCTGGGAACCGACGCTGTTCACCGCGTCCGCGAGAAGCTGGTGCTCCCGGTTCCTTCGCTCGGTCCCGTTGTCCCCACCCGTGTACCCGATCGGGTTCGTCGTGCTATTGTACGGCTGGAAGTAGCCGCGGGAATTCGAATCCTGATGGGATATGACTGTCGAGCCGCCTGGGATCGGATAGAATGTTGAAAGCACAGAGAGAACTCCGTACGACGCTTCCTGGAAGTAGTTGTACATTGAATTCTCACCGGGAACAGCGTCGTTGAACATTTCATCGTACGTGGCAAGATCGTCAGAAAACTCGGATTCATCGCTGAATCGAATGAAGACAACAATGTTATTGATGGTACCACTGCTTGGGGCAAGACCTACATCGGGGGGAGTAGCCTGAAGGAAGCGGTTCCGTTCAGCCTCTATTACGTCCGGTGACACCTTGAGCCACTTCTGAAGGCCTGACGAAGCCGGATCGGTCTGTCCAGGCACGATCGAGGACGGAACAAGCTGGCCCTTCACTTCCCGCGCATAGACATAGACGCCTGTAGTCGGATGCTGGATGATTGTGTAGCCGTCTTCGTCATGCAGCCAGCTGTAGAACTCGTCTCCGCTCGCGTAACAATGCAGGACGGTTCCATCCGGTTGAAGAAGCTTCTGCGGTACGTATGTGAGATACGCCCCCTCCGCGTGTTGGACCAGGCTCACAGATGCCAGGCTCAACAGTGCAAATGCTACGATGTGGCGGATCCTGCTACCCCCCAGTAGCAGCGTTGTTGCGTTCATCATGGCCTCATCTCCTGAGCGTCTGCTCAGTACGATACTCGGTTAACGCAGGAACAGCATTGCAATTCCCGCCACGGCGACAAACGCTCCGACGATCGCCTGCCAGGATAGTATCTCCTTGTAGACGAAACGGATCAGTGGAAGCATGATAATCGGAACTGTTGCCATGAGTGTTGCCGCTACCCCGACTTTTGTGTTTGCCAGTGCAATGAGACTGAATGAAATACCCAGGAACGGTCCCACGACAGATCCCACACCGGTCAGAAAAAACGCCTTTCGCTCCTCGTTCAGGGTTGCTATCGGTCTTTGAAGCTTGCCCGCGAGCACTGCGGCTGGAAAAAGAAAAATCAAGGAACCGGAGATTCTCACAAAGGCCGCCACAAAGCCGTTGATATCACCCTCATTGAACGCCAGCTTTGCAAAGATCAGGCCAATTCCCTGCCCTGCGGCGCCAACCAGGGCATACACTATCCCGGTCCACCGGATTTTTCTTGGATGTCCGGCCTGCGCCCCACGCTCGGAGATGACAAGCGATACGCCGGCAATCGTCAAAATCATCCCTGCAACCGCCAGGAGTGGCAGACCTTCTCCCAGGAAGAGATACGCGGCAACCCCCGCTATTCCAGGGGCACTTGAGAGGATCAGCATGCTGAGACGGGCCCCTATCTGCTCAAAAGCCTTGAAAAGGAAGCTATCCCCGATGGCAAGCCCCACAAGTCCGCTCAGCGCGAGATTGATCACTTGAGTACCGGTGAGGTCTCTTTCGATATCCCAGATCCAGATGACCAGAATAAGAAGGAAGATCCCCAGGATAAGGCGGGTCACATTTACCCTGACAGAGCCGATTCTTCTTGTCGCTTCGGTAAAAAGGACCGAACTGACGGACCAGAGGGCCGCCGTCATGAGGGCAAAGAACTCTCCTAGGAAGGGCATGATGGTCCAGTTTTGGTCATACGGGTATCCAATATCAGCCATCTGTGTGTATAGAACACCACGGGTCGGAGAGAGATGGAGATGAGAGAGGCAGAAGATGGATCGAGGTGTTTCTCAATCAAACGCGACTTGACGACCCGCATCTGCAAGATGCGCTTGGATCTCAACCAGGTGGCGCTCATTCGTTCGATTCGAGGATAGTGGAGGGAGCTGGTCGAACGGAAAGAAATCGACGGCAAGCGTCTCATCGCTGGGCCGGGGGGTGCCCCCGACGATATCACACAGGAACACGATCTTGAACGCATGGTAAAACTCCAGCGGTCGCCCCCCCCGATTTGCATCAAACACCCCGATGATCCGGGACGGGACCGCTTCGAAGCCACTTTCCTCCCTGACCTCGCGTGATATCATTTGAGAGGGAACTTCCCCGACATCTGCCCAGCCTCCTGGCATGCACCACCGCTCATCCTCACGCTCCTGTACAAGAAGAATCTTGCTGTCCCTGACGATCGCAGCCCGTACATCAATCTTTGGAGTGGCATAGCCCGGCTGCAGAAGGAAGCTGCGCTTCAGATCTTCTTTCGCAAGTGAAGAATGCGTTGCGGTGATCTCGGCGGCTATTGCAGACAACCTCTGGTAGCGCTGGCGGTCGTGGTCCCCCTCGCTGAAGGCGAGTCCCGTCTGTGCCAGGGCCTGTATTTCCCGCGCCCATACGAGCCACTGTGGCATGCTATGCGTCATACTGTGTCTTTCCTGAAGGTTCGTGGCAGGTCATGGAGGACACAAGAGGGAGATGGTCAGATTCTCCTCTTCGAGGTGCAACACAGCCCGGTTATACTTCGCTGGTCATCAGGAACAGGGGTTTCATTTCGAAGCTCCTGTAGTGTGGCCGGTATCGTTCTGTGTTGTAGTGCTCTTTAACGTGAACGACTTTCTTCGAGGATGTTACCATGTCAATGGGCACGTTATCATACCTGCCGTTCTTGAGCACAACCAGGCGACCATGAATCCCGCCAATCAACAGATCCAGAGCAAGGTTCCCGTATGCCATTGGCACGATGGAATCGATCGCGTCCGGGTCACCACCTCGAACAAGGTAGCCAAGCTTCTGGTTGATGACATCCACCTTCTTGCCGTTGTTGAACTTGGGCGACAGTTCCTTTAAGCGCTCGGACACGACATCACCGATACCACCAAGCTTGGCGTGGCCGTAGGCATCTTTCGCTTCGCTCTCAAACACCATTTCGCCCCCGTCGAACATTGCCCCCTCTGAAACGAGTACGACAGAATACCTGCTGGGGTTCTTGTTCCGATCGTAGACCATCAGATCTGTCAGCCGCTCTATGTCGAACTTGTGTTCAGGAATCACACAGCGATTGGCCGCCCCGGCCATCGTGGGAAGCATTGCCGTGTAGCCGGCGTACCGTCCGAAGACCTCCAGCACGAGAAAGCGTTCGTGCGACCCGGCTGACGTTCGCAGGCTATTGGTCATCTGGATTGTTCGCGTGACGCAGGTACTGAAACCGATGCAGTAATCCGTGCCCGGCACGTCATTGTCCATTGTCTTGGGGATTGCCACGACTTTCATCCCCTCCCGGTAGAGACGGACACCGTAGCTCAGAGTATCATCACCGCCAATAGGGATGAGGTAATCCATGCCAAGCCATTCGAGATTTTTCAGAACCTCCGGTGTGAGGTCGTTATAGTCGTTGTTGTAGGTCCCCCTGAGGGCTTCGGGGACATCAGCTTTCTTGACATGACTGGGGCGTGTACGTGAGGTGTGCAGAAACGTTCCTCCCGTCCTCCCGGCTTTGTTCACAATCTCATCTGTAAGGAACTGGTAGTTGGCGCTGTTGTCCGCCTTGGGGTCCCGCACGATATCGATGAGGCCGGCCCATCCACGCCGAATACCGACAACGCGGAACCCCTCGCGGGAGGCCCGGATGGTGACCGCACGAATCGCGGGATTGAGCCCGGGCACGTCACCTCCGCCGGTCAGAATTCCGATGACTCCCTTACCCTTCGTTATGTTTGCCATGATTGTTTCTTCCGTGAGTTGTCAGTATTTCAGTTTGTCGCCATCTGTCTTTGAATCTAACAAAAACGAACATAGAGAATCAAACCGGGGGCCCAACCACGGTCTCTACCGGCTAGAGAATTTGTATACCGTTGTGCTTCTGTATTCCTCCCCCGGTCTCAGGACCGTTGAGGGGAACTTCTCCTGGTTCGGGGAGTCCGGAAAATGCTGCGTTTCCAGACAGAATCCGAAGCGATGCTCATATGGCATCCCCCCCTTTCCCACCGCAGACCCGTCCAGGAAATTACCCGAGTAAAACTGGAGTCCTGGTTCGGTGGTGAATACTTCCATCACCCGGCCACTCCCTTTTTCGTGGACGCGCGCGGCAAGCATCAGCTTGTCTCCCTCCCTGTTGAGAACCCAGTTGTGGTCGTACCCACCTCCCGCGTTCAACTGTTGATCAGGTAAGGAGATTCTGGCTCCGATCGCGCTGGGTGATAGAAAATCCATGGGTGTACCCTCAACCGGTCGGAGTTCACCGGTTGGTATGAGCACCTCGTTAACCGGTGTGAATCGATCCGCGTTGATCATCAACTCGTGGTCCAGAATGTTCCCGTTCCCCGCCCCGGCCAGATTGAAGTAAGAGTGATTGGTGAGATTGACAATCGTTGGACTGTCGCTTGTGGCCTGATACTCTATGCGCAGCTCATTCTCCTCGGTGAGACTGTATTCTACGCGGGCAGAGAGGTTCCCCGGGTACCCCTGCTCTCCATCAGGACTCGCATAGCGCAGGACGAGACTCTTTCCCTCCCGGCTCTCGTTCTCGTCAGCACTCCAGACAACCTTGTCAAAACCCCGTTTCCCGCCGTGCAGATGGTTGGGCCCGTTATTCGTCGCAAGCGCGTACATTGTGCCATCCAACTCAAACCGGCCTCCGCCAATGCGATTGCCATATCTCCCGATGATCGCGCCAAGATAGGCATTGTCCGACAGGTATCCGTCGAGGGAATCGTACCCGAGGACGACGTCCTGCGACTGTCCCCACCAGTCAGGCACACGAAGAGTCGTGACAACGCCGCCGTAGTCCAGAATCGTCACTTCCATCCCCTGACTGTTCCGCAGGGTGTACTCGTGGACCGAATCGCCCGAGGCTGTCGTCCCGTAGAGACGGATCTTCTGAAAATCCATGTCAGGCTGTTCTCCACATTGTGTGAGCAATGTCAGCGCCAGGAGGAGGGCTCCCTTCGAAATGGTGTTGAGGTTCCTCATGTTGCGATCCTCATGTGGTCGTCATTCCACTACGATTTCATCGATGTACAACCAGGCGGGAAGGCCTTCCTCGATATGCCCGGGCGGACAGACGCGCCCGTTGGACGCTCGAACTCGGATGTAGCGAATCTCCCGGGGCTCCCTCGGCTCTGCGACAAAGCGTTTGCGAAGAGCGTTGTCACCCTCCTCCACAACGGTTCCCACAACGCCGCTGATTGGTTGATACTTTTCTCCATCGAGCGATATTTCGAATTCCACGCCCGATGGAGCGATGATGATCGAGTTCTTCCCCTCAAGGAATGTGGTGGAGAGAGAAGTGATGAGGTCGGTCTTACCCAGGTCCAGGAGAACATCGACGTCTCTTCCCTCAAAGCCCTGCCAGTACCCGTCGCTCGGATTCAACGAGCCCTCCAGACCGTCCACAAGGAACGAGTCGTCCGAGACATACCTTCCCGTATAAGGACTATTGTAGATCACTTTCTTTCCCACCCCCTTATGGAGAAGAATCTGCCACTCAGCGGCACGTTCTTTCATCTCGCCCTCGTGGAACACAGCCGCGCGGATGCTGGTTGTCCGCTCCAGCTGGATGGGAGAGGTGTACTCCGGGGAATCCAGGGTCGGCTCGCCTCCGTCGAGTGTGTAGCGGATGGATGGGTTCGACTGTTCAGAGTTTAGAACAGCGACTAGACCATACGATGTGGTATCAGGCCCGGTCTGGATCTCCACCGCATAGGATCCATTGCTGTAGTTGACGCCCAGGGCATCGAGACGTTTCAGATGCACATCCAGACGCCGCCGGAAGTCTTTCCAGTTGCGAGACTCCTTCGGGGCCCAATCGACTTCTGCGAGCGCGCTCATCCGAGGGACACTCATGTACTCAGCCTGGGACGGAGTGGGAATGAACTCTGTCCAGACGTTCCCTTGCGCACCAAGGATGTGTTCAGCTTCCCGGTCTGTCAGCCCGGGGGGTACCGGCTCGAACGAATAGACCCTCCTCAACGTTGTGAACCCTCCAATGGCCACAGGTTCAAATCCTGGGTCCGCCTGGTAGTAGTCAAAGTAGCAGTGGCTCGTCGGAGTCATAACAACATCATGACCCATTTTCGCTGCCTCGATACCTCCCTCCACTCCCCTCCAGGACATCACCGTCGCCTCTGGTGCAAGACCCCCCTGAAGGATCTCATCCCAACCGATAAGACGCCTTTCATGTCGGATGAGAAACCTCTCCACACGTTTTATGAAGTAGCTCTGAAGTTCGTCCTCGTCCTTGAGTCCTTCCTCCTGGATCCGGGCCTGGCATTTGTCGCAGGCACGCCACCTCCTCTTGTCTGCCTCATCCCCGCCAATGTGGATGTACGGGCCGGGAAAAAGATCCATCACCTCCGTCAGGACATCCTCGATGAAGAGGAAGACTGAATCGTTGCCAGCGCAGAAGATATCAACGTTGGGCCAGTATCCTCCCGTGGGAACGGTGAACGGGCCGCCGGTGCACGAAAGCTCGGGGTATGCGGCCAGGACTTCGCTCGTATGACCTGGCATTTCTATCTCCGGTATGACGGTAACATGGCGCTCCGCGGCATACTCAATGATCTCCCGCACTTCATCCTGTGTGTAGTACCCTCCATAGGTCGCCCTTTCCCCGGGCTGCTGTGTCTTGCGCGTGCGCCATGGCTCGTCTTCCCTATCCACCCTCCAGGCACTTGTTTCCATCAGTTTCGGGTATTTCTTGATCTCGAGTCTCCAACCGTTGTCGTCAGTCAGGTGCCAGTGGAACACATTCATCTTGTGGAGAGCGATCAGATCAATGTAGCGCTTGATAAATTCTGCGGGAAAGAAATGCCGGGAGACATCCAGATGCATGCCGCGGTAGGCAAAACGTGGGCGGTCGTGTATTC
>JBATTW010000268.1:0-13095 GCA_049670805.1 Bacteroidota bacterium
ACGAACACGTAAAGATGCGGTAACGCACCTTGCCTAACCCGCGAATACTAGCTTGATGATCGTCGCTAAGCGCTCTCCTCTCGACCTATGAAAAAAAACTTGACTCCAGCCGTTTCCATACTACCGAACCAGCAACATCTTCTTCGTCTCCACATAACTGCCTGCCCGCACACGGTATAGGTACAAGCCACTGGCTAGGCCTCCCGCATCGAATCTAATGGACCTGACTCCAGCCTCCTCAACCTCATCCACGAGCGTTGCCACCTCCTCACCCAAAACATTGAACACCTTCAGCACCACATGTGACCTCTCCGGCAACCCGTACTGGATCGTCGTGCTCGGGTTGAACGGATTTGGATAATTCTGCGTTAGCAGATATTCCGTGGGAACAAGACCCGAGACTGGTTCGCTGACACTTGTAATCACGGCAAAGTCCAGCGTATAGACGGTTGCATCGAAGCCATCGTTGGGGTGACTTCCACCTTGGTTGTCGAATATCTCATGTGTGAACTCAACCGATGTACCAGGAACGACTGCGAAGTCGAACGAGCCGCCGGCATATGGTTTCTTGAACTCCACCGACCAGGTGCCGTTGTCATATTTGCCGGCAGATTGGACTGATGCTCTGTCGCCAGCAGGGACCCGATGCAGATAACCGGGGATGACATTACCGGCACTGAACGATGCAGTTGAGTCAAAGGGAGTCGCCACAGCAACTGTATGTGCTGCCACAGTACCGTAGGGATCGAAGGCACTCAGAGCGCTTGCATCGGCAGCCAGGAAATCAGGATTTATGCCAGGATCGCCAACAGCCATGAACGAAGGAAAACCCGAACCCATGGGATTATTATCCATGTAAGCACTGGTCCCCGGATCACCATGACGGCCACCGTCACCACCGAGGATATTGTCAAAATACTTGTCATCGGCAAATCCGATGGCGTTGCCCCTTGCTGCCTTCCAGTGCCACACGTCCACATTCCCGACGTTTGTATGCATCAGCGGTACATGGCACATGGTGGCGCAGTTGGCTCCATCGGTTCCGTTGAGCCCCATGTCCCAGATAAAGCCAATCCGGTCTTCGTTCCCTGATTGAGACCAGCTTGATCCGTCAAAAGCCCACTGGTTCTTCGGAATGCTCTCGGTGGAATCCTCCCAGGACGCCGAGACGTAGAGGAACTGCCCGTCGGCCATCGCATTCAGTGTAACGCCAGCCTGGGTAACTAGGGGATTTGATGTCCACTCACCCGGACTGACAACACCATCCAGTGTAGGTGTGCCGGGTGTTGCCGTCAGGGTCGTTTGGGCGAATCCAGCTAACGAAAACACCACCACCAACACAAGTAGAGTAGCAATATGCCTCATATAGAGATCCTCCAAATGATCAATGAGAAATTGACGGTGGGCTATGGGAGCAAGGAACTCATAACTTCATTTCTTCTTTTGTCACTGCAAAAAGAGAAAGAGCCTGATTACAGAGAATCAGACCCGATTCTCTCATATTCAATCATACAACTCTTTTCCCCACTTGTCAAGACAAAAAACCATCCTGCAAAAAGGGGCATACGCAGCTGCACCCACATATCCCGGAAACGTTCGGGAACGCTCCCAATCCTTGATTTCTAACACAGTTGGCAGGGATGGGATCCCGGTACCGCAACAATGTCCCCTATTTTTCGTATCTTATGTGTTAAAGTTTTTCACTTCTCAACAAACTCTTCAGTCCCACTCCCAGAGGTTTTCCATGAAATCCATTGTCTTTCTGCTGGCTGTGTGCCTCATGATGACGGGCGCGCTCAGTTGCCGGGACAGCATGGAGGGGAAAATCCTACCCTATCCGATCTACCAGCACACGCTGGGGAACGGACTCAAGGTAGTGACCGTCCCCTTTGACAGCCCCGGCATCGCGGCCTTCTACGTCGTGGTGAGGGTCGGTTCCCGCAACGAGGTGGAAAAGGGCGTTACCGGCTTTGCCCACTTCTTCGAGCACATGATGTTCCGGGGAACGGACAAGTACCCCAAAGAGAAATACCAGAAGGTGCTCAAGTCGACCGGCGCGTCGGCCAACGCCAACACGTCCAACGACCGGACAGTCTATCACATGACGGGAAACGCGGCGAAGCTGGACGTCATGTTTGACCTGGAGTCGGACCGGTTCCAGAATCTGAACTACTCGGTCCACGGCTTCAAGACCGAAGCGGGTGCGGTGAAGGGGGAGTACACAAAGAACTACGCGAGCCCCTACGCGCAGATTCGCGAACAGTGGCTCAACACAGCCTTTGACAACCACACGTACAAGCACACCACGATGGGCTTTTTCGAGGACATCGTGGACATGCCAAACCAGTACGAGTATTCACAGACGTTCTTCAAACGCTACTACCGTCCCGAGTACTCCACGATGGTTGTGGTGGGAGACGTTACATCGGACCGCGTGAACGAGCTCGCCGAAGAGTATTTCGGGAAGTGGGCGAAGGGTGACTACACGGTGGATGTGAATGAGGAGCCTGTGCAGAAGGAGACCCGGTTTGTCCATCTCCAGAACGGCAGCATTCCTCCCTTTGTCTGTCTGAACTACAAGGGCCCGGCCTTTAACGACCGGGAGATCGACATGCCCGCCCTGGATGTCATTTCCACGATCCTCTTCTCTCAGAACTCGCCGCTTTTCAAGAAGCTCGTTATCGAGGAGCGGAAAGCCCGTTTCATCGGCGGCGGCGCATTCGACTCCAGAGACCCGAACCTCTTTAGCATCCAGTCGTCTCTCGTGGACAAGAATGACATGCAGTACGTCAAGGACGAGACGGTGAAAGCCATCGAGAACCTGATCGCGAACGGCGTCGACGCGAAGCTGCTGGCCGAGACAAAGTCGAACCTGAAGTATCGCTTCGCGATGGGTATCGACAACCCCGACCAGATCGCCAGTACCCTCTGCCATTACATATCTCTCACGGGTGATCCCGAGACCATCAACCGCGTCTACGAGCTGTACGACAAAGTCACAGAGGAAGATGTGAAGCGGATTGCGACGAAATACTTCGTGCCGACTGGGCTGACGATCGCGACCATCTCCTCCGACGAGGAAGGAGGTGTCCAATGAGGAGTCTCGCAATTCTTCTGAGCATGTTCGTGTTCGCGGCCGCGCTGGGTCAGGATGTGGTGGAGCTGCGGCTACCCAATTCGAACAAGGTTGTTATCAAGCTGATGTTCCGGAACGGGTCGATCGTGGATCCGGCCGGAAAAGAGGGCCTGACTTTCCTGACAGCCCAGCTGGTGGCTCAGGGTGGCACACAGGAGATGACCTACAGTCAGATCCAGGACGCCATCTATCCCATGGCTTCCGGGTACTATGCAAACACGGACAAAGAGGTGACCACGTTCACGTTCGAAGTCCACAAGGATTTCCTGACGGAGTTTTATCCGATCGTCAAGGGACTGATTCTGACACCCGCGTTCTCGGAGGAAGACTTCCAGCGGGTGAAGATGAACCAGCAGAACTACGTGGACCAGGTCATTCGCGCTTCCTCCGATGAGGAGTACAGCAAGAAGGCGCTGGAGGACCTGCTGTTCCGTGGCACCAACTACCAGCACATGACACAGGGCACATCAGCCGGGGTGGAGGCGATCACCCTAGAGGACGTGAAGCGTCACTACGCGCAGTTCTTCACAAAGAGCAACCTGATGATCGGCGTGGCGGGGAAGTACGATGACGCCTTCCTGACGATGATCAAGAATGATATGGCGACGCTCCCGGACACCCAGCCGGTTCTCCCGGAGCCCGGAAAGGCCAACCAGCCGACGGGGATCGAGGTGCAGATCGTTGCCAAGGAGGGTGCGTTCGGATCGGCTATTTTCACGGGATTCCCTCTGGAGATAACACGTGCGGATGATGACTTTATTCCACTCATGGTGGCCAATTCGTACCTGGGTGAACACCGGAAATCCTACTCCAAGCTCTACGAGGAGATCCGGCAGAAGCGTTCGATGAACTACGGTGATTACTCCTACATCGAGTGGTACGATAACGGCGGCCAGAACATGCTGCCTCCCCCCGGGGTCCCGCGTTCATCCAACTACTTCTCCATCTGGATCCGCCCCGTGCAGATCGCAAAGCAGCTGAAGCAACAATACCCGGAGCTTGCCGGCCTCAAGGTGGGGCACGCCCACTTCGCGCTCCGGATGGCGATACATGAGCTGGACAAGATGATCACAAACGGGATGTCCGAGGAGGACTTCGAAGCTACCCGGGAGTTCCTGAGGAGCTACACGAAGCTCTATGCACAGACTCCGGAGAGGCGGCTGGGGTACCTGATGGATTCACGCTTCTACGGCCGCACGGACTACCTTGCGGAGCTCGACGGCCTCCTTGCAAATGTCACGCTGGATGACGTGAACAAGGCCATCAAGAAGTACTGGCAGGTGGAGAACATGTTTGTCACCATCGTGACGGACGCGAGCGAGGCGGGACCGCTGGCCAGGAGCTTGGCGAGCAACCGCCGTTCGCCGATGAGCTACTCCAACGTGGTGAAGGCCGGTCTTCCCGAGGATGTTCTGACGGAGGACGCTCTTGTGGAGAAGTATCCGTTGAACGTGAAGAAGATGATGCTCGTGGAGTCGGCAAAGACCTTCAGGTAGTCGATCCGCTCTGCGGTTCCTGAATCAAACGAAGAGGCCCCGCACTTGTGCGGGGCCTCTTTTCATTGCAGGCGGGGCTATCCGGTGGGCTCCGGGTCTGCGGGCTTCGGCGGGACCAGCTCAAACCCGAGCTGGCGAAGCCAGTAGCCGTTGTTCCCCCCGATCCACTCGTCCTTTAGCTTCCCCTGTTTGAAGTGGAAGATGCTCATGCCCGGCACCTTCACTGTCTTCCCGGTGGGAGGGAACCAGCCGGGACCGGAGTTGGTGGCGGTGATCGTCCATCGTACCGCCCCGACGTCCCCGGCGAAGAAGATTTCGTCCAGGTCGATGTGGAAATCCGGATAGGCGGTTCTCCAACGTGCGATCGACTCCTTGAATGCCTCGATCCCGATCTCCGGTTCAAACTTCGGCGTCATTCTGAGCTCGAACTCGGGATGGAGAATCTCCTCGATCCCTTCCAGGTTTCCGGTGTTCCAGATCTCGACATATCTGTCGACAATTGGACTCAGTTCGACGGCCGGGTCAGGCCGGCGGCAACCCGACAGAGTTGCCGTTCCCATAAGGACGACGAGGAGGGCTGTGTGTAATGTCCAGGTCTTCATGGCGGGATCTCTCTTGTGGGAAGTGGAAATCAGACGGTGGCCCGTCGGAGCTTGTTCTTCAATTGATGGATCTCGTGCAGCGTTTCCTTGAACGCCTTCCGGTCTTTCCCCGCAAGCGCTTCGTCCCGCTTCTTCTTGAGAGCCCTGATCTCGACTTTGACCTTCTTTTTGTCGATTCCCACGACCTCGTGGTGTTCGTGCGCCTCTATCCCCAGAGCCACGCAGAGTGCCGGGAGCAACTTGTCCTTGTGCATGGTGCTGTGGCCACCCACCGCCTCGTGTTGGATCCCGTCCGCGATCTCTCGCAGCTGGGCAACCTTCATTGCTTTGAGTTCTTCATATGTGTATGGCATTGGTACTCCTCGCGATCGTGAATGGTGATCTGGATACGCTCTTGAATTATACAAATGGCTGAAGAGAGATGCACTCTCCATCCCTCCGCCATCTTGTTGATTCTACAGGGGAGTCATCCATCGTTCGAAACGGCCGGTGGAGGGATCCCGAATCAGGGGGGCCAAATTGGCCCGGAATGTGCAGGTATTGGCTATACGAAGAACAACAGCTGATGAGGATGTCCGCATGATCGACTCTTCGACGATCCCCTCCGGGGTGAGAGAAGCCCTCCTTCGCGAAATGGGACCCGACGAGCAGATGAGATGGTTCGGACAGCCGCGCCCCGGGGCGTTCATGCTCAGGAGTCTGGGGCTGGTCCTCTTCGGGATTCCCTGGACGGCTTTCGCGCTCTTCTGGACCGCGGCGGCGGGTTTCCAGGTTCCTGATCTGGAGAATCCGGACTGGACGATGCTCTTCCCTCTCTGGGGGCTCCCGTTCATAGCGATCGGGCTCGGAATGCTCTCCTCTCCCTTCTGGGCCTTTCGTCGGGCGCTCCGCACGGCGTACGTTGTCACCAACAAGCGCGCCATCATTATGGAGGGGGGGAGAAGCCGGGTCATACGGTCGATCGCGCCCGAAGGCTTCCGGAATCTGGTCCGGAGAGAACGATCCACAGGAAGGGGAGATGTTGTCTTCCAGGCGGCTCAGCGTTCCTCAGGAAAGAACAGAAGACAGGGCGAGATAGCGTTCGTGGACATCCAGATCCCGCGGCAGGTCGAGGAGCTCCTCAGAACCATGGGCAAAGACGAGAGGTGGTGAGACTCCTATCTCAGCAGGACGAACTTGCGGGTCTGAGCGAATTTCCCCAGCTGAAGTCT
This sequence comes from Bacteroidota bacterium, assembly GCA_049670805.1. Taxonomy (GTDB): domain Bacteria; phylum Bacteroidota; class Ignavibacteria; order UBA10030; family UBA6906; genus JBATTW01. Next base: position 6,446 of record JBATTW010000268.1, read on the forward strand.
GTAGAAGTAGGTTCCGCTTGCCAGATCAAACCCGTCGAAATACGCTGTGTGCTGACCGGCGGACTGGTTTTCCCGGAGGATGGTTGCGACCTCCCGCCCGTCAAGAGAGTATACCACGAGTGAGACTGTGCCGCCCACGGGTAGCGTATAGGAGATGACCGTCTGGCCGTTGAAGGGGTTCGGGAAATTCTGCGCCAGGTGAAAGTCGGCCGGGAGCGCCGCGGCCGGCGACTCCACGTCGGTCGGGGTCAGGAGTCCCGCGTCCACCCAGGCGGTGTACCAGAGATTGGCGAGGGCCCGGGTGCCTCGCTGCATCTGGTCAAGCGTCATCGCCTCTGTCTTTTCCCAGAGGGCGACGTAGTACGAACCGGGGGGTGTGCCCGAGCCGTTCCACCCTGAAACCGTCTTTGCGTGGTTGTCCGCGTTCAGAACGGAGTCCACAAGCCCATTGGAATGCCGGATATAGTCAAACGCATAGCTGAGCCGGTCGGTGATGAACGAGGTTGAGTCCGGAGTGATGAAGAGTGCAGGGAGGTAGGTGTCCGGGCTGAGCATCCCTGACTCGTACCGGCTGTGGATACCATAGTTGTCTGTAAACTGTCCGTTGTAGTTGAGCGTGCAGTGGAGGGGCTGATGCGCGTCGGCGACGTAATGACCCAGGTCGCTGGCCGTCAACTTTGCCGTGGTCCAGTCACCGCGGGAGAGCTGCGCCACCAGAGAATCGTAGACCCAGACTGTAGCCCAGGGAATCGTCCCGTTCTGCTTCACACGCTCCCAGCCGTAGATCCGGATCAGGGTATCCAGGTCCTGTGGCAGGTTCTGAAAGTCAGGGTAGTCGTCGATGTCCAGATAGTGCCGCGGCCCCTCGGCGAAAAGGCTTGTATCCCCGGAAACTCTTCTCTGGTCGGCATCGGTTGAATGCTCCGCGAACAGCGAGCTGTCCTGTATAAAGAGGACCATGCTGTTCGGGAGGTGATAGACAGAGCTCCCGTTTATGAACCTGTGCGCGTTCCATCCCCAGCCGGAAGTTTCAAAAAGAAAGATCAGCGTCAGGAGGAAAGGGCAGGACAGGAGGAAAAACAACCTCCACACGGCCGGTTTGGAGCGGTTACTCATTCTCATGACTCAATCTAGCCAGGAATGGCTACAAATTCAACGCTCGTTCGCCCGGGTCTGGACCTCTCAAAGGTTTGCCGAAGAGGTCATTTATCCCTATCTACATAGCACCCTCAAATCACCTCGATCCGGGGGAGTGCAATCCCCTCTAATGATTTCCTGAGACATGAAGATCAGCTCTACCACACGGTACCGCCTGAAATCGATCCTCTCCATCATCGTTGTGATCGGACTTGTGGGTGCGGTTTTCCAGCTTGTGGTGGATGGCAGAATCTCCCCGTGGGGTTTTGGTCTGGGTGCGGCACTCGGACTCATGCTGGGTTTGCTGGAGTGGTCCGCGCTGGCGCGCAGTATCGGGAGGCTCCCGTTTGTTTCCGCTGCACTGGCAAAGGCGGCGGTCTATGTCGCCATCGTTGCGGGAGTGTTCCTGAGTGGCGCATTTGCCCAGGGGCTTGTTTCAGGCAAAACGCTCAGCGACTTCATTGCGTACATGACCTCGCCGATGTTCTTTCTGCAGCTCACTTTCACATTTGCTTTCTTCCTCATTGTTGTTGTCGTGCGACAGGTCAACCGTTTGCTCGGGCCGGGGGTCCTGCTCCGCTACATCCACGGTCGATATCACCGCCCGAGAAGGGAAGAACGCATCTTTCTGTTTCTGGATCTCAAGTCATCAACTGCCATTGCCGAGCAGCTGGGTCCGGAGGCATACAGCGCGTTTCTCCAGATGTTGTACGCGGAGCTGGATGAGGCAATCATCGAAACAAGGGGGGAGCTGTTCCAGTACGTGGGGGATGAGGTGGTGATGGTCTGGACTACGAGCAATGGCGTCGAAAACCATAACTGCATCAGGTTCTTCTTCCTCGTAGAAAAGAAGATCGAAGAGCTGAAGGATGCCTTCGTGGAGCGATTCGGCGTTGTCCCGGAATTCAAGGCGGGTCTCCACTACGGTGAGGTGTTGATTGCCGAGATCGGTTCGTACAGAAAGGATATCGCCTATCACGGAGATCCCATAAACACAGCTTCCAGGATATGCGCGACATGCAACAAGGTCGGGAAGAGATTCCTCTTTTCCGCGGATATGCTGGCCTTCTTTTCAGATCTGAAAGACGAGTATGATTTCACTGTAATGGGAATGTTTGATCTGAAGGGGAAGAAAAAGGCGGTCGGACTCCTGAGCATTGAAGAACGGGGGAGCCAGCACGCTGAAGGCGATAATCGAACAACATCAAATCCCAATATCGGCAAACTTCTATGAAACAACTGCCAACGATCCCCTACAGGGAGTGGATCTACATCATCGCCGCGTGGGTCTTTATTATGTACTTCTACGGGTTCATTGCATTCTGGGGGATGAGCGAATACCTTCAGGAAGGGACTGTCACCAACTACATGGCAACCTGGCCCGCCCACATGGAGATGGTCCTTGGAGGGGTCTTCTTCGGGCTTCTCTTCGCAGCAGTCAATACGGCCACAGACAGGTCTCCGTTTCGCAGAAAATCTCTGGGATACATAATAGCCGTCAGGAGTGTACTCTATGTCGTTGCGTGGTTTTCTGTTCTGATTGGCACCGCCTTCCTCTATGGTGCCCTTGAGATCGTCCCCTGGAGCACGCTGGAGGAGATAAAAGACTTCCCCCCGCTCTATCTGATTTCGTTGTTTGCCTACTTCGCACTGTTCAGCATCCTGCTCAATTTCGTACTGCAAGTAAGCAGGAAATTCGGTCCCGGGAACCTCTCCAAGCTCATAACCGGGAAATATCAGAATCCAAAAGAAGAGGAGAGGATTTTCCTTTTCCTGGACTTGAAGGGCTCAACCACTATCGCGGAGCAGCTGGGGCACAAGGCATACAGCCGGTTTCTGCGAGACTGCTATCACGATCTCACGGACGTAGTACTCGCGAACAGGGCCGAGATCTATCAGTACGTGGGAGATGAAGTTGTCCTCAGCTGGGGGGTGCAGGAGGGGCTGGACGACCTCAGCTGCCTGAAGACCTTCTTTGCCTATGAAGAGAAACTGCAGGACCGGGAGAGCTACTACCGGCAGCGGTATGCAACAAGCCCCGAGTTCAAGGGGGGCATGGACATGGGGATTGTTACGGCCGCCGAAATCGGGGATATCAAACGGGAGATCGCCTACCACGGCGATGTCCTCAATACGGCCTCCCGGATACAGGGGCAATGCAAGGTCTTTGAGAAGAGCCTCCTCGTTTCGGGAAATCTGGCCAGAAACCTGACCCGCATGAACGGCTTCGTGAAGAATTTGGTGGGAGAACTGGAGCTGAGGGGAAAAAAGAAGGCCGTAGCGGTCTACAGTATTGGAATAAGGACCAATTGAGAGGATCCGGCTCTCGCATTGACATTTCAGGCTCCAACTCGTAGCTTGACAGGACGCGGTTTCCCCAACGACAGCAATCTTGTTCTTTATTCAGGGAACTACAGACCATGCTTGGCAAGACTGTCTCCCACTACACGATTCTGGAGCAGATGGGTAGCGGCGGCATGGGCGTTGTCTACAGAGCTGAGGACCAGAAACTCAAGCGTACCGTTGCCCTGAAGTTCCTTCCTCCCGAACTGACCCGCGATAGCGAAGCCCGCGAGCGTTTTGTGCACGAAGCGCAGGCCGCCTCCGCTCTGGATCATCCCAATATCTGCACCATATACGAGATCGATCAGACCGACGATGGACAGATGTTCATCGCGATGACCGCCTACAAGGGGGAAACGCTGAAGGAGAAGCTGGACCGTGGTCCCCTCAAGCTCCAGCAGGCTCTTGACGTCGCGGTACAGATGGCCCAGGGTCTGAACAAGGCGCACGAGCAAGGGATCGTCCATCGGGACATCAAGCCTGCAAACGTGATGGTGACCGAAGACGGGGTGGTGAAGATCCTGGATTTTGGTCTGGCAAAGCTGGGCGGGAGAACGTTTGTCACCAAGGAGGGAACCACCCTGGGGACGGCTGCTTACATGTCCCCCGAGCAGTCCCGTGGGGAGGATGTGGACCAGAGGACCGATATCTGGTCGGTGGGTGTGGTCCTCTATCAGATGGTGACGGGACAGCCTCCGTTCAAAGGTGATTACGAAAATGCCGTCATATATTCGATCAACAATGCTGCTCCTGAGCCGTTGACGGCGGTCAGGACGGGCGTTCCCATGGAGCTGGAGCGGATTGTGGGGAAAGCCTTGGGAAAGAGCCCTTCGGAGCGGTACCAGCATGCCGATGATCTGGTGACCGACCTTCGGAGTGTGAGACAGGAGCTTGAAACGGGTGTTTCCAGGACGGCGTACCAGCAGCAGGCACCTGCAAGGAAGCCGCTCTGGAAGCAGCCGGTGGCTCTCTTGGCGGGGACCGTCGCCCTTCTCCTGGTTGTGGTGGGACTTCAGTGGATTCTGGGCGGTGCGGGTGAAGAAGCCGCAGGGGACGGCAGCCGGAAATCGATCGCCGTCCTCCCGTTCACGACTATCACTCGCTCGGAGGATGACCAGATCTTTGCCGAAGGGATTCACGATGTGATCCTGACACACCTGGCAAAGATCCGGGATCTCAAAGTGCTGGGAAGGCAATCTGTCCTCCGCTACAGAGGGACGGACAAGTCTCCACGGGAAATCGGCGCGGAACTGGGGGTGAGTTTTCTGCTGGAAGGGACCGTAAGCAGGGCGGGGGACAGCATCAGGGTGGTGGCACAGTTGCTGGACACCGAAAGCGAAGAGCATGTATGGGCGGATATCTATCATAGAGAGTATGCGTCTGTCTTTGCCATACAGAGCGACGTGGCACAGAGGATAGCCGAAGAGCTGGAGGCGACGCTGACCCCCGAAGAGAAGGCGCAGATGGAAGAGAAGCCTACCGAAGACCTGGAGGCGTATGAGTTCTACCTGAAAGGGAACTACTACTGGAATAACTACGACACATATGAGGGGAATGCGATGGCCGCCCGGATGTTCGAGCAGGCCACAAGACGCGATCCCGACTTTGCTCTTGCTTATGCCCGACTCTCTCTGGTTCATTCGGTTTTGTATCGATACGATACGGCGCCGGAAGAGCATCTGGACAGCGCACGAACATCTCTGGAGAAGGCGGAAGAGCTGAATCCAGATCTGCCCGATTTGCACTACGCGCGCGGCCGCTACCTTGTTGAGTCGGGAAACAGCGGAGGGGCCATGTATGAGTTTGAGCGTGCAGTTGAAGCTGAGCCAAACAACAGCGAGTACCTTTCAGCACTGGGCATTCAGTGCCTGGCACAACGTGAGATGGAGAGGGCCGCTGATCTCCTGACTCGAAGCTATGAGCTGGAGCCGCACGGGATAAACCAGGGGCTCTGGACGTCAAGTGTCTACCGGTATCAGAGACGCTGGGATGAGGCGGAGCTCTGGATTGACAGGTACCTGGCCAACCATCCGGAGCATGTGTGGGGCTATCGGAACAAAGCCAATATTTACCTTTACGGGCGCGGGGATCTCCAGACTGCACGCTCGATTCTGGATGAGGGAATTGAGCACGCAGAGGACCCGTCCGGATTGACACTCATCCGTTGGCGTTTGGAGATCTTCTCGAGGGACTTCAAGTCCGCTCTGGAGGTGCTCGAGAAGGTGGAAGGCCTGCAACATTTGCCACAAGGATTTACCTACCGTTATCTGGGTCAGGAGGAGAGGGCGATGGCCCATTTTGCCTCCGCACGGATCAATCTGGAAGGACTTCTGGCAGCACGGCCTGGTGTATCCTTTTATCGCAGTCTTCTGGGGCTTGCGTACGCTGGCCTGGGGATGAAGGAAGAAGCCTTCCGTGAGGGGAGGAAGGCTTTGGAGTCAGAACCCATTATGAGTGACGAACTTTTTCAGGGGGAGGGTAACCTGCAAAGACTGGCGATGATCCATGTAATGTTCGAGGAGTACGACGAAGCGATCGATCTCCTGGAGAGACTCCTCTCGATTCCAGGTCCCCTGACCCGATGGGAACTCCGGCTCAACCCGGCCTTTGATCGGTTGCGGGAACACCCGAGGTTCAAGAATCTGGTCGAAGGTGGTCCTGCATAGCCTCCCCAAACTCTCAAGCATGGAGAAGAGTGGACAAGCGGTTCAAGAAAAGTTTCGAGTCTCTGCCTGAAGTCGTCACGTTCCTGGACGGCTTCATGCAATCCCACGCGGCAGGACCGGATGTGGAGTACACCCTCCACATAGCGGTGGAGGAGTTCTTCACCAATATGGTGAAGTACAACAGCCGGCATCGGAACGAGATCGAAGTCAATCTCTGGCGGGAGGGAGAGACGCTCTTCGTGAGGCTGGTGGACGAGGAGACCGAGCCGTTTGACCCGACACAGGCCGGAGAAGTTGACACGACACTTCCGATCGAAAAACGGAGGGTGGGTGGTCTGGGGATACACATCACAAAACAGCTGGTGGACTCGCTGACCTATTCTCATGAGAATGGAAAAAGCATCATAACCTTTACGAAAAACCTGGGTGCGTAGCATGTTCTCTATCTCTGTTGATGACAATGGTGAAGTACTCCTCTCCGGACGTTTTGATGCCTCGCAGGTG
>JBATTW010000269.1:0-3169 GCA_049670805.1 Bacteroidota bacterium
AGTTTGCCCGGACCAGAGGGGGTACTCTCATCGATCGTTCCGCCAAAGGGAACCGGCCGCCCGGTCGTGGCAACGAATATGGCGGGAGCCACAGAGGTCTGAACGGGACCGATCGTCAGCGCCCGGGGAGGCAGAATCTCTCCCACGGACCTGGGGAATGTCGGGAGTGGTGAAACCTCGGAGCCGCCTCTGATCACCTTTGCAGTCATCCGGGGGGATCTTCCCGAAAAATCTCTGACGGTGACGAGACTGTTACCGTTCAGGTTGCTACGCGAATCGGGGAACGTGCCGAGGGAGAACTCGTTCTCATTCACCGGCGAGGAGTTTCCCCGGTACCAGAAATCAAGGGGTGTTCCATCTTCGCTACCGGATCCGGGCTCCAGAAAACCGTACTGCTGTCCGATGTCCTGAGAACCATCCGCCTCTTCCAGATCCACCCCGCGCCGATCAGGATCGGCGTTCACGCTGTTCGTGCTGATCGTCCGTGAGATAACCGCCTCGTCGATATGCCAGACGAGGGTCCCGCCGTCGAAGAACTCACCGTCCTGATCCACCCCACCCGGGAGACTCCAATCCATATCCTCGACGTCTGTGATCACCCCGGCAAGAGCGGTGATGTCAAACGCGTTGAATCCGATCGTGTCTCGCTCGAAAAATTGTTCGAAGGCTATGCCGTTGAATCTGGACCGGACCGTCTGCCCGTTCTGGAGAGGATCCCTGTGCCGGTTCTCCAGGAGGTGGTACTCCTGGTTGCTGATGGGGACACGATAGATGGTATCGGCCAGTGCGACCGCCGGAAGCATGATGTCGGTAGATCCCACGGGGAGCTCTATCGGATCCAGCCAGCCCAGGTAGTACTTCTCCCAGGCGGAGGGTTCCGGGGGAAAGACGCCGGAGAAGCTGAAAATGGCCTGCCCGTCCATCAGTCCAAATCGGCCGATCCCGGAACGACCGGTCTCTGTGTCAAAAAGATCGGGCAGCCCCAGGTAGTTTCCGAGTGACGCGCAGAGCAGCCCGTTGGTGGTCAGCTCCAGGAGAACATCCCCCACGGCCCCGGGGAGTGTCCTGCTCTCCGTCGCAGGTGTTATCGCCGAGTTGGTGATGAGAAAAGACCCACCCTGAACCGGAATGCCCTGGTAGTCATCTCCGTAGGCTTCCTGGAAAGCGTCCAGGCCCAGGTAGAGGGACGGAATGTCTTTTGGATTCGGATCATATCCCACCGCCGCGACAAGGTCGATATCCCGCCCCACACCCGCGTGGAAGACGACGAACGCTTCAAATGATGAAAAGTCCTGGACAAGACCGGAGGAATCCACCATCCGCCACGAATCGACGGCCAGATCGGCCACTTCCTTGAAGGTGCCGTCCTTGGGAGGACTGTACCTGGCCATTTCATCAGGGAGTGTGTACTGGAAATCAACAAGGGTGAAGAGAACCACTACCCTCCCCTTTGAACTCTTCCTGTAGTAGTTCTGAAGGAAGGTGAGGTGGTCTTCAAAGTACTGGCGATCGTGAGGAGGCGCGTCCAGAACCGAGTCCATGGGGGCCGAGAGGTCAAACCGGCCATCCCCGGTCGTGAGGGGACTGTCGTCCTCCTGGAACTGGACCATTGCAGCCAGGACATGAACCGTATCGGGGAACGTCTGGAGTTGCCGATGGACGGAAAACGTGTCATCCCCTGAAGCCCTCAGGGGATGACTCAGGACCTGCCCGCTGGCGGAGCCGGGCAGAAGAAAGACGGGTATGATCGCAAGGATTGACGCTCCTGCTGAAGCGAGTTCCTGGAGATGCTTGCTGATCATTCTCGCCCTACATTTGTGCCCCGCCCCAGGCAATCAGGAGCGAGAACCGAATTGTGTCAGAGAGCGGGTGATCCGAGCTGGCCGAGATATAGCTGAAGTCGAACCCGTAGAGATCGTAGCGTATGCCCGCACCAAACGTCAGAAACTGTCGGTTTCCGTACCGGGCACTCTCGTGGAAGTACCCCAGGCGAAGGGCAATGAGCCTTGGAGCCCCGTACCAGTACTCCGCGCCCGCGCTCCAGATGATTTTCCCCGTGCCGCTTCCATCCCCCCAGGCGGTCGCAATCGCCTCGTAGAACTCATCAGAGGAACCGTCGTCCCGTCGGCGGACGAGAAGTCTGCTCGCGTCACCGGCAAGATGGAGGGAGTTGTATTCGTCATCCAGGAGCTTGTATGCGATCCCGACCCGCAGATTCGTGGGAAGTGGATCGGCCTGATCGGCGTCAACATAGGTTATCTTCGGACCGATATTGGAAAGATTCAGACCCGCGCTGAACCGTCGCCAGAGATCGCTGCTGTTGGAGTCCGGCCGGTACATCAGCGCGATGTCAAAGCTGATCGTTGACGCGATACCGTTGCCCTGCTCCTGTTCCGTTCCAATGGGCGACAGAGCGCTGTGGATAAACCGGAGATTGAACCCGAGACCCAGCTCGTCCAATACCCTGGTCGCGTAGCCGGCGGTGATGGCATACTCGAACGACTTGAATTTATCCACCACGTCCGGACCCGACGAGTTGGTGACGTTGAACTCGCCCAGGTTCAGGTACGTCACGCTCGCGCTGATCGTCCCGCTGATCGCGTCGATACGCTGGCGGTAGTTCAGGTGATCGTAGAAGAGATCCGGTAGATTGAACTGCGGCAACCAGTTCGTATGCGTCAGGCTGATCTCGGACCCATCCAGAAACGCCAGTGCACCGGGATTGTAGAAGATCGCCGAGTTGTCGTCGACCCACCCTGTCCCGGTTTCGCCCACGCCGCCAAAGCGCGACGTTGGAGCGATCAGGAGAAACGGAACAGCAGATTCTCCCTGGGCAACAGCCTGCTGCGGAACACCCATACTCAGAACAACGAGTGCCAGCAGCGCCGTCGCGCCCAGCGTGTGAATTGGTGTTTTCATTGCATCCTCCAGGAACTGTGAAAAAACTGCTTAGCGGATTATCGACATCTTGCCGAGAACCTCCGTACCCAGGGATCCATCGGCCGTTTTCACTATTAGCTTATAAAGATACACACCGTTTGCCAGAAGATCACCATCTCTGTCCCGCCCGTCCCACGGAATCCGGACATAGGTCTCCCCCGAGGACTGTGTTTCGAGCGTCTGGATGGCACGCCCCGCCACCGTATAGACCTTTACCGTTATATCGATC